>CAQUUC010000002.1:424146-454092 GCA_948896235.1 uncultured Clostridia bacterium
AAAAGGAGCAACCAATAAAAGCTAAAAAAGGTAACAAAAAGCAACAAAAAAATCAAGAGAAGATAGAAGAAGGATTAAAGATACTAAGACTACGACAACAAGGGAAAAAACAAAAAGAAATAGCAGAAATAATGGGAGTTTCAATCTCAACAGTTTGTGTAAAATTAAGACAAATGAAGTCCAAACCAAATTATAGACAATTAAAACAAAAATTAAAAGAACATACAATTACAAGAGATGAAATAGATGATTATAGAGATTATTTGGATGATAAATATAACAAAATAGAATTAAAAGAAGTAATACTAATGTCAAATATGTATATAAAAACAAAAAGGACAGCTGAAGCTATAGCATTTCTAAATATACTTATTAGAAATGAAGATATGGAATATCTAGGAAAAGAAAAGCTAATTGAAGCAATAAATGAGACAAAAAGAATAGAAAAGATCCAAAGAATTAGGAACTTATTAAGAGCTAATAAAACTACAGCCGAAATAGCGGAAATAACAGGATTAAAAGAAATAGAAGTAATTAGAATTAGAAATGAAATTCAAGCAGATAGAGAAATGTAAAAATAACAAAGAAAAAGGTGTATGTAAGTTAAAACTTATATGCACTTTTTATTTTTTGTAATCGATAAAAAATTGATAAAAAATCCCTTAAAACCTTGACAAGCCATAAGAAAAGTGATATATTATAAGAACATTATTACGAGAAAACTTGTTAAAAAATCAAAAAGACAAGGGTGGTAAAAATAAAAAAACCAGTAATAACAAGAAGTTAAAAGATTTTTATAAAAGGTGAGTTGGTAAAAAATAAAGTTTGCCAACATGCCTTTTTGTTGTCGTAATTCTGTAAATTCTTTAAAAATTTAAAAGAAGAGGAATTGAATTTAGGAAAACTTTAAATTTTAAAGTATAAAGTAGCAGAGTATACTCTTAAAATTTACTAGGGATTCTTAATTTAAGAAGGACTTCTTATAAATATATTTAAATCATAAAGGGCGTAAGCCATTAAAATCTTATTTTTCTGCTTAAAAATTTTATAGAGGTGATATTTTTGTTAAAAGATGTAAAACACGAAAAATGTGTAAGAAAAACCTTTGCAAAAACAGAAGACAGTATAGAAATGCCAAACCTAATTCAAGTACAAAAAGACTCATATAATTGGTTTGTAAACGAAGGTTTAGGAGAAGTACTAAAAGATATATCTCCAATAATAGACTACACAGGAAATTTAGTATTAGAATTCTTCGATTATTATATGGAAGACAAGACTAAATACTCATTAGAAGAAGCAAAGGAAAGAGACGCAACATATTCAACAAGATTACATATAAAAGTACGTTTAATAAACCGTGAAACAGGAGAAATAAAAGAACAAGAAATCTATTTAGGAGACTTTCCACTTATGACAGATAGTGGAACCTTCGTAATAAACGGTGCGGAAAGAGTTGTAGTAAGCCAACTTGTACGTTCTCCAGGATGTTATTATGCTAATGAATATGATAAAACTGGTAAAAAAATCTTTACTTCAACAGTAATGCCAATACGTGGAGCTTGGATAGAATACGAAACAGACGCAAATGACGTATTTTATGTAAGAGTTGATAGAACAAGAAAACTACCAGTAACATCACTATTAAGAGCAGTAGGACTAGTTACAGATGAACAAATAATAGACTTCTTTGGAGAAGAAGATAAAATAATTGCAAGTATAAATAAAGATACGATAAAAACACAAGACGAAGCCTTAATAGAAATATACAAGAAATTAAGACCAGGAGAACTTCCATCAGTAGAAGCAGCAAGAAGTTTATTTAATGGATTATTCTTTGATAATAGAAGATATGACCTATCAAAAGTTGGAAGATATAAATTCAATAAAAAACTAAGCTTAGCAGTAAGAATAAAAAATCAAGTAGCAGCAAGTGATATAGTAAATCAAGAAACAGGAGAAGTACTTGTAGGAGCTGGAGAAGTAATTACAAAGGAAACTGCAGAAGAAATTCAAAATTCAGGAATAAACGTAGTTTCTGTAAAAGTAGGAGAAAAAGCAGTTAAAGTAATAGGAAATGGAACAGTAGATATTCATAAATTTGTAGACTTAAAAGACTTAAAAGTAAAAGAATATGTAAATTATGAAGTATTAAAAAATATACTAGAAAACACAAACAAAAAAGATCTAGAAAAAGTAATAAAAGAAAGAATAGATGAATTAGTTCCAAAACATATTACAACAGAAGATATATTATCAAGTGTAAACTATATATTAACATTACAACATGGAATAGGAAAAGTAGATGATATAGATCACTTAGGAAACAGACGTATACGTTCAGTAGGAGAACTATTACAAAATCAATTTAGAATTGGATTAACAAGACTTGAAAGAGTAGTACGTGAAAGAATGACAATACAAGACTTAGATGTTGTAACACCACAAACATTAATAAACACAAAACCAATAACATCATCAATAAGAGAATTCTTTGGAAGTTCACAATTATCACAATTTATGGACCAAACCAACCCACTTTCTGAATTAACACATAAAAGAAGAATATCAGCATTAGGACCAGGTGGACTCTCAAGAGAAAGAGCAGGCTTCGAAGTAAGAGACGTACACTATACACATTATGGACGTTTATGCCCAATTGAATCACCAGAAGGACCAAACATAGGACTTATATCAGCACTTACATCATTTGCAATAATAAACGAATATGGATTTGTAGAAACACCATATAGAGTAGTAGATAAAAAAACAAACAAAGTAACAGATGAAGTAATATACCTAAGCGCTGAAGAAGAAGAAGGAGCAAAAATAGCCCAAGCATCAGAACCAATAGATAAAAATGGAGAATTTATAAACAAAAAAATAAAAGTAAGATATCTAGATGATATCGCAGAAGTTGCACCAGAACAAGTTGATTATGTAGATGTATCACCAAAACAATTAGTATCTGTTGGTGCTGCAATGATACCATTTTTAGAGCATGACGATGCTCACCGTGCATTAATGGGAGCAAACATGCAACGTCAAGCAGTTCCATTACTTACAACAGAATCACCAATAGTAGGAACAGGAATTGAATATAGAGCAGCAAAAGACTCAGGAATACTACAAATAGCGAGTTCAAATGGAACAATAGAAAAAGTAACAGCAGATGAAATTACATTAAAAACAGATAAAGGTCAAATTGAAAAATACCACTTACGTAAATTCAAAAGAACCAATGGTGGAACCTGTATAAATCAAAGACCAATAGTAGTAAAAGGTGAAAAAGTAAAAGCCGGAGACGTTATAGCAGATGGACCAGCAACAGACAAAGGAGAAATGTCACTAGGTAAAAACGTATTAATAGCATTTGCTACATGGGAAGGATATAACTACGAAGATGCTGTATTAATAAGTGAAAGACTTGTAAAAGAAGATGTATATACATCAATACATATAGAAGAATATGACTGTGAATGTAGAGATACAAAACTTGGGCCAGAAGAAATAACAAGAGACATACCAAATGTTGGAGAAGACAGTTTAAAAGATCTTGATGAAAACGGAATAATAAGAATAGGTGCAGAAGTAAGACCAGGAGATATCCTAGTTGGAAAAGTAACACCAAAAGGAGAAACAGAATTAACAGCAGAAGAAAGATTATTACGTGCAATATTTGGAGAAAAAGCAAGAGAAGTTAGAGATGCTTCATTAAGAGTACCACATGGAGAAGAAGGAACAATAGTAGATGTAAAAATCTTCACAAGAGACAATTCAGATGAATTAGCTCCTGGAGTAAACCAAGTAATAAGATGTTATATAGCACAAAAAAGAAAAATTTCAGTTGGAGATAAAATGGCTGGACGTCATGGAAACAAAGGTGTTGTATCAAGAATATTACCAGTAGAAGATATGCCATTTATGCCAGATGGAACACCAGTAGATATAGTACTTAACCCATTAGGTGTACCATCACGTATGAATTTAGGTCAAGTGTTAGAAGTACATTTAGGAGCAGCGGCACGTGAACTTGGATGGAAAGTAGCAACACCAGTATTTGATGGTGCAAAAGAATATGAAATAGAAGAATTACTAGAACAAGCAGGAAGAACAAAAGATGGAAAAACAACTTTATATGATGGTAGAACAGGTGAGAAATTTGATCATCCAGTAACAGTTGGTGTAATGTATATGTTAAAACTACATCACTTAGTAGATGATAAAATCCACGCACGTTCAACAGGACCATACTCACTAGTAACACAACAACCACTAGGAGGAAAAGCGCAATTTGGTGGACAACGTTTTGGAGAAATGGAAGTTTGGGCACTAGAAGCATATGGAGCAGCTCATACCTTACAAGAAATTTTAACAGTAAAATCAGACGACGTAGTAGGAAGAGTAAAAACATATGAATCAATAGTAAAGGGTGAAAATGTACCAGAGCCAGGAGTACCAGAAAGCTTTAAAGTATTAGTAAAAGAATTGCAAAGTTTAGGATTAGATGTGCGTCTATATTCAAGTGATGATAAAGAACTAGAACTAAAAGAAAATATAGATGAAGGAATAGAATATAATCCAGAAAAAGAAAGACAAAAAAACATTTTACTAGAACAAGAACTAGCAGAAAACTATATAGAAGAAGACGAAGATAATGATGATGTAGAACTTCTAGAAACAGAAGATGCAGATGCACTATTTGAAAGTGTTTTAGATGATGAAGACGAAATGTTACTAGAAGATACAGATTTAGGAAGAGATAACCTAATGAATGATAATGACATATTAGATGATGAAGAATAATAAAAATATGTTTATTGTATGCAATAAGAGGGTTGCATGCGTGCAACCCTTACAAATTGAATATACTTACATAATAAAGAAATAATCCACAAAATAGAATTGTTCGTGCAGTGTAAGGTTATTTTTTAAAGATTATGTGGAAAATAATTCTTCAAATTTGTGAAAGGGGCCAAAAATGGACGAATTAGAAATATTTGATAAATTAAAAATTGGGCTAGCATCAGATGAAAAAATAAGAGAATGGTCAAAAGGTGAAGTAAAAAAACCAGAAACCATTAATTATAGAACATTAAAACCAGAAAAAGATGGTCTATTCTGTGAAAGAATATTTGGACCAACAAAAGACTGGGAATGTCACTGTGGAAAATATAAAAGAGTAAGATATAAAGGAATAGTATGTGATAGATGTGGTGTTGAAGTTACAAAAGCAAAAGTAAGAAGAGAAAGAATGGGACACATAGAGCTTGCAGCACCAGTAGCACATATCTGGTATTTTAAAGGTATACCAAGTCGTGTAGCCTTAATGTTAGACATCTCACCAAGAAGTCTAGAAAAGGTAATATATTTTGCATCATACGTAGTAACAGACAAAGGTACCTCTGGATTAATAAAATGCCAAATCTTAACTGAAAAAGAATATCATGAAGCAGTAGAAAAATATGGAAAAGGTTCTTTTAAAGCAGAAATGGGAGCAGAAGCAATAGAAAAATTACTAAAAGAGATAGATGTAGAAAAATTATCTAGCAAATTAAAAAAAGAACTAGAAACTGCAAGTGAACAAAAAAAGGCAAAAATAATAAAAAGATTAGACACAGTAGAATCTTTTAGATTATCTGGAAATAAACCAGAATGGATGATAATGAATGTAGTACCAGTAATTCCACCAGAACTAAGACCAATGGTACAATTAGATGGAGGAAGATTTGCAACCTCAGACTTAAACGACTTATACAGAAGAGTAATAAACAGAAATAACCGTTTAAAAAGACTACTAGAGCTTGGAGCACCAGAAATAATAGTAAGAAATGAAAAAAGAATGTTACAAGAATCAGTAGATGCCCTAATAGATAATGGTAGACGTGGAAGACCTGTAACAGGAGCAGGAAATAGACCTCTAAAATCATTATCAGACTTATTAAAAGGAAAACAAGGACGTTTCCGTCAAAACTTACTTGGAAAACGTGTTGACTACTCTGGACGTTCAGTTATCGTAGTAGGACCAGAACTAAAAATATATCAATGCGGATTACCAAAGGAAATGGCAGTAGAACTATTTAAACCATTTGTAATGAAAGAGTTAGTTGGACGTGGAATAGCACACAACATTAAAAATGCAAAAAGAATGGTAGAAAGATTAAGACCAGAAGTATGGGATATATTAGAAGAAGTTATAAAAGACCATCCAGTTATGCTTAACCGTGCTCCAACACTACATAGATTAGGTATCCAAGCTTTCGAACCAGTACTTGTAGAAGGAAGAGCAATAAAATTACATCCACTTGTATGTACAGCCTTCAATGCCGACTTCGATGGAGACCAAATGGCAGTACACGTACCATTATCACCAGAAGCACAAGCAGAAGCAAGATACTTAATGCTATCAGCAAATAACTTATTAAAACCACAAGATGGAAAACCAGTAACAGTACCAACACAAGATATGATACTTGGAAGTTATTATTTAACAATGATAGTAGAGGGTGAAATTGGAGAAGGTTCATACTTTAAAGATATAGATGAAGCAATAATGGCATATGCAAATGGAGAAGTAGGATTACATGCAAAAGTATTCATCAAAATGTTTAAAGAAATTGATGGAGAAATGAAATCTAAAAAAATTGAAACAACAGTAGGAAGAGTAATATACAACCAAGGAATACCACAAGACTTAGGATTTGTAGATAGAACTAACCCAGAAAATGCATTTGATTTAGAAATTAATTTCCCTGTTATAAAGAAAAACTTAGGAAAGATAGTTGCAAAATGTATAAATGTACATGGCTTACCAAGAACAGCAGAATTATTAGACTACATCAAATCAACAGGATATAAATATTCAACAAAAAGTGGTATCACAGTTAGTGCAAACGACATTATAATACCAGAAGAAAAACAAGAAATATTAGACCAAGCAGAAGTAGCAGTAGAAAATATAGCAAAACAATATAAACGTGGTTTAATTACAGAAGATGAAAGATATGAATCAGTTATAAAAGTATGGGAAAAAGCAACCAACGACGTATCAGATGCAATGCAAAAAGACTTTGATGAAAACAACCCAATCTATATGATGATACAATCAGGAGCACGTGGTAATATGAACCAATTACGTCAGGTAGCTGGTATGCGTGGACTTATGGCAAACACATCAGGAAAAGCCGTAGAAGTACCAATTCGTTCATCATTTAGAGAAGGACTAGATCCACTAGAATATTTCATATCAAGCCATGGAGGAAGAAAAGGACTTGCGGATACAGCTTTAAGAACAGCCGACTCTGGATACTTAACAAGAAGATTAGTTGACGTTGCACAAGACATAATAGTAAGAGAACACGATTGTGGAACACATGATGGAATTGAAATCTCTGATATAAAAGATGGAAACCAAATAATAGAAAAACTACAAGAAAGACTAGAAGGAAGATATGCATTAGAAGATATAATAGATCCAAAAACAAAAGAAATAATAGTAGACACAAACACAATGATTACAGAGAAAATAGCAGAAAAAATAGTTGAAGCGGGATATGAAAGAGTAAAAGTACGTTCTGCACTAGGATGTAGATCAAAACATGGTGTATGTGCAAAATGCTATGGAATGGGTCTTGCAACAAGAGAAGAAGTAAACATAGGAGAATCTGTAGGAATTATAGCCGCACAATCAATCGGTGAACCAGGAACACAGTTAACAATGAGAACTTTCCACGAAGGAGGAGTTGCAGGAGGAGATATTACACAAGGTCTTCCTAGAGTCGAGGAACTATTTGAAGCAAGAAAACCAAAGGGACTTGCAATTATAACTGAAATAGCAGGAACTGTAAAAATTCAAGATGATAAGAAGAAAAAGGAAGTTATTGTAACATCAAAAGATGATTCAAAAACATATACAATACCATTTGGATCAAAATTACGTGTAAAAGACGGTGACGTTTTAGAAGCGGGAGATCAAATAACAGAAGGTTCAGTAAACCCAAGTGAAATACTAGCAATAAAGGGACCAGAAGGAGTATATGATTATCTAATTTCTGAAGTACAAAAAGTATATAGAAACCAAGGTGTTGATATAAACGACAAACATATAGAAGTAATTGGAAGACAAATGCTTAAAAAAGTAAGAGTAGAAGACTCAGGAGATACAGATATGTTTGCAGGATCACTTGTAGATATGTATGAATTTGAAGAAAAGAATAATAATATGGTTAGTGAAGGAAAAGCTCAAGCCGTAGGAAAACGTACTCTATTAGGAATAACAAAAGCATCACTTGCAACAGATTCATTCTTATCAGCAGCGTCATTCCAAGAAACAACAAGAGTATTAACAGAAGCAGCAATAAAAGGAAAAGTAGATCCATTAATTGGATTAAAAGAAAATGTAATTATAGGTAAGTTAATACCAGCTGGAACAGGAATGAATATGTATAAAAACATAAAAATTAATACTGAAATAGAGAAAGAAACACAAACTGAGGAACAAGCTTAAGTTAAATTAAAAAATGATTTAGAATTTATATTCTAAATCATTTTTTGTTATAAATAATAACCCCTTTAATGTCAAATTCATTATTTATTTATTAAAAAACATCAAAAAACGAATTATGTCGAAAATTTTACAAAAAAGTAAAGAAAATGAAAAATATTAGCATAAGATAGCCAAAAACGTACTTCCGTAAAGCAGTTTTACAAATGTTAAAATTAATGGAAAAATTAACTATTTACTTATAATTTTACTTTTCTTATAATTTAAATAATAAATATTATTATATATGAGAGAGGAAAATATTATATGAAAGTGAAGCAGTTAAAAAGAAAAATAGTATTAATATTATTAATCATTAGTATGCTAGTACCATATATACCAGTTTTTACACCAGTTGTAAAAGCTGCTAGTCAACTGCCAGCAAAAACAGGCTATCATATAAATTATCATAATAATGGAAATTGGACAAATTATGGACAATCTATTCCAGGGTGCGACAATGCTATAGCTGATCCAAATAGCAGACAATGTTATCACTATCTTAAATTTGATGTTGTTACGGGTGATTTATATGATGATAATGGTAATATCCTAACAAAAAGAGTTAATACTAGTGATGGAGGAACATGGGATATATCAGGAGAATATCTGTATGGACATTATGAGGGAAATAATTTCAAAGTAAGTACATATGAAGTGCCAGGATATACTAATTTTAGAGCTAAAAAAGATGTAAGAATCTATTATTTTGTATCCTCTTGTCCTGATTGTGAAGCTAACATAAATGGAAAATATTTAAAGGGAACTATGTATTATAGATGGCAACATAACAATGCGTATGGTTTTAAAGATGTGAATTTTCCTGGAAATTCAGGAGGAACAGCTTACCCAACTCAAGATGAACCAGGATTTTATGTGTATTTTGCAGGATATAACAATCTTGCTGGAGAAGGGCTAAATAGTAGGGGATTATATCCTACATTTGACTGTGCTATTAATAATCAAAGAAGTAGAGGAATTACAGGATATGACGCTAACGGAAATGCTATTTGGAATGATAGCGTAGCAGATGGATTTGTTTGGAATGCTCATACTCATACTGTTTATAAATACAAATGTGGAGGACATTATGAGCCAAATACATATACTGTAACTTATAATGCAAATGGAGGAACTGGAAGCACAGGAAATACTCATCACACATATGACCAAAATAGAAATTTAGCTAATAATGGATTTTCAAGAACAGGATATACTTTTGGTGGATGGACAGATGGAACACATACATATAGTGCTGGACAAACTGTAAAAAACTTAACAGCAACAAATGGAGGAGTAGTTACTCTATATGCAATATGGAATAAGAGCCAATTCAACTTAAAAGTAAGACCAAATGGTGGAAGTTGGAATGGCAGTACTGAAGAGCAAAACTTTACAATGACATATCAAGACAGAAAATCAATTAGCAATCCAACCAGAACAGGATATAGATTTACAGGCTGGAGCTTATCAGGGACAGGAGCTACTTTAGACGGAACAGCTTTTACAATGGGAACAGGAGATGCAACCTTAACAGCTAACTGGGAAAAAATTAATTATAATTTAAATGTAAATCCAAATGGTGGAACTTGGGAAGGCAGTAATAATCCACAAAATTTCACAATGACTTATCAAGATAGAAAGTCAATTAACAATCCAACAAGAACAGGATTTACATTTACAGGTTGGAGCTTATCAGGAACAGGAGCTACTTTAGACGGAACAGCTTTTATAATGGGATATGCTAATGCAACCTTAACTGCAAACTGGACAAGAAATAATTATAATTTAAATGTAAATCCAAATGGTGGAACTTGGGAAGGAAGTAATAATTCACAAAACTTTACAATTGCATATGAAGAAAATAAAATTATTTCTAATCCAATAAGATATGGATATAGTTTTAATGGTTGGACATTACAAGGCGATGGAAGTTCACTAAATGGAACTACTTTTAGAATGGGATATAATAATGCAACCTTAACAGCTAAATGGAATTTAATTACCCATAATATTACAGGAACTGTAACTTGGGATGACCAAAACAATAAATATTCATCAAGACCAGAAAATGTAACAGTAACATTATCAAGAAACCCAAAACAAGGAGAAGTAACACCGATACCTTCACCTGTACAAATAAAAGGAAATGCAACTTATACATTTAACAATGTACAAACATATGATACAACAAATGGAAATGCATATACATATCAAGTAGAGCAAAATAAAGTATCAGGCTATAAAACAACAATAAATACATATAACATTACAAATCAATTAATAGTACCAACATATACATCAAATATATCTTATTCACCAATAGATACATATAAAAATTTATATTTAAAAAATGGTAAAGTAAAAATAACAGCTAATATTCAAAATACATCTGGAAATACATATTCAGAACTAGGGTTAAATAATGGAATAGTGAATTTTCAAATAGACCCTGATATAAGTTTAGATACAGCTACATTAAAAATATACCACACAGATAATGCTGGAAACAAAAAACAAATAACAAAATATACATTAAACGGAAATGTATTAACAGTAGATTTTGGAGAAAATAAAATATCAAAATCAAAAGATAAAATAGAAATAGAAGTATATGGAACTTTAAATACAGTTAAAGAATATACATCTAGAATAAGTCTAACAGGAAAACTAAGAGCATATGATGGGGAAAACACAAATATAGATTTAGGAACGCTTACAACTAAAACTTCAAAAATTACAGCACAGTATCAAATGCCACAGGCAAACATTAAAATAACAAAACATGATAGTATAACAGAACAAAATTTAACAGATGCAACCTTTACATTATATGAATGGAATGGAAATACATTTGTAGAAAAAGAAATTTTAAGAGATACAAATAATGATGGAATATATGAAAGTAAATATTATGAATGGAATAAAGTTACAGAAGGAAAATACAAAATAGTAGAAACTGGTGTGCCAGCAAACCACAAAAATTTACAATTTAGTATGGAATTCACAGTAAATCAATTGGCACAAGGAAACTATACAATAACTCCAGATTACTCTAATAAAGAATACAAAATAACCTATGGTGTAAGAACTCCAGATGATTTCGATAATATTAACGGAATAATAGAAAATGAGCCATATAAAATTAAAGCAAGTATAGATTTATTAGATTCAGAAAATTTAAGACAAATACAAAATGAAGCAACCTTCAAAATATATGAATGGGATAAACAAGCTGAACAATACAAAATTTATACAAGTTATACTACAGGAAAAGAAGTAAAAATAATAAGACAGGCCAATAAAACTTATATAACAGAAGAATGGTTATATTATACTTCTAACAATGAGGGTAAATTTAGAATAGTAGAAGAAAAAGCTCCAACAGGATATTATGGAGATTATGAAGATGATAAAGCATCTAAAAAAAGAACCTATGATATAAGTATATTAGACCTAGTAGGAATGAATGGAAATAAAAACGAAACAACAATAACTTTATCGAATAAAGACGGTAAATTTGTAAACCAAAGAACAAAAGCTATAATAAACTTAAATAAAGTAGATAGTGAAACAAAAGGTGCTTCTCAAGGTGATGCAACTTTACAAGGTGCTATTTATGAAATATATGCAAGTGAAAATATTTACCATGCAGATGGTATAACTAAAAATCTTGAAGAAGAAACAGCATTATTATATAGAAAAGACCAATTAGTAGCAGAGAAGACAACAAATGAAGAAGGAAAAATATCATTTGATAATTTAGAATGCGGAAAATACTACATAAAAGAAAAAGCAGCATCAAATGGATACTTATTAGATGAAAAAACATATGAAATAGATGTAACCTATCAAAATGAGACAATAAAATTAATTACTAAAGAACAAACCTTAGAAGAAAAAGTAAAAAAGCAAGGATTTCAAATATACAAAATAAAACAAACTGACAGAACAGAATATGAAGGATTACAAAATGCAGGCTTTACAATATATAGAATAAACAGTTTAAGTATAGTAAAGGATGGAAAAATAACTAAAAATGAAGATGGAACATATACATTGAACGATCAAACTGCAAAAAATGACCTAGCACTTAAAAAACTTGCAAATAGAAATGGAACATATAATATACAAGATTTAATAGATTATTACTATAAAATCAAATACACAGAAGATAATATGGGAACATTACCACAAGATCAAGATAGTTATCATCCTTACAATATAGATGAAGAAAAAGTAAAAAACTATGCTTCAAGTACACAAGGTTCATATATAGGAGAACTAAAATCAAATGGAGATGGATATATAAGAAGTCCAGAACTAGCATATGGAGAATATATAGTAATAGAAACCACAGTACCTAAGAATCTAGAAACAGCAAAACCATTCTATATAAATATACAAAATGATTCAAGAACAGTGCAAAAATTAAAGTTCATAACAGATGAGAATTTCGAAACAAAAGTAAAAATATATAAAATTGACCAAACTACAGGAAAAACAGTACTAAAAGCTGGAGCAAAATATGTAATAAGAAACGAAGCAGGAGAACTAATTACTTTTAATACATGGGATGCAAACAAAGGATATGTAGAATATGGAACCTTAGAAAATCCATTTGTAACAGGAAATGATGGATATCTAGTAACACCAATGAACCTTAAGGTAGGAAGATATACTTTAGAAGAAATAGAAGCACCAGAGGGATATGTACTTGCGGGACATGAAGGAAGTTCAACAAATGCACAAACTTTAAAAAATCCACAAACTAAAACTACTTTTGAAATTTCAACAAATGCCATTTATTATACGGATGACTTCTTAGATACAAATGTAATAGTAGTAAAACAGCAAAACCAACCACAAGTAGGAAGTTTAACATTAACTACAAAAGGTGACTATGTAGTAAATACATCAAAAGATGAAAAAGGAAATTACAATTTTACATATGAAGAAAGACCAATTCAAGGTGTAACCTATGAAATAAGAGCAAAAGAAAACATACTAACAATAGATGGTCATAATAATATAATATATCAAAAAGACCAGTTAGTAAGTACAGTTACATCAAATAATGATGGAATTGCATATGTAGATAACCTTCCACAAGGTAAATACTACATAGTACAAAAAATAGCAGGAAATGGATTTAGCTTAAACGAAGAACAAAAAGAATTTGAGATAAAATATGGAACAAATCAAAAAGATTTAGTAGAAGGAACAAAAGAATGGAAAACTAAATCTCAAGAAACACCAGTAGTACATATTGAAGAAAATTATAAAAATCAAAAACAAGAATTAAAGATAATAGTAGAAAAAATAGATGGAACAACAAACGATAAAATCGCGGGAGCTGAGATAGGACTATATGTAAGCGAAGACATAGTAAATAAAGCAACAAATAAAATAATACTTGCAAAAGATACTTTAGTACAAAAAGGTATAACAAATGAAGAAGGGAAAATAATTTTTGAAAATAATCTTCCATTAGGAGAATACTATGTAAAAGAAATAAAAGCACCAAAAGGATATATTTATAATGGAGAAACTAAGACAATAGATGGAAAATATGATTCCTCTCAAATAGTAACCAAAGAAGTAAATGTACAAATACAAAACGAAAAAACAAATATAAATATACAAAAAACAACAAAAGAAGGTTCAAGTTTATCTGGAGCAACACTAGAATTAAGAGATAGTAAAGACCAAATTATTGAAGCTTGGATTACAACAGAAGAACCAAAAAATATAAAAGCATTAAAAACAAATGAGCAATATAGAATAATAGAAACATCTCCAGCATCAGGATATGTAACTGCAAAAGAAATAATTTTTAGTATAAATGATGAAGGTATAATTCAAACTGCAGCAAAAACAAAAGAACCAAATACAATAATAATGGAAGACCAAACAACAAAAATTATAGTAGAATTATTAGATGCTAAAACAAAAGAACAAGTAAGTGGAGCAACACTAAAAATACTAAATGAAAAAGGTGAAGAGGTAGCAAAATTTGAAACCTCAAATATAGCAGAAGAAATACAAAAACTTCCAATAGGAAAATATACATTAGTAGAAGAACAAGCACCACAAGATAAAGGCTATGTAACAATAGACCAAGTACCATTCGAAATAAGGGATACTGAAGAAATTCAAAGAATAGTAGTAACACAAGAGTATACAAAGTTACAAGTAAGCTTAAAAGACATAGAAACAAAAGAACCAGTAGTAAGAGCAACCTTACAACTAATAAAGAAAACTGAAGAAAATGAACAAATATTAGACGAATGGGTAACTATGGTAGAACCACACCAAATAGAAAAGTTGCCAGTAGGAAAATACTATATAAGAGAAACTGTAACACCAACTGATAGAGGATATGTAACAATTAGTGAGCAAGAAATAGAAATAAAAGATACATTACAAATCCAAAATATAGAACTACTAAATGATGTAACAAAAGTAAAAGTAAATTTAATAGACAAAGCTGAAAAAACAAACATAGTAGGAGCAATATTACAAATAATTAAAAAGGATACAAATGAAGTAGTAAGAGAATGGGAGACAACTGAAGAACCATATAATACACAAAGACTACCAGTAGGAAGTTATATAGTAAAAAATAAAAAAGCAAATACAGAACTTGGACAAGTAACAGTAAGCTCTGAAGAATTAACCATATTAGATACAGCTTCACTACAAGAGATAACATTAGAACAAGATTACACAAAGTTAGAAGTAGAATTACTAGATAGAGAAACTAAAGAATTATTAGAAGGAGTGCAACTTGAAATCTACAAAGTAAACATAGAAAATGGAAATAAAGTTCGTGGTGAAAAGGTTCGTGATTTTGTAACAGGTAAAGAAAACTATAATACAACAAGACTAGGGGTAGGAGAATATTTAATACATCAAGTAGAAAATCAAGAAAAAATTCTACAAAATGAAGGATTTGTAACTTTACAAGACACATACTTTGAAATAGAAGATAATCCAACAGTAAAAAAAGTAAGCTTACAACAAGACTATACAAAAATAGAAGTAGAAGTGTTAGATAAAGAAACTTTGGCAAAAGTAGAAGGAATACAACTACAAATCCATAAAATAGATACAGACGAAAATGGTAACAAGACACGTGGTGAATTAGTACGTGAATTTATAACAGGAAAAGAAAACTATTCTACAATAAAACTACCAGTAGGAGAATATATAATTCATGAACCAGATGGACAAAAAGAAGTTCTACAAAACCAAGGATATGCTACAATAGAAGATGTTTACTTTACAGTAGAAAACACTCCAGAGACTAAAAAAGTAACTATAGAACAAGACTTTACTAAATTAGAAGTAGAGTTATTAGATAAAGAAACTAAGGAAAAAGTAGAAGGAGTAAAATTTGAAATCTACAAAGTAAATGAAGAAGCTGGCAAAAAACAACCAGGAGAAAAAATACGTGAATTTGAAACAGGAAAAGATAGTTATTTAACAACAAGAATACCAGTAGGAGAATATCTAATACATCAACTAGAAAATCAAAAAGAAGCTTTACAAGACAAAGGATATGCTACTATAGAAGATACATACTTTAAAATAGAAGATGTCAAAGAAACTAAAAAAGTAACACTAGAACAAGACTATACAAAAGTAGAAGTGGAAGTATTAGATAAAGAAACTAAAGAAAAAGTAGAAGGAGTAAAATTCGAAATCTACAAAGTAAAGGTAAATGAAAATGGTGAAAAACAAAAAGGTGAAAAGGTACGTGAATTTATAGCAGAAAAAGAAAACTATAGTACAATAAAACTACCAGTAGGAGAATATCTAATACATGAAGTAGAAGGTCAAAAAGAGGATTTACAAGATAAAGGATATGCTACTATAGAAGACACATATTTTGTAGTAGAAGATAGACGTGATACAAAAAAAGTAAGTATAGAACAAGATTATACAAAAGTAGAAGTGGAAGTATTAGATAAAGAGACTAAAGAAAAAGTACAAGATGCAAAATTCGAAATCTACAAAGTGGAAATAAGTGAAAATGGAACAAAGCAACAAGGTGAAAAAGTACGTGAATTCATAACAGGAAAGGAAAACTATAATACAATAAAACTACCAGTAGGAGAATACCTAATACATGAAGTAGAAAGCCAAATTGAAGCAATACAAAATAAAGGATATGCAACAATAAACGATCAATACTTTAATGTAGAAGATAAAAAAGAAGTACAAAAGATAACACTAGAGCAAGATTATACAAAAGTAGAAGTAGAGTTATTAGAAAAGGAAACTAAAGAAAAAATAGAAGGGGTACAACTTGAAATCTACAAAGTAAATGTAGGAGAAAATGGCGAGAAGAGCCGTGGAGAAAAAGTAAGAGAGTTTACAACAGGAAAAGAAAACTATTCTACAATAAAACTACCAGTAGGAGAATATCTAATACATGAAGTAGAAGGACAAATTGAAGCTTTACAACATAAAGGATATGCTACTATAGAAGATAAATACTTTACAGTAGAAGACAAACTAGAGGTACAAAAAGTAAGTATAGAGCAAGATTATACAAAAGTAGAAGTAGAATTATTAGACAAGGAAACTAAAGAAAAAATTGAAGGAGTAAAATTTGAAATCTACGAAGTAATACAAGATGAAAATGGCGAGAAGAAACCTGGCGAAAAGGTAGATGAATTTACAACAGGTAAGGATAACAAAATAATAGAAAAACTACCAGTAGGAGAATATATAATACGTGAAGTGAAAGACCAAGAAGATACATTACTAGATAAAGGATATACAACAATAGAAGATATATATTTTAAAGTAGAAGACAAATTAGAAATACAAAAAGTAGAAATCACACAAACTCAAAGTATACTAGAAATAGAGCTAGTAGATAAAGCAACAAAAGAAAAAATTGAGGGATCAAAATTACAAATAATAAAAGTAGATACTAAAGGAAAAGAAGAAATTGTAAAAGAAATACAAACAAAAGAAGAGAATGCTATAATAGAGAAATTACCTGTAGGAGAATATATCCTAAGACAGACAGAAGATGTAATAAAAGCTTTAGGATATGTAAGAATAAAAGATAAAAAATTCAAATTAGTAGATACAGTAAAAACACAAAAAATGATAGTAGAGCAAGACTATACAAAAGTACAAATAAAAGTAGTAGATATAGACACTAAAGAATTAGTATTAGGTTCTATAATAACATTACAAGATAAGAATGGAAATGAAATAACAGAAGAATGGCTAAGTATAAAGGAACCTAAATTGCTAACTAGAATACCAGTGGGAGAATACTACATAGTAGAAAAAGAAGCACCAACATTAAGAGGATATGTAAAAGTAGAAAAAGTAGAAATAAAAGTAGAAGAAACCAGTGATATTCAGGAATTTGAATTAGAACAAGATTACACAAAGCTATCATTAGTATTAGTAGATAAAGAAACAAAAGAAGAAATAAAAGAAGCTGAACTTATTATTAAAGATGAAAAAGGAAATAAAGTAGCAGAAATTTCACTAAATGAAGTAGAAAATAAGAATACAGAGGATGATAATAACAACATAAGTGAAGGAAATACTGTAGAAGGTGATGAAAATCAAGAACCAAAGGATAGTACTGCTACAACAGAACAAAAGATAAAACAAGTACTAACTAGATTGCCAGTAGGAAAATACGTAGTAGAAAGTACAAATATGCAATATGGATATAAACAATTAAAAGCACAAATAGAAGTAAAAGATACAAGGGGAATCCAAATAAAAGAGCTAGAAGTAGAAAGAGAGCTCTTTGATATACAAGTAGAAGAATGGATAGGACAAATTGTAAGAAATGGCAAGCAAGAGTACTTAAATCAAAAAGAAGAACAAACAGTAAAAAAACTAGACATAAAAGATAAAAGAATACCGACAGAAGACATAAAAATAACATACAAGATAAGAGTAAAGAATGTAGGTAAAATAACAGGACAAGTAGGAAAAATAGAAGTAATAATACCATATGGAATGGAATTTATAAAGGAAGCAAACAAAGGATACTGGAAAGAAGAAAACGGAAAAATAGTTACTGAAGGTCTAGCAGGAAGACAACTAAAAGAAAGGGCATATGCAGACATAGAAATAACATTACGTTGGAAAAATGGTCTAGAAAACTTTGGAACAAAATCAAACATAGTAAGAATACTAGATGTAACAAGTGACATAGGCTTTAAAGAATCAAATGAAGAAAATAATATAGCCAAAGCAAGTGACGTAATAATAGGAGTATCAACGGGAGAAATGAATATTCTTTGGGCATGTTGGGTATTACTGATATTATTAATACTAGTAGAAATATATGTAAGTAAGAAATTACACATAAAGAACTTTAAAATAAAAGACAAAACACTAAAATACAGAAATAAAAAATAGTTTGTTCTAACAAAAACACATCTCTAACCTTGAGATGTGTTTTTATTGCTAGGTTTAATACTCCTGTTTGACTTGACAAAACCTTGACAAAAGCGTAAAATATAACTATATATAAAAGGAGGATTTATGCAAAATAGTAACAAAAGAACCTTTGAAATAATAAATTCTAAAACGAAAATATATCTAATAATCATAGCAATATTACTAGCAGTAATATGTTTTTATGAAATTGCCTTTATAATGCCAGCAGTTATCTTGTTTGGGTTTATTTGTTTTTATGCAGTATGGACCAATAATAAAAGAAAAGCAGAAATTTCAGAACATATTAGGGAATTAACTATAAATGTAGATAGTGCAGCAAAAAATACTCTTATAAATTCACCTTTTCCACTAATAATAGCAGAAACTGATGGAAATATCATTTATAAAAGCTCAAAATTCGTTAGTGAATTTGAAAACATAGATATAGAAAATACCCTAAATGAATTAATACAAGAAATAAAAATAGATATACAAGAAAAAATAAATGACAATGATAAAAATAGAACAAAAGATAGACAGATACAAATAGAACAAATAATACAAGATAAAAACTATAAAATCATAGGGGAATACGTAAAATCAAAGCAAGAGACGAAAAATAATCAATCAGAATATATGCTGCTTTTATATTTTATAGATAACACAGACTATGTGAAAGCAATAAAAAAATATAATGATGCTCAAACTTGTATAGGAATAATTATGATAGATAATTATGAAGAACTATTACAAAGAATATCTAATGAAGAAAGACCTGAAATCATAGCAAAAGTAGAAAAAACAATATATGATTGGGCATTGGAATCAAATGGTGTAGTAATAAAATCTGAAAGAGATACTTTTGTATATGTATTTGAACAAAGATATTTAGACAAAGTAAAAGAAAATAAATTTCCAATATTAGATACTGTAAAAGAAATAAAATTAGAAGGAGCGCTTCAAATAACTTTAAGTATTTCTATATCAAATGAAGGTGCAACAGAATATGAAAAATATAAATCTGCATTAGCAGGAATGGATATTGCACTAGGGCGTGGAGGAGACCAAGCCGTGATCCGTGAAAATGAGAAATATCTATTCTTTGGAGGAAGAGCACAAGAACTAGAAAAGAGGACAAAAGTAAAAGCAAGAATAGTAGCACATGCGTTAGAAGAATTAATAGTAGAGTCAAAAGATATAATAATAATGGGACACACAAATGGAGATATAGATTCAATAGGTTCAAGTTTAGGAATATATAGGTTAGCAAAAAGCTTAGGAAAAACAGCAAATATAGTAAATGAAACAACAGGATTAAGCTTAGACCAATTTATAGAATCAGTAGAAAAAGAAGAAGAGGAAGAAGTTTTCATAGATAAACCAGAAGCATTATCAAAAATAAGCCAAGATACATTACTAGTAGTAGTAGACACACATAAAAGAGGATATGTAGAGGTCCCAGCCTTACTTGAAAAAACAAATAAAATAGTAGTAATAGATCACCATAGAAGAAGTGCAGATTATATAGATAATGCAATTTTAACATTTCACGAAGTATACGCTTCATCAGCTGCGGAACTTGTAACAGAATTATTGCAATATGTGGAAAAACCAATAAAATTAAAACAAGTAGAAGTAGAAGGTTTATATGCAGGAATAATGACAGATACTAAAAACTTTACTTTTAAAACAGGAGTAAGAACATTTGAAGCGGCAGCATATTTACGTAAATGTGGAGTAGATATAATAAAAGTTAAAAAATGGTTCCAAAGTGATTTAGAAAACTACAATACTATTGCTGAAATAGTAAAAGATGCAGAAATTATACGTGATGGAATAGGAATATCAATTTATGATAAAGAAGACAAGAATGCAGGAGTAATATGTGCAAAAGCAGCAGATGAACTATTAACAATAAGCGATATAACAGCATCATTTGTAATAGGAGACATAGGAGATAAAGTATGTATAAGTGGACGTTCAATAGGAGATATAAACGTACAAGTAATACTAGAAAAATTACGGAGGCGGAGGTCATATTACCTTAGCAGGAGCGCAAGTTGAAGGAAAAACAAAAGAAGAAGTAAAAGAAGAATTAATAAAGAAAATAGATGAATATTTTGAAGAATTAGGAAATTAGACATATAAAGGCAGGTATAGCTACCTGTCTTTTGTATTAGTAAAACTATGTATAAAGCAAAAAAATTCCTTACATATCTAATAATACTTGAAAAATAGGCACATTTGTTATACAATATAATCCATAAAGAAAAGCCTAACTTAAGGAGGAAAAATAAATGAAAGTAATATTAAAGCAAGATATAAAAGGTGTAGGAAAAAAAGACCAAATAATAAACGCAAATGATGGATATGCAAGAAACTTTTTATTTCCTAAAGATTTAGCAGTACCAGCAGATAAAGGAAATATGACAAACTTACAGTCAAAAAAATCATCAGAGGAGCATAGAAAAAATTTAGAAAAAGAAGCAGCAATTGAAACAAAAAAGAAAATAGAAGGAATACTTTTAAAATTACCAGTAAAAAGTGGAGAAAATGGAAAAGTATTTGGTTCAGTAACAGCAAAAGAAATAGGAGAAAGTTTAGAAAAACAATACCAAATAAAAGTAGATAAAAAGAAAATAGATTTAAAAGAGCCAATAAAAAATTTAGGTATGTTTAATATAGAAATAAAACTATACGATGGAGTAGTAGCAAAATTAAAAGTAAATGTAATAGGAGAATAAAAATATGGAACTAGGAAAAATTCCACCAAGCGATATTGAAGCGGAACAAGCAGTATTAGGAAGTATGTTAACTGATAAAGATGCAGTAATTGAAGCAATAGAAGTATTAAAACAAGAAGACTTTTATCGTGAAGACCATAAAGCCATATATGGAGCAATACTAAATTTATATAATAGAGCAGAACCAGTAGATATAATAACTTTAAAAGCAGAATTAACCTCTATGGGAAAAATTGACCAAGTAGGAGGTTTAGAATATCTTGCAAATTTACCAGAAATGGCTCCAACAAGTGCAAATATAGAAAAATATATAAAAATAGTAGAAGAAAAATCAATGTTAAGAACTCTAATTGGAACTGCAAATGAGATAATATCACTTGGATATGATCCAACAGAAGATGTAGAAATGATAATGGATGAAGCAGAAAAAAAGATATTTAACATTATGCAAAAAAAGAATCAAAAAGGATATGCATCAATGAAAGACATATTAGTAGATACCTTTGCAGAACTTGAAAAATTATATAATCAAAAACAACATATAACGGGTGTGCCTACAGGCTTTAGTGACTTAGATTACAAAACAGCAGGTTTACATCAATCAGATCTTGTATTAGTAGCAGCAAGACCTGCAATGGGAAAATCAGCATTTGCTTTAAATATAGCAACAAATGCTGCAATAAGAGGAAATACTAAAGTAGCAATATTTAGTTTGGAAATGTCTAAAGAACAAATGGCAAATAGAATTCTATGTAGTGAAGCAATGGTAGACTCAAACAAAGTAAGAACAGGAAAAATGGATGAAGAAGACTGGGTAAAACTTGCAGGAGCACTAGGGCCATTATCAGAAGCTGGAATATATATAGATGATACTCCAGGGATATCAGTTATGGAAATAAGAGCTAAATGTAGAAAATTAAAACTAGAAAAAGACATAGGGTTAGTAGTAATAGACTATCTTCAACTCGTACAATCAAGTAGTTCAAGGCGTGGAGGAAGTCGTGAACAAGAAATATCAGAAATAAGTAGATCTCTAAAAATACTAGCAAAAGAAATAAATGTACCAGTAATAGCATTGTCACAATTATCAAGAGCACCAGAACAACGTCCAGACCATAGACCAATGTTATCAGACTTACGTGAATCAGGAGCAATAGAGCAAGATGCTGATATAGTAATGTTCTTATATAGGGATGATTATTATAACGAAGATAGTGAAAAGAAAAACATAGCAGAAGTAATAATTGCAAAACATAGATCGGGTTCAACTGGAACTGTAGAATTATTATGGCTAGGAAATTACACAAAATTTACTAATATAGACAAGTATCACGAATAAAGAGAGGAAAAGTATGTTAGAAGAAGTTGTATTAGAAACAATTAATAAAAACAACTTAATAAAGAACGGAGATTCTATCGTAGTAGGAGTGTCAGGGGGACCTGACTCTATTACGTTATTAGACATACTTATAAAACTACAAAAAAACATAAAGTTTAATATTGTAGTTGCACATATAAATCATATGATAAGGACCGATGCAGATGAGGATCAAGAATATGTTGAAAAATACTGTAAAAAGAACAATATTCCATTCTATGTAAAAAGGGAAAAAGTAGAAATCTTAGCAAAAAATCAAAAAATTGGAACAGAGGAAGCTGGAAGAAACTTAAGATATGAATTTTTTAATGAAGTATTACAAAAAACAAAATCAAATAAAATTGCAACAGCACATACAAAAAACGATAATGTAGAAACAGTTTTAATGAATATAATAAGAGGTTCTGGAACAAAAGGATTAACAGGAATAGAAATAATAAGAGATGATAAATATATACGACCATTATTAGAAATTAGTAGAACTGAGATAGAAGAATATTGTGAAAAAAATAATTTAGCTCCACGAATAGATAGTACCAATATGGAAAATATATATACAAGAAACAAAATAAGAAATCTATTAATTCCATATATACAAAAAGAATTTAATCCAAATATTATAGAAGCAGTAGATAGACTTTCTAAAATTTCAAAAGAAGAAAATAAATATTTTGAAAAAATAACCCAAAAAATATATGAAGATATTTTGGTAGAAGAAACAAAAAATGAAATAGTTTTAGATTTAAAAAAATTTAATACATTAGAAATAGTTATAAAAAATAGAATAATGTTATATACTATTAATAGGCTTTTTGGGTCAAGTAGTGGAATAGAAAAAATCCATTTGCAAGATATAATAAAACTATGTAATAACAATATTGGAAACAAATATTTAGTTCCAAATAAAAAAGTAAAAATTTTATTAAAAAATAAACAAATCTTTATTATGAAAAACTTATAGCTTCCGTAAGGAAAAGCTTGATACACCTACAATGACACAAAAAAGACACATAAAAACTATTGCAAATGCATATTTTATATGTTATATTTCAAGACAACTAATAGATTTGGAAGTTATAAAACTATCCAAAAAGGAGGATAAAAAATTGAAAAGTGGATTAAAAACTTTAGGAATGTGGTTAATAATAGGTGTAATATTTATAGTATTATTAACAACAATAATTGATAATTCAAACTCAAAAATGAACTATTCAGAATTAGTTACAAAAATAGAAGCGGGAGAAGTAAAAGAAATAGAAATAACATCAGATGATACAAAAGCATATGTAACGTTAAAAGGTGAAACAAATAAAAAAGAAGTAAACATACCAAGCATATATAGCTTTATGACATATATAGAAGAACCATTAAAGGCTGGAGAAATATCATTAAAAGAACAAAATCAATCAATATTTATAACAATACTTGGACTATTAACACCATTTGGATTACTAATAATCTTTTTAATATTCTGGTTCTTAGTAATGAATGGTGGTCAAGGTGCAGGAAATAAAACAATGTCTTTTGGAAAATCAAAAGCAAGACTAATGGGAAATGAAGATAAAAATAGAGTTACATTTGAAGATGTAGCAGGTGTAGATGAAGAAAAAGAAGAATTACAAGAAATAGTAGAATTCTTAAAAAATCCAAGAAAATTTACAGATATGGGAGCAAGAATTCCAAAAGGAGTGTTACTTGTAGGTCAACCAGGAACAGGAAAAACATTACTTGCAAAAGCAGTAGCAGGAGAAGCAGGAGTACCATTCTTTATAATAAGTGGATCAGACTTTGTAGAAATGTTTGTTGGTGTTGGAGCATCACGTGTAAGAGACCTATTTGAAGAAGCAAAGAAAAAAGCACCATGTATCATATTCATAGATGAGATAGATGCAGTAGGACGTCAAAGAGGAGCAGGTTTAGGTGGAGGACATGACGAAAGAGAACAAACACTAAACCAATTATTAGTTGAAATGGACGGATTTGGAACCAACGAAGGAGTTATAGTACTTGCTGCAACCAATAGACCAGATGTATTAGATAAAGCATTACTTCGTCCAGGAAGATTTGACCGTCAAATAGTAGTATCAGCACCAGATGTAAAAGCAAGAGAACAAATATTAGAAGTACACGCAAAAAAGAAAAAACTAGCAGAAGATGTAGACCTAAAAACTATAGCTAAAAATACATCAGGATTTGCAGGAGCAGACTTAGAAAATGTATTAAATGAAGCAGCATTACTTGCTGCAAGAAGAAATAAAACAGAAATAGCAATGCAGGAAATAGAAGATGCTATGGTAAAAGTAACAATGGGACCAGAAAAGAAAACCAGAGTAAGAAGTGAAAAAGAAAATAAATTAGTAGCATATCATGAAGCAGGGCATGCGGTAGTAAGTAGATTCTTACCAACACAAGATGCAGTACACCAAATATCAATAGTACCACGTGGAATGGCTGGAGGATATACGATGTATCGTCCAACAGAAGATAAATCATTTATGTCAAAAACAGAAATGGAAGAAAACATAGTATCACTATTAGGTGGAAGAGTAGCAGAGCAATTAATATTAAATGATATTTCAACAGGAGCTTCAAACGATATAGAAAGAGCAACAAAAATAGCAAGAAGTATGGTAACAAAATATGGAATGAGCGAAACTGTAGGAACAATAATGTTAGGTTCAAACAACGAAGAAGTATTCTTAGGAAGAGACTTTGCACAAAGCAAAGAATATTCAGAAGAAACAGCAAGCATAATAGATAAAGAAACTAAAAAGATAATAGATACAGCATATAGAACAGCAGAAGAAATATTAAAAGCAAATATAGATAAATTACACCAAGTAGCAGGAATATTACTAGAAAAAGAAAAAATCGATGGAGAAGAATTTGCAGAGATATTTGAATAAAATAATATAAAAAAGCCATTCATACTGAATGGCTTTTTTACTATGTTATGCAATAGGTAAATTGCAATATTATGTAAAATATGCTATAATAATTTTGGCACAATAAACAATTGATTCATTATAGGGAGATGGCTATATGACATTATCAAATTTAAATATGACAACTGACCGGAAAAACGATAACATTTTATTTGATGTACGCATTTTTGAAGATCATGTGAAGTGTGATGCCTTTATTGAAAACGAAAGTGTTTGTTTCTGCAAAGTAAACATTGGTACCGAAAATCATACATGGGAAATTGTAGCATGGTTTACTAATGAAAACTTTCAGGGACAAGGGATTGGAAAACAAACACTTACAAGGGCTCTTTCCAAGCTGTATGAAATTACTGGTACTCCTAAAGAAATAGAGTACAATTGGAATGGGAGCAATTCCTATGTACTGGAGTGGATGGAAAGGCATTTTGATGCAAAATGTTCTTGTCCTATCGAGGTTCTGAAGGAATATGCAGGTGATTGTTGGGATAGCCACATATATAAATTGAATGTGGCCAAAGTCCTAGATTATTTTGGAATAAAATAAAATCATCATCACAGGATAGCTAAGAGTTGTTGTTACCTATTATGAAAAGCGTAAATTTCTAACTGAAATACGTTTCATCCTGGAGTAGTAAAACAAAACACCAAGATGGCAGAAAATCATTACCGAAAGGTAGTGATTTTTTGTATAACTTTAGAGTAATAATATTAGGATAGATATAACCTAAGCTTATGTATATTTGTAATAACAAAAAAAAACTCTTTCTATTGACATGAGCATATTATAAAGATAAAATTAGATAGTAAAATATGAATAGAAAGGAACAAAAGAAAATGAAAGAACCAAATGAAGAAAAACAAAAAGGTATTACTTTAATTGCGCTAGTTATTACAATTATTATACTATTAATACTAGTAGGAGTTACAATTAACTTAACAATTGGAGAGCATGGAATTTTCAATATTGCAAAAGAAGCAGGAAAAAATTATATAAATGCACAAGAATATGAAAAAACAGAAATAGATAAGTTATATAATAAAATACAAAATATAAATGGTGAAACTGAAAGTGATGATCCACCAATAAAGCCAATTATTTCAGTTAATGATTTGAAAGCAGGAGATTATATAAAATATAATACAGGAAAAAGTGAAGTAGGAGATAATGGAATAATAATATGTAGAGTATTATATCCTACAACTTCACAATATGGTCTACAAATAATATCAGATAAAAACGTAAAAGAAATAGCATTAGGAATAGGAAATACATGGGAAGAAGGAAAAAGTGCATACAATAATGCAATAGAAAATTTAAATAATGAAGCAGAAGCATATATAAATACAGAATATGCATATGATGCAAGATGTGTAGGAAGTATACCAACAGTAATAGATGGAATTTTTGTAGATAAAGATAAGCATAATGGAGAAGCGGGGACAATATCAATTTCAAATGATTATACGTTACCAGCTGGATGGAAGAGTAGAGATACAGGATGTTATAAATCGGATACTAATTATGAAACTGACGAGACACAAATGAAAAAATTTGAATTATTGTATAATGGACAAGCCTACTGGCTTGCATCTAGACACACAGCGATGGCTGGAAACGAGACTTATAGCGAGAATAGTTTTTCTGTAAGAACAATACTTCACAACTATGGAGTATATAACAATACTTATTGTTTGCAGGTTGATAATGATGGTGAGTGTACTATTGGTCCCTTTTATGAAAGAGGTCTTCGTCCTTGCATTTCTTTAAAATCTGATGTAATTAAAATAACATCAGGAAATGGAGAAAGTTCTGAGACTGCGTATGTAATAGAAAAGTAATTAAATTAAGAGGAGAAAATGTAAAGAGAGCTTAGCTCTCTTTTATTTTATTGTATATGAAATTCCTAACTCATCTAATATATATTCTGTATAGTGTGCAATTTCTGAAAAATTAGAGATTACTATTCTATCAAAGTTATTTAATTTTTCTTCTGATTCTGCCATAATTAATAAAGTATTATCAAGAGGAATATATATATATCTAGCCAATAATAGCATAGCAGCCACGATTTCGTTTTTATTAATTAATGAAATTTCCTTATTAAAATTAAGTAATAAATTTTGAAAATTATTAACTACATCATAAAGAGAAATAGTTTTTCTACTCATAAAATCAGTCTCTAAGTGTTTCCATTCTTCAGGATGTTCCATTAATATATTTGAATTTATTGCAAAATCCTTTAACTTAGTACCAATTGTATAATTTATTTGATTAATTGGTAGATCATGATGAATACAGTAATTTCTTAATCTATATAAAAATCTATATTCAAAATTATATTCAAAATATCTATTAGTGATTTCTTGAAATTTCTCATAATATAAAGATTTTTTTCCATATTTATGATTAATATCATATTCAATATTGTTAATATACGAGTAAAAAATTCCTACAAAATTAATTGTTAATCTATTAATATTATATACAGTACTTTTTTCATATGACATATAATTAGCACATGAAATCTCTTCGTTTGTCTTAGACTTTTTTATTGCTTTATACAATTCTTTTCTATTTTCTTCTACCATTTTATAATAATTATATATGGAAGTAAATTGTTTCAAAGTACAATATGCATTATCAAGTTTTTCATATTCTTTCTTTTCTAACTTATCATAAAATCTAAGAGTTTCGCCATTATTTTTGTTTTTTTCTATACTTCCTATATAATATACCATTAAAATTCTCCTTATTTTTAGTAACAGTCTATTAATCAAAAATCTCTTGTTATATCTTAAATGCTTATTTTACTGTATGAATTAATTTAACTTAAAAATGTATTTAATAGACTCATATTTATAATTTAAATTATAACATAAATAAATTCTGTAATAAATAAAAAACTAAATTCTATATAAATAATAATATTTTATGCTATAATAATAAATAAGAATATTAATAAAGAGGGTCATATAATGATAAATTTAGAACTATATAGAATATTTAAAATTGTGGCAGATGAAGAAAATTTAACAAAAGCAAGTGAAATTCTACATATTTCACAACCTGCTGTAACTAAACATATTAAAAATTTAGAAAATGAATTAAATGTACAATTATTTGCAAGAACTAAATATGGAGATTTTGATTATACAATAAGAGATAGGATAAGGGAAGGTTTTTAGATGCTAAATTTAATGTTTATAAGACATGCACAAACAGAATTAAATAAAGAAGGAATTTTTGCTGGAAGAACAGATTGTAGCATAACAAAAGAAGCATATGAAGAAGCACGAGAAGTTTTTAAAGATATTGAAAAAAACTTTGATTACATTTACTGTTCTCCCTTAAAAAGAACAAAGCAGACTTTAGATGCCATATTACCTAATAGAACGCCAATTATAGACGAAAGAATAATTGAAATTAGTATAGGCGAATGGGAAGGAAAGAAAAAGTCATCTTTTGATAAAAACTTATTAGCATTATATAGAGCTGGTCAATATACTCCACCAAGAGCAGAAACTACATCACAAGTAGACAGAAGAGTTTGTGAATTTATACAAAGCCTTTTTGATAAATATAAAAACAATGAAAGAATTCTAATTGTAACACATAATGGAGTTATGAGATCTATAAAAAGAAATTTTGTTAAAGATTATGGCGATATTATGTCTAAAAATTTAGGACACATTTTATTAACAGATGAAAATTATAAATACTATTTAGAAAAAATAAAGGATAAAGAAAATACTATATAATTATGGCTATATATTTAATACTCAGTATTCTGCCAACAATTTGATAAAATAATTAAAAGAAGTTGAAAGATTATTCTTTCAACTTCTTTTGGTCGAGGTGACAGGGATCGAACCTGCGACCTCATGGTCCCAAACCACGCGCGC
>CAQUUC010000003.1 GCA_948896235.1 uncultured Clostridia bacterium
TTATCAAATGTTATTGTTGCTGCTTGTGGAGCTGTTTCATCTATAGTACTTATCTTACCTGAAAATTTGTATCCTACTTCATTTGTTGTTTTATCTATTATTCTTCCATATATGGTTATGTTTTTTCTTACTTCTATTGTACTTCCAGCTGTATAATCTACCCAATTCGTACTTGTATCACTATTTTCTACTATATTATATTGTACTGTATATCCACTTATGCTTGCATCTATTTCTATTGTTACCTCTACTTTTGCTACATTTTGAGTCTCAGTATCATATACAAATTTTGCTTTTCCTCTTGTGTCTTTTTTTAATTCTGTTTCTTTTCCTAAACTTTGTGCTATTTCTGGAATACTTCTATCTATTTCAAATTGCCAGCCTTCTACTGTTACTATGTCTCCTTCTACTTCCATATTGTTTTGTTTTAATCTATTATCTATATAATCCTTTTCATTATATTCTGGTTTTGTTATTTTATCTGCTTGTAATTCTACTAGTACTGCTTCTAGTTTTTCTCTTGCTCCTGCTTGTTTATAATCTTCTCCTGCTTGTTTAGTTGTATTAAATAGTCCATTTTCTCCTAATATTAGATTTATTGTTACTCCTGCAAGTATTAATAGTATTATTATTGTTATGATTAGTGCTATAAGTGTTATTCCTCTCTCTTTCATTTTTTCTTTTGCTCCCTTCATTTCTATCTTTACTTTAGTATGTTCTCTTTTTATTTTTTATATTCTTTTAATGTTTAATTTTACAGTTCACATTTTATATTAACTTATGTGTTCTGTCAATATATGCTATCTTACTATTTAACATTTTTATTAAATAATTAAGTTATTCCATTAACATAGAAATAACTTAATTATTTTCGAGATAATATCCATGCTAAAACATAATAAGTAGGTGAAATGATTTCCACCTACTATTAATTCTTATTTATACTATTAATTCTAATTCAAAATAGAATTCTACTCCATTTTCTTTATTTACTACCCCATAATCTTTTTTATAATTATTCATAATAGCTTTTACTAAAGATAATCCTATTCCTGTTCCTCCATCTTCTCTATTTCTAGATTCATCTATTTTGTAAAATCTATTCCAAATTCTATTTAGTTTTTCTTCTTCTATATTTTCTCCTGTGTTAAATACTGAAATTCTTACTGTATTTTTTTCTATATCTGCTTTTATCTCTATCTTTATTACTTTTTTACCGTTAATTTCTTTTACATTTTTTATAGCATTAGTTAAATAATTTGTTATTACTTGTTCAATATAGAAAGGATCTGCATTAACAAACACTTGACTCGTCTTATCATATTCTACCTCTATATTGTTTTCATTTAACATCACACTAGATTTTCTTACTACTTCTTTAATTAATTCACAAATATCAAATTTATCATTATTAAATTCTCTTTTTCCATATTCTAGTTTCATTAGTTCTAATAGTTGTTTTACTAGTGTATCCATTTTATTGGCTTCATCTAAAATAACGCTTGCATAAAATTCTCTATTTTCTTCATCTGTATTTACATTTTCAATTAATCCTTCTGAATATCCTTGTATTAGTGCAATTGGTGTTTTTAGCTCGTGTGATACATCAGAAATAAATTGTTTTCTCATTTCATCTATTTTAGATTTTTCTTCTATATCTTTTTCAAGTTCAACATTTGTTTCACGTAATCTATTTATTGTTTTTTCCAACTTGTCGCTCATTGTATTTATGCTTTTTCCTAGGTTATTAATTTCATCATCAGCATCTGTTGTCCTATATTTATGGCTAAAATCTAACTTCGCCATCTTATTTGCTATATCGTTTAATTCTAAAATTGGTTTTGTAAATCTTCTAGAAATAAATGATACTACAAATCCACCTATAATTATTGTAAAGCCACCTATTAAATATAAGAACTTATTTGATATTTTAACACTTTCATGGATAGATGCTACTGGCATTCTTATATATAAAATATAACCATTATCTAGTGTTGCTGTAAACAAAATGAATGTTAATCCATTTCCGTGAATCTTCTACTCTTCTTATTAAAATTTTATCATCTTTATATACAATATGTTTATCATTTTCTTTAAAGCTTGTAAGTACATTCATATTGTTTATTGTAGCTATAAAATCTTTGTTAGTAGAGTATAAGCTTATGTTTCTATTAGTTTTAATTAATATATCGAAGTTATTATTTATTGCTGCTTTTTCAAGTTCTAGTTCTATGTTTATACTACTATCTTCATTTTTGTAATAGTTATTTATTCTATTGTATACTGATATTAAGTTTTTCTGTTTCGAATATAAATAGAAGGTTTCTAATACAAAGTTATTTGTTACAATTAAAAATGCTATTATTATTATAACTACAACACAAAGTGTTAAAAATAACTTTATTCTAATTGATTTGAATTTATTTTTTAGGTTTTCCATTATTATTACTCCTCTATTTTACTTCAAATTTATAACCTACGCCTCTCATTGTTTCTATATATTTCCCTTTTTTACCTAATTTGTGTCTTATTTTTTTTATATGGCTATCAATTGTTCTTGAATCTCCATAATAATCGTAATTCCATACATTGTTTAATATTTTATCTCTTGATAATGCAATTCCTTCATTGTCTAATAAATATTTTAGTAATTCATATTCTCTTAGGCTCATTTCTATATTTTTCCCATCTACTTTTACAGTTCTTCCATCAGCATCGATAGTTATTCCACCATAATCTTTTATATCTAACTCATTTGCTTTTGTTCTTTTCAAAATTGCTTCCACTCTTGCAACAAGTATTTTAGGACTAAATGGTTTTGATATGTATTCGTCTACCCCTAGTTCAAATCCAAATAGTTCGTCTTGTTCTTCTCCGCGTGCTGTAAGCATTATTATTGGAACTTTAGAACTTTGTCTAATTTGCCTAAGTACAGACCACCCATCAAGTTTTGGCATCATAACATCTAATAAAATTAAACCTATTTTATTTTTGTTTTCTTCAAAAATTTCTAAGGCTTTTTCTCCATCTTCTGCTTCAATAACACTAAATTCTTTTTGTTTTAAAAAGTCACTAATTAATTTTCTCATTCTTGCTTCATCATCAACAACAAGTACTGTTACATTATTCATAATATAATCATTCCTTCATTCGTCATTTTTCTACATTATACTTTTATTTTGTGTCTAGTATGTGAAAAGTAAAAGGTAATTTATAAATTACCTTTTATAATAAGCCATCAAATTTTTCTTTTATATCTTGCAACAACACAATATAATTTTCCTTTATGTTCTTATATACTTTTCTTGATTCTTCTTCATTATACAAATGCGCTAGTGAATTTCTTACAAGCATCATTTTTATCTACGCTTCTTTGTTTTCTATTATCCCTTGTTTAAATCCACTTTGTATTACTTCTCTTGGGCTTCCATTTTTTCTGTAAAGCCCATATACTCTAAATAATCTTTTAAAGTTTTTCAGGCAAGTTCAAATGTAAATTCAAATCTATGTAATATGCCATTTATTACAATTTGCGTCTCCTCTTCTTGTAATCCTCCTTTTAGTCTATCTACTGCATTACTATAGCTTTCTATTCTTGGCTCTAATCGACTCATTATAAATTAATCTCACTTTCTACCCTTTCATTACTCTCTCAGCTCCGACTAATTCTTCAAATTGTTTTAAAATGCTATCTGTTGTATAAATTCCGCCACAAGGCTTTATTTCTTCGTTTTCTTTTACACTTATTGCCATATTATTTCTATCACCTGAAAAAAACTTTATTGCTCCTCTTAATTTTTTCTTGGTTTCTTCTTCTAGGTTTGTTATATCTATTATAAGTGAATTTGACTTGTGTTCTCCAAATTCCGTTATCTTATTTGCTACTATTTTTGTATCTTCATCTTCTCTTATGCTTAGACGCCCTTCTATTAGTACAATTTTATCATTCAAAAGTATATTTGATGCATCCATATATGCATTTTCAAATACTATTATTTCTGCTTGTCCATACAAGTCTTCTATTGTTACAAATGCCATTATTTTATTGTTTTTTGTGTATTTTTTCTTTACACTACTAATGATTCCTGCAATTTTTACTATTTGTCCATCTTTGTAGCCTTCAACTATGTCTAGAGTTTCAACGCCCTCTTCTAGTTGTTGTTTTCTCGTTTTTAATGTGTTTATATTAGTACTTTGTTCTAACTCTTCACGTATTCCCTCTAGCGGATGCCCCGATATATATAGTCCTAACATTTCTTTTTCCATTGATAATAGTTCTTTTTTTGTATATTCTTTTAATGTGGTAAAACTATATTTCATATCATTAGTTTTTTCATCTTCTGGATTTAAGTCGAACATTGTTACTTGTCCTTTTAACATTTTCCTTGAGGAATCACTTATTGTATCTATTATATTTTCAAAAGATGCCATAAGAGTACTTCTGGTTTCAGGGAATTCATCAAAGGCTCCTGCTTTAATTAAGCTTTCTATACATTTTTTATTTACTGCTTCATTTTGCATTCTTTCACAAAAATCTGTAAAGCTTTTAAATTCTCCATTTTTTGTTCTTTCAGCAACTATTGCATCTACAGCTTGAATCCCAACGTTTTTAATGCTTCCAAGTCCAAATCTTATCTTTCCATTATCAACAGTAAATTTTGTAAAACTTTTATTTATATCTGGTTTTAAAATATCTATATTTAGTCTTTTACATTCATCTATATATGCTGGTACTTTGTCTAAATTTCCTAAGAAGCTATTTAGGGTTGCTGCCATAAATTCTTCTGGATAGTATGCTTTTAAATAAGCAGTCTCATATGATACTACTGCATATGCTGCCGCATGTGATTTATTAAAAGCATATTTTGCGAATTCAGCCATTTCGTCAAATATCTTATTTGCTGAAACTTCATCTATCCCATTTCTTACACAACCTGGTATTTCAACATTTCCCTCTTCATCTAATTTACCATGTATAAAGTATTCTCTTTCTTTTGCCATTACATCTAGTTTTTTCTTACCCATTGCACGTCTTACAAGATCTGCACGTCCTAATGAATACCCCGCTAAATCCCTTACTATTTGCATAACTTGTTCTTGGTATACCATACAACCATATGTTACATTTAGTATTGGCTCTAGTGATGGATGTGTATATTCTGCATGTTCTGGATTTAATTTATTTCTAATATATCTTGGTATTTGATCCATTGGTCCTGGTCTATATAAAGAAACCCCTGCTATTATATCTTCTAAACTATCTGGTTTTAGTTCCTTCATAAAGTTTGTCATTCCTTGGCTTTCGAATTGGAATATTCCTACACTTTCTCCTCTTGCCCATAGTTTATATACTTTTTCGTCCTTCATATCTTCATCGAATTTTACATCTATCCCACGATGCTTTTTAACTAAATCAATCGCATCTTGTATAACAGTTAGTGTACGAAGCCCTAAAAAGTCCATTTTTAATAACCCTAGTTCTTCTAGAGTTGTCATTATATATTGTGTAGATATTGCTCCATCTTTCATATTTACATATAGAGGAACATAGTCTACTACTGGATCTTTTGTAATAACTATACCGCAAGCATGAGTAGATGCCTGTCTTGGCATTCCTTCTAATGCCATAGCTATATCTAATAAGTTTTTAGTTTCTGGGTTTGTTTCATATATTTCGTTTAATTCTCTATTTTGTTCTAATGCTTTCTTTATTGTTATATGTAATTCATTTGGTATCATTTTAGCTAATTTATCTGCATCAGCATATGGAACATCTAGTACTCTTGCAACATCTCTTATTACCATTCTTGCTGACATTGTACCAAAGGTTATAATTTGTGATACATGGTCATTACCATATTTTCTACATACATAATCTATAACATCTTGTCTTTTTTCATAACAAAAGTCTACGTCAAAATCTGGCATACTTACTCTTTCAGGATTCAAGAATCTTTCAAATAGTAGATTATATTTTATTGGGTCTATATCTGTAATTCCAATTGCATATGCAAGTATTGAACCTGCACCTGATCCACGCCCTGGTCCTACTGGTATTCCATTAGATTTAGCATAATTTATATAATCCCATACTATTAGGTAATAGTCTACATATCCCATTTTGTTAATTACACTTAATTCATATTCTGCTCTTTTTAGTATTTCTTCTCCTGGATTTTCTCCATATCTTTTTGTTATTCCATCTTCACATAGTTTTTTTAAATAATCATAATGAGTTTCAAACTCTTCTGGCACATCATAATTTGGAAGTATTGTATGTCCAAATTCAAATTCCACATTACACTTATCTGCTATTTTTACAGTATTTTCTATTGCTTCTGGAACATTTGAAAAGTAATCAATCATTTCTTCACTAGATTTTATATATAACTCTTCTGTTTCAAATCTCATTCTGTCTTCATCTTTCATCTTTTTACCAGTTTGAATACATAATAGTACTTCATGATTATAAGCATCTTCTCTTCTTAAATAATGTGCATCATTTGTTGCAACTAGTGGTATATTTAATTCTTTTGAAAGTTCTATTAATTTTTGATTTGCTAAGGCTTGTTCTCTTATCCCATTGTTTTGTATTTCTAGGTAATAGTCTTCTCCAAATACATTTTTAAACCATAATGCTGCTTCTTTTGCCTTTTCTAAATCATCTTTTAAAATAGCTTGATTTACTTCTCCTGCAAGACATGCACTTAAACAAATCAATCCTTCATGATATTTTTCTAATATTTCTTTATCTATACGTGGCTTATAATAAAAACCATCTGTAAACCCAAGAGATACTAATTTTGTTAGATTTTTATATCCTTCATTATTTTTAGCAAGTAATATTAAGTGATTATTAAAGTCTAGTCCCGCTTCTTTATCAAACCTTGTTCTATTTGCTACATATACTTCACACCCAATTATAGGTTTAATTCCTTCTTTTTTACAGGCTTTATAAAAATCTATAACTCCATACATTACGCCATGGTCAGTAAGAGCAATAGAGTCCATCCCTAGTTCTTTTGCTCTTATAGGTATATCTTTTATTCTATTTGCTCCATCTAGTAAGCTATATTCACTATGTATATGTAAATGAACAAAGTTTGACATATCTTTTCCTCACTTTTTTATTTAGGTTTTTAATAAGGTTTTACCTATAAACCTTTGTTTTAGATTATCACTTAGCTTTTCTATAACTTTCCTGAAATTCTTGCAGCAAAAAATAACACAGATCCTATCCCACCAACAATTAAGAAAACGTATGAAAAAATAACAGCTCCGTATATTGGAATTCCAAGTAAATAACCAATAAATCTAATCATTCCCTTATTTATTCCTTTTACTCCTTCTTCTAAGGTTTCAGTTTTAACTTGCATTAATTGTTCAATTGGTACTTCATAAATTTCAGATAATTTATACATTATATCTAAATTCGGAAATTCTAAATCGTGTTCCCATTTTTTTATAGTTTTAGTTGTTATATTTTGCATATCAATCTTTTCTACTAATTCTTCAACTGTATACTCGCTTTTTTCTCTTAAATCATATAAATATGCTCCAAAATCTTTTTCTAATAATGTTTCTTTTATTTTTTTCATAATTTGTTTCCTTGCTTTATAATATTTTAATTAATTCTCCTACAATTTTTGCTGGATTCTCTGGTATACTTATTATTTCAAATTTAGAAACTTTATCTCCAAATGTAATTTCTAATACGTCTCCTACTTTTACATCATAACTAGGTTTAACTGTTTTTCCATTAACTAAAACTCTTCCCTTGTCTGCTACCTCATTTGCAATAGTTCTTCTTTTAATTACTCTTGCAACTTTTAAAAATTTATCTAATCTCATAACTTGTCTCCTTTTTATACTATATTTTATATCACATTTTCGATTAATAGTAAATAGATAGGAAAACAAAAAAAGAGACTATTGGCTAGTCTCCTTAGATTATCTACATCTTCTACAAGTACAACAGCAATTATTAGAATTGTTAGTTGGTGTACCTGTATTTGCACTAACTGTACTTACATTGATACTTGTGGTGCATCCACATCCGCATTTGTTATCATCAGTATTGTTTTGTATGAAATTGGCAATTATCTTAGTTATAACAGCTGTTAAAAAAGCAAGTATTGTGTATACAACAGCAAATACCAAAAAGCTTGCATCAAAAGCTGCAAATGCTACTATTAAGTATATTGCAAAAAATACTCCTGCTACTAAAAATGGACATTTAAGTATCTTTTGGGCAGCAATTGCAAGTATTATTGTAGCTATAGGTAGAGCAAAAAATAATAGTAAAATATTCATAATATTTCTCCTCTCTTATAAGTATATTCCTTCGTAATATATTATGAACATTTTACTATTTTGGTTACTCATATAAACTTAAACAAAATACGTGCATTTTGTTTGCTTTTGTGTTATAATATAAGTGTAAAATGCATAAAGGAGGTAAAACATATGGCTGTTTACAACTCTGGATCTAGTTCATTAGGAACAGAACGTCTTCACGAGGCTATGCAAAAGGTACGTGATGAATTTCATCCCGAGAGTATTCCCAAATCAAGACGGCAGAGGGATCCTGAAACAGATCAGTCGCTTAACACCCGTCCTGGTTACCATTTCACTGACTCTCAGAAGCCTACGTTTTGGAGGGAAGAAGAACCATGAACAGTACTACCTGATGGAGGATGCTTTGCATCCTCTATTTATATTTTACCTTCACTAAATATAATCCTTGTGGAGGTAAAGTTTTTCCAGCAAGAGTTCTATCTTTTTTATTTATAATATCTGGTATTTCTTCTTGTTTTATTTTTCCAAGTCCTACTTCTACTAGTGTTCCAGATATTATTCTTACCATATTATATAAAAAACCATTTCCTGTTAGTTCTATTATTATTTTATCATTTTCTTGTTTTATTTCAGCTTTATATATAGTTCTTACACTGCTTTTACTACTTGTTCCACTTGATTTAAATGCTTTAAAGTCATGTTCTCCTTCAAAATGTTTTATTGCTTTTTTCATTTCTTCTACATTGAGTTTTTGTGGAATATGGTATTCTAAATTCCTATAAACCGCTGTACCATATTCAGAATTATTTATTATATATCTATATGTTTTCTCTTTACAACAGTATCTTGAATGAAAATTTTCATCTACTTCTTCTGCCTTTTTAATTACAATACTTTTCTTTATAATAGAATTTATAGCTACTGCAAATTTTTCTATTGGAATATTAGAATTTGTTTTAAAATTAGCAACTTGTCCGTAAAGCATGAACACCTGCATCAGTTCTACCGAGATGCATTTAATTCTACCTCTTCTTTTGTTAACTCTTCAATTGCTTTTTCAATAGTTCCTTGAATATTAAGTTTATTGGGCTGCTTTTGCCAACCATTAAATTCTTTTCCATCATATTCTATTGTAAGTTTAATATTTCGCATAGCTCTCTCCTACTCTTTATTTTTCTATAAAATTTTATCATAGAAACCATGCTTTTACAATAAATAGTATTGATTTTGCTGTCATTTTATAGTTTAATATATATAACTTACATTAAAGGTGGTGGAATAATGTCTATAAAATTAGTAGCAAGTGATTTAGATGGTACTTTAGTTGATCATAATAATTTCATACCTGCTAAAAATTTGGATGCTATAAAATCAATGCATAATAAGAATGTAGATTTTGCGATATGTACTGGTAAGACTTATTCTATCACAAAAGATATTTGTTCTAAATGTAATGCCTCTTATGGTATATTTGGAAATGGAACTTTAATTGTAGATTTAAATACTGGTAAAGAAATATATAAAAATCTTGTAAGTATTGAAGATTTTAATTCTTGTTATAATATTGCAAAAGAACATAATTTACATATCCATATCTATACTGATACTGAAATCATTACAGAATTCCTTATGTATATGGATTTAAGAAACTATATTTTAAATGGTAGTAAAGATACCGATAATCTCCATTTTAAAATAGTACCTAATATAAAAGAATATGTTAATACGAATAATTCACAAATATTTAAGCTTGTTATTTCTAGTGATGAGTCACTTGATAATGTAAAAGATATTCTTATAAAAAATATTCCATTAACCATTAATCATATAAAAAAGAAAAAACAATATAAAGATATGATAATTAATAAAGAATATGAATATTTAGATATCACTCCTAAAAATATAGGAAAAGGTTATGCTTTAAATTATTTAAGTAATTTTCTTCATGTTGATACAAATGATATTATGGCTATTGGAGATAACGTAAATGATATAGATATGCTTAAAAATTCTGGAATTGGTGTTACTCTTTCCGATGCTTATGATGAAATTAAAAAGGTGGCAACTTATACCACTACAAATACAGTAGCAAATAGTGGCTTTGCTGAAGCTATATACAAATTTGTAACATAATTTTTTAAAATAACCTCTAACTTATTAACGTTAACTTCAATAAGCTAGAGGCTATTTTATTTATATATCTTATTTTATAACTTGTTTCATACAACCATATATTAGATTTACCCATGTTGATGAGTTTGGACAAAATATTTTTTGTACATTTGCTAAAGTTTTTCCTGAATAATATGCTCCGCCTTCACTTAAATATTTATTGTGCAATAATTTTGCTGCTGCTTCTAATCCTTCTTCTGGTGTGGCATATCTTATTAGTTTTCCTTTTGACATCATACTTATATAATTACATTTATTTCTGTGATTTGCTGATATATTCCAGCCAGATTCTCCAGCAATTAATCCACAAAAGAATATTTCATTCAATTCATATTTTTGGCATAAATCGTAGATAGTATCACTATTTTTATAAAAAAATCCTGATGTATCACATTTTAAACCTTTCATTAAATTCTTAAAATCTTCTTTTGATATTCCTGTAGTTATTGTTAAATCCATATTTTTTGATATTCTTATTTCTTCTATTGATTTATACTCTTTACTTTCTTCTGCTTTTTCTACTATAGCTTCACTAGTATTGTTGGTTTCAATTATTGGTTTAGCACTTTCCCTATGATTTCCGCTTCTACTTGTTGTAGCTATTTTTCTATTAACTTCCTTCTCTTCTATATTTACTTCTTGTATACTTGTTTGATTCTCAGTTTGTTTATTATCTTTGTTAGTAATAAATAATTGTGTGCTTGTAGCTATTATAAAAAATATACTTAGTGTTGCTATTATTTCACTAATTTTCAGCCCACTTTTACTATTATTTTTCATTTATATTCAACATCCTTTCATTGTGTTTTTGTAACACAACATCTTAATTATATCATAATTATGTAATCTTGTCAAATTATGTAAATTTATTGTAAGTATTTTGCTGGTTTATTACCTAAACTTAGTAGTTTGTCTTATATATATATTCACATCTTATAAATTAATTCCAAAATTATTGACAAGCTTTACATCTCTATTACACAATATAGTAGCTAGCACTTAACTTGCTAGCTACTATGGCTTTTCAAATTATTTATTTTTAATTTTATTGCCCTTTTTTCTTAAATCCAAATTTCATATTTCTTAATCTCTCTAGTTTTGTAATCCTTTCATCTCCATATCTATTAGTAACAATATTCTTTATTAGTATCTTTTTAAGTGTTTCTTCTTTAACATCAGCAATCAAAGTACCATCTTTTGCAATTGATACTTTTCCAGTTTCTTCTGAAACTACTACTGCAATTGCATCAGATTCTTTAGATATTCCTATCGCTGCTCTATGTCTTGTTCCAAGCTCTTTTGCAATATCTGTATCACTTGCAAGAGGTAACATACAAGCAGCTGCTGTTATCTTATTATTACTAATTACTACTGCTCCATCATGTAATGGTGTATTAGGTACAAATATATTCACTAATAATTGTGGTGAAACTTCAGAGTTTATTTCTATTCCTGTAGATATAATATCATTTATCTTTATATCTCTTTCTATTACAATTAAAGCTCCTGTTTTTGTTTTTGCAAGTTCTAAAGCAGCTATTACTATTTTATAGATATCTTCTTTTGTTCTTGTTTGTATATCCTTGTCTATTCCAAAAAACTTAGTAAATTTATTAGTTCCTAATTGTTCTAATGCTCTTCTTAACTCTGGTTGAAAAATAACAATTAGTGCAAATACTCCCCAAGTCATAACAATGCTTAGTAAAAAGTTTAAAATCCTTAGCTGTAAAATATAACTTAATACATTTGCGATTACCAAAAAGAAAATACCTTTTAATAATTGCCATGCTCGTGAATTTTTTGCAAATTTAATAATTGTTGCTGCCAAAAACATTACAATTATAACATCTATCGCAAGTATTAATAAATTCATTGGATTTTGTGAAAATGCATTTAAATACCCTACAATAATATCATCATAAAATTTTTGCATACTGATTCCAAAACCATCTATCATATCTATCCCTCTTTTGTTACATTCTTATTATATAATAAATTAGTGTTCCTGCAACAGCAAGTACCATTAATCCTGCAAGTATTGCAGCCATAATCTTTACAAATATTTGTGATTTATCTTTTTTATTGTTCATTTTTTATTCCCCCAAAAAATTATGTACTTGTTATATCATATTTCCTATTATTTTTCAACAACTATTTTCTATATTTTTTCTTAATATTATCACTTTTTTGTCGAATTTTCATATTATACAATATAGCTTAATGCTAATATTAATAAAAGGAGTAGATTTTTATGGATTTTGAAAAACCATGTTGTCCAGTTGTTGACGTAGATGGTGCTATCGCTTGCGGAAAACAATTTGATTTAGATATTACTTTACCATGTGATAATAGAAATGTTATATATGGTGTTATAAGAGACTGTTATAAAGAACCAGTTAAAGACGCTGTTGTTAAATTAATTGAAGTTGTTTGTGAATGTGGTAAAGAAGAAAGAAGACCAGTTTCTCATACTTTCACAGATGAAGAGGGAGAATTTGTTTTTGGACCTCTTTGTCCTGATAAGAAATATGAAATAAACTTCTGGGTTGATCAAGTTAAACATGTAAAAGTATGTGCTAGATGTGGTCATGAAGGAAAATGCTTAAAAGGTGTAAAAATGGATAAATGTGACTGTTTTGTAGGAAACTGTAAACCAGAATGTAAACCAGAGCATAAACCAGAATGCAAACCAGAATGCAAATGTGATTGCAAATGTGATTGTAAAAAATGCTGTGATTGCAAAGAATGTAAAGACTAGTAAAATGAACAAGAGGAAAAACTCACCGTAGCTTTTCCTCTTAATTCTGCTCTACACAAGATTAGTTAATCTACCAAAACTTTTTTATGGATAGCTATGAGTTCTCCAGCTTTACCAAACTCATAATCATACATATCCATATCGGGTCCTTGAGGAAGTCCATCTAAGCATGACAGATTTTCCTTTCTTGTGTTACGAGTATAGAAAGCATTATGAATTATCGGATACTTTCTTTCTCCCATACTGTTGCCTCCTTGTGCATTTTTTATAGAGCACAATAATTATAACATAAAATTATGTTACTGTATATACATTTAGATAATTCCCATTTTTTTAATAAATTGTTTTCCCTTTTTAACCATTTTATTTTTTTTCATTGAATTTCTTTCATTATACATCATAACTACACCAGCTGAAATTAGTGTTCCCATTACCATTCCTTTTATAAATTTCATAAATACTACCTCCTATAATTTTTTAGTAATCAATATTACCTATTACTACTTAGTATGTGTTTTTTCTTTTAGTTTATACTTTTTTATTAATGAATATATTTCCCAAAGTGCAATTAATCCTAAAAATATTCCAAAGTATTTTTTTAGCATTCTAACGTCAGTTTTGCTTGAAAAAATTGCTCCTATTACTGCTCCAACTACTCCTGAAATAGCAATCGGTATTGCTATTTTAAAATCCACATATTTTTGCTTTATATTTATAATAATCGCAACTATAGATGTTGGTATAAAAAATACTAAGTTTGTTGCTTGTGCAACGTGTTGTTCTATTCCTAAAAATAATGAAAGACATAATATGAGAATGGTGCCTCCACCCATTCCCATACCGCTTACAAATCCTGATATAATACCAACTAATATTTCAAACATAAAACACCACCTTATGATTTTCTACCCCACCATCATTCTTATAGACACATATATTAAAAAAATTGTAAATATTATTTTTAAATATACTTCTGGAATTTTCTTTAGATACTTTGCTCCCAAGAAACCTCCTATTACTCCTCCGTACCGCACACAAAAATCCAATTTTCCAATCTATATAATCATTTTTATAGTAAAAAATTCCACTTGTTATAACCATTGGTAATATTACAAAAAGCGATGTCGCCCTTGCTTTTTGTTCACTTGTTTTAAGTAGATATACAAGTGCTGGAACTACTATCATTCCTCCTCCTGTAGCAAAAAATCCACTTACTAAGCCAGCGAGTAGCCCAATTAATATCTTTTTAATCATATTTAACACCATAAAATAAATAATTTATAATACTTATTCTTAACAAATTCATATTTTTTATACTTATATTACAAATTACCTTTTAAAATTTCTATACATTTGGCTTGAATAGTTTTCAACTAATTTCGTTAAAATTTCATCACATTTTAACATTTTATATATAATATCCATTCTCAAATTTTCATCTTCTACATTATCTGTTACATCCAAAAATCTTTCTAATGCTTTTATATAGTCATCATTTTTTTCTTTCCAATCTCTAGAATATATATTTTTTTTAATTTTGTCTTTTTCTAGTTTGCCCATAATATCGGTTTATTCACTCCCTGTTTTTATAAGTATTTATACTTTGTTTCCCTTTTTACCACTACATAACTTTTAATTACTTTTATCGTTATATTCTTTCCATACTGTGTAATTTTAATACATTAAATGATAAAATACAACAAAAATAGAAAAGTTCTGTTTTTTCGACATTTTACGACAAAATATTCAAGGAGGGTGATAATATGATTAGAATTAAGCTTTCCGATTTATTAGGAAAACATAAGATGACACAAAAAACTTTAGCTGATTTAGCACATATGCGTCCAGCAACTGTTTCAAAAATGTATTATGAAGAGAGTAAGAGGATTGATATTAGGCAACTTAATAATATGTGTAAAGTTTTTAACTGTGAAATATCTGAAATATTAGAATATGTGCCAGATGATGATAAAATCAGTAATAAAGATACTAAAAAAAACAAGGTGGAAAATAACAAGTAAATTTAATACTATATAAATAGAGATTGCATATATGCAATCTCTTTAACTATAATTTTTTTAATTATTATATTATTCTATAGTATCATCTTTAATATAATATTTAGTTCCCAGCATCTTATCTGGTAAATATTGCTGTTCTACGAAATGTCCTGGATAATCATGTGGATATTTATATCCTTCACCATATCCAAATTGTTCCATTCCTTCTCGAGTAGCATTTCTTATATGCATTGGAACTTCCCCTGTATCCATCGTTTGTACATCTTGCAATGCTCTATTAATACCTAAATATGTTGCATTTGATTTCTTAGAAGTTGCTACATATACTGCCGCTTCACTTAAAATTAATTTAGCTTCTGGCATTCCAACCATATGTACAGCTTGCATTGCAGAAGTTGCCACTACCAATGCTTGAGGATTTGCCATTCCTACATCTTCTGCTGCTTGAATTACAATTCTTCTTGCTAAAAACATTGGATCCTCTCCACCATTTAATGCACGTGCTAAATAAAATATTGCAGCATCTGGGTCACTACCTCTCATTGATTTTATAAATGCACTTATATTATCATAATGGCTATCTCCATTTTTATCGAAAATTGCTTTTCTATTTTGTACACTATCTTTTGCTATTTCATTTGTTATATTAATAAATCCATCTTTATCCACTTTTGTTGTAAGAACTGCTACTTCTAATCCATTTAAAGCTGTTCTTACATCTCCATTTGATACTTCTGCAATTTTTCTTAAAGTTTCATCTTCTACTTTTATATTAAAACTTTTTAATCCCTCTTCCCTTTCAAGTGACATTTTTAATACTTTAAAAATATCTTCAGTAGTTAGTGGTTCTAGTTTAAATACCATTGATCTTGAAATTAAAGCTTTATTTACTTCAAAATACGGATTTTCTGTAGTTGCTCCAATTAGTATTACAGTTCCATCTTCAACAAAAGGTAAAAGTGCATCTTGTTGTAACTTATTAAACCTATGTATCTCATCTATAAATAAAATACATTTTCCAGTAGGATTAAGAAATACGTTTTTAGCTTCTTCAACTACTTTTTTTATATCACTTACTCCTGCTGTTACAGCATTAATTTTTGTAAATTTATATTTTGTAGTTTCACTTATTACTCTACCAAGTGAAGTTTTTCCACAACCTGGAGGACCCCAAAGAATAATACTTGATAGTCTATCTGCTTTAATTGTTCTATATAAAATTTTATCTTGTCCTAAAATATGTTCTTGTCCAACATATTCCTCCAAGTTCTTTGGTCTCATTCTATAAGCTAATGGCTTTGATAAATCCATTTTTATTCACTTCTTTCTATACTATCTTCCTAATATTGATAGTCCTTTTCTAATTATATCTTCTAATGATAAACTATCTTTATCGATTTTTTCTAATGCCTTTTCTATTTCTTTTCTATTATATCCAAGTACTTGTAGTGCTGAAATTGCTTCTGTTATTTTATTATCATCTTGTATTGCCTCTTTTATCTCAGTATTTTCTTCTTTTGCTTCTATTGTTTTTAGTTTATCTTTTAATTCTAAAACAATTCTTGCAGCTGATTTTGCTCCTATTCCTGGAATTTTTACTAATTTCGATGTATCATTTGTAATTACTGCTAATGCAAAGCTTGATGGAGTTATATTTGACAACATATTTATTGCTGATTTTGCTCCTATTCCACTTACTCCTAATAAAAGTTCAAACATTTTTAGTTCTTCATTTGTTTTAAAACCATATATACTTATATCATCTTCTCTTACATGATAATGTGTATGTACTTTTACTATATCACCAATACTCCCTAATTCTTCTATAGAATTTTCAGACATAAAAACTTTATATCCAAGTCCTCCTACATCTATTACAATATAATCTTCAAATTTCATTTCTAGAGTTCCCTTAATGTATGCAAGCATTCTATAATTCTCCTTTACAAACAAATTTTCTATATGTATTGTATAATAACAATCTATTTTTTTCAAGTAATATATCGAATTTTTTTACTTTTTATGATATGATTATTTTATGATTATAAAAGGAGAATAAATTTACCTATGAAAAATTATTATGAGATATTAGAAGTAGATGTCAAAGCTTCCAAGGAGATTATAGATAAGGCTTTCAAAGTTCTTGCAAAAAAATATCATCCCGATACACAAAGTGAAGCAAAAAAAGAATGGGCTGAAGCTAAATTTAAAGAAATTAATGAAGCATATGAGATTCTTTCAAATGAAAAAACAAGAAAAAATTATGACTTAGAACTTGACTATGATAAGAATAGTGCTATTGAAGCAATAATTGCTAAAAATGAACACTTACAACATTTAGTAGAAGAATTACAAAATGAGCTTTCTTATTTAAAAAATCAATCTAATGTTAATGCTAATAATTTTTCAAATAGCAATAACAATACTCAAGACGATTATCAGTATGAGACTAATCAAAATCCTAATTTTAATCAAGCAAGTTATAACACATATTACGATGTAGCACCAGAAGAGACTATATACTATGAAACACATATACCCTACCATAAAAATAAACTAAAAGATATATTGGCTTTTTTCATAACTGTTATTTGTATAATAGGGTTACGGATTTTTACTTTGGAAAATACCTTTTACTAATAAAATTTTAGTAGATTTATATAATGATAATAAACCAATAAAAGTTATTGTTGACTCTTTTATTAACATATTCAGTAAATAATTTTACTGCTAGTATACATTTACTTATTTGTTTCTGTTAAATTATACCTATAAATGCTATATTTAAGCCCATGGAAGGATGTGGGTAATGTGGCAATAGATTATAAATTAATAGGTTCAAGAATTCATAAAGCAAGAAAAGATAAAAATATAACACAAGAAGTTTTAGCAGAAAAATTAGATGTTTCAGTAGCATTTTTAAGCCGTGTTGAACGTGGCAGTACTGAAATTAATTTAAAAAGAGTAGCTCAAATTTGTGAGATACTTAATGTAACAGAAGGATATATCTTAAATGGTACTTCTAGTACTTCTAAAAGTTATTTAGATAATGATTTTTCAGTTTTGCTAAAAAATTGTCCACCAGAAAAACTGAAATTAATATATGATGTAGCAGTTGTTATTGCAAATAGTTAAAAACAAATACCAACAAAATAGAAGCAGGAATTTATACTATCCTACTTCTATTTTGTTTCTGATTCTTTCTTTTTTCTCATATAAATTAGTCTATATGCAAACCCTATTTGAAAAATCATAAAAAATGCTGACATTCCTAGCATACATCCTATTCCATAATTATATGTTAATCCTGCATAATATAACCCTATTGACTCTCCAATTAATGCTACAATATATTTTATACTGTTAAACATTAATTGATGTTCATTTTTTATTCTATTTATATATGGTGCATCTACTATGTTTTCATATGCAGTAGATATTAATATAGACCAAGTCATAGCTATAATTGCTATTATCAAGTTGCTTGTAAAAAAAGTAATTAAATAAAGAACTAATCTTATTCCAAACTTAATTGTTATTGTTATATAATCATTTTTAGGGGTAAGATGTTTTACTGCTATTATTCCTATTAAATCTGCAAATAATCCTGCAATTAATAAATAATTTGTTGCATTACTTGCAGAAAAATCTAATAAATTTGTTAGCATTAACATTTTTATTCCTAAACCTGTACTCATTGCTATATTTGATATTAATATATATATTAAATAAGTTCTAAAAATATCATCTTTAAATAGTTCATATATAGTTCTTAAACCCGATTCTCTTTTTTCTTCTTTATAATCTTGTTTTATATTTATTAGTACAATAAATGCAACAGTAACAAATATAAATGAAATAAGTAGTAATAAATTATAATCAATATTTAATCCAAATATTGTTTTTCCTATTAGTGTCCCTCCAATTAATATGCCTATATCACAAAATAAGTATTCTACTAATTTTCTCTTACTATATAAAATATCATCTTTTTTAATAGTTAATATAAATGGATATATATTTATTATAATCAATTTTTCTGTAACAATATCAACAATTGTAAGCATTCCAATTAGAGCATTATTTCCTGTACAATTTAAAATATACATTAATATAAATGTTATTATTTTAATTGTTAGGCATATAACCATAAATTTCTTTATTTTACTTAAGCTAGTATATTTTGTTGTTATAAATAGGCATATAGCACACATAAGAGTTCCTAAACTCAATATTTGGCTTATAGCTGTTACATCAAGACTGTTTCCTTGTAGCCATAATTGTCTAAAATTTTTCCAAAGTCCAATTGCTATGCTATAAAATGCCAACATTATTAAAATTTTATTTTCACTTTTTATTCTAACTAATTTTTCCTTCACTTTTGTGCATCCTTTATTATATTTATCTTTGTTTTAATTAATTTATATCATATTGCAGATTATAGTTCAATAATTTTTTCCCAAGGTAAATCATTTTTCCCAAAATGACCATAGTTTGTTGTTTTAGTATATATTGGACTTCTTAAGTTTAAATAGTTTATTATTCCTGTTGGAGTTAATTCAAATTTCTTATATATCAAATCTACTATTTCTTCTTCTTTGATAGTTCCTGTTCCAAAAGTATCTACATATATTGATACAGGTTTTGCTACTCCTATTGCATAACTAAATTGGATTTCACATTTTTTTGCTAATTTATTTGCTACTATATTTTTTGCTATAAATCTTGCCATATACGCAGCAGAACGATCAACTTTGCTAGGATCCTTTCCTGAAAATGCTCCTCCACCATGACGACTATACCCACCATATGTATCTACAATTATTTTTCTTCCAGTTAACCCGCTATCTCCAAGTGGCCCTCCTATCACAAATCTTCCTGTTGGGTTTATATAATATTTTGTATTTTCATCTAATAATTCAGCTGGAACTACTTCTTTAATCACTTTTTCCTTTATATCTTTTCTTAGAATTTCAAGGCTTATATCCTCATTATGTTGTGTTGAAATTACTATTGTATCTACTCTTAATGGTTTGTTATCTTCATATTCTATTGTTACTTGTGTTTTCCCATCTGGTCTTAAATAGTCTATAACTCTATTTTTTCTAACTTCTGTTAATTTTTTAGATAGTTTGTGTGCAAGATATATTGGAAGTGGCATATATGCATCTGTTTCATCACAGGCAAACCCGAACATTATTCCTTGGTCTCCTGCACCCATAGATTCTATACTTTCCCCTTTTTTATCCTCTAAAGATTTATCTACCCCTAAAGCTATATCTGGTGATTGCTTAGATATATTTAAATTGATTTTACAAGTTCTATAATCCATATCTAAATTTTCATTATCATATCCTATCTCTTTTATTGCGTTTCTTGCTATTTGTTCTATATCTATATTTGCATTAGATGTAATTTCTCCTGTTATAAATATTTCTCCCTTTCCTGCAACTGTTTCACAAGCTACTCTTGAATACTTGTCCTCTTTTAAACAAGCATCTAAAACACTGTCTGATATATAATCACATAATTTATCTGGATGTCCTTCTGTTACACTTTCACTAGTAAATAATTTTCTCATTTTAATTCTCCCTTTTTAGTTAATTATTAGCACTTATAGTCTGGTAAAAATCACAACATATATTTATAATTTGTATTACAAAAGACCTTTGCATTAAAGCAAAGGTCTTAATAATAACTTAAAAAAATCATCATTCAAAGCACTTTGCTTTGTCGGTATTAGCACCTTAAAAACTCTTAGGTTGCTGTGGAGTCATAAAGCCGATTCTCTCGTCCACTCTTGATAATATTAAATTATTTTATTAAACTAATTCTAGGATTACTATTGGAGCTGCATCTCCTCTTCTTTGTCCTATCTTAATTATTCTTGTATATCCACCAACATTTTTATCTGCATATTTTGGTGCAATTTCATTAAATAGTTTATTTGGTAAATCGATGTTTTTACCATTTTCATCTTTTACTTTGTTAACTTTTGTCATAATTTTCTTTCTTGCATTTAATCTTGATGACATATCTTTTTGTCTTGATACTGTTTTTTCTTCTTTTACAACTTTTAGGTATTCTTTACCATTTTTGCTTGTTGCTTTTACAGTTTCTTTATTTCCTTTAGCATCTAATTTTGCTGTTACAACTTTAACATCCACCATTTCGAAGTTATCTTTTTCTTTAACAGCTAATGCTATTATACTATCAACGATTGCTTTTACTTCTTTTGCTCTTGTTTCAGTTGTTTGGATCTTTCCATGAAGAATTACATCTGTAGATAAGCATTTAAGCATAGCTAATCTTTGATCAGTTGGTTTTCCTAATTTTCTATTTCTTGCCACTTGTTTTCACCTCTTCTTAAATTTTACTTTATACTTTAAAATCTTATATTGGTTAGTTATTCCACTATTCTTCTTCTTTTGCAAAATCTAATCCTAAAGAATGTAATTTATGTGTAACTTCATCTAAAGATTTTTTTCCTAGATTTCTTACTTTCATCATATCTTCTTCAGTTTTATTTGCTAAATCTTCAACAGTAGAAATTCCAGCTCTTTTTAAACAATTGAATGAACGAACTGATAACTCTAAGTCTTCTATTGACATTTCTAATACTTTTTCTTTCTTAGATTCTTCTTTTTCAATCATAACTTGTGTATTTTTTGTTGCTTCAGATAAATCTATAAATATTTCTAAATGTCCTGTCATAACTTTAGCAGCTAAGCTTAATGCTTCATCAGCTTTTAAACTTCCATCTGTCCAAACTTCAATAATTAATTTATCAAAGTCTACCATTTGTCCAACCCTAGTATTTTCGACTGAATAGTTTACTTTTTTAACTGGTGTATAAATTGAATCTATTGGTAATACAGAAATATCTTGGTTTGGCTTTTTATTTTTTGCAGCACTATTATATCCTCTACCTCTATCAACTGTCATTTCCATTTTTAAATGTCCACCTTCTGAAACAGTCGCTATATGTAAATCTGGATTTAATACTTCTACTGAACTATCTGTTATAATATCAGCTGCTGTAACTTCACCTTCACCTTTAAAATCAATTCTTATGATTTTTTCTTCATCATCAAATGTTTTTAATCTTACATTTTTTAAATTAATTACTATTTCTGGTACATCTTCCACTACATTTGGTATTGTAGAAAATTCATGTACTACTCCATCAATTTTTACACTTGTTATTGCACTACCTGGAAGTGATGAAAGTAGGATTCTTCTTAATGAATTTCCTATTGTTACACCATATCCTCTTTCTAGTGGTTCACAAACAAATTTTGCATAATTGTTATCATCATTTATTTCTAAACATTCAATATTTGGCTTTTCAAATTCTATCATTTTTACCTCCCTGGTTTATGAAGTTCTACTTCTTAATATCTATTATTAGTCGGTATCGTTATTGCCACTAATATTAGCTATTATTTAGAGTATAACTCTACGATTAAGTGTTCTTCTACTGGTAAGTCTATATCTTCTCTTGATGCTAATCTTACTACTTTTCCACCTAATTTTTCAGCATCTTTTTCTAGCCATGTTGGTACTGGTCTTGCAGAATTTGCTTCTGAGTTTACTTTTATAATTTCTTTATCTTTCTTTGATTCTCTAACTGCGATTACGTCTCCTGCTTTTACTAAGTATGATGCAATATCAACTTTTCCTCCATTTACTTCAAATAGTCCATGGTTTACAAGTTGTCTTGCTTGAGCACGAGATGATCCATATCCTAATCTGTAAACTACGTTATCTAATCTACTTTCTAATATTTGAAGTAAGTTTTCACCAGTAACTCCTTTTTTATTTGAAGCCATTTCGAAGTATTTTCTAAATTGTTTTTCTCCTACTCCATAGAATGATTTTGTTTTTTGTTTTTCTCTTAATTGAGTACCATATTCAGAAAGCTTAGCTTTCTTTTGTCCATGTTGTCCTGGTCCATAATTTCTTCTAGAAACAGAACATTTATCAGAATAACATCTTTCACCTTTTAAGAATAGCTTTTGACCTTCTCTACGGCAAATACGACATTGTTCGTCTTTATATCTAGCCATTTTATTTCTCCTTTCAAAAATTTTTAGTGTAGTTTTATTCTCTCTTCACTATTAACTTTTATTCGTGCATAGCACGGTATTATACTCTTCTTCTTTTTGGTGGTCTACATCCATTGTGTGGTATTGGTGTTACATCTTTAATTGCACTTATTTCTAGACCTGCTGTTTGTAATGATCTTATTGCAGCTTCACGACCAGAACCTGGTCCTTTTACAAATACTTCTACTGATTTTAATCCATGTTCCATACCTGCTTTTGCAGCTGTTTCTGCAGCTTCTCCAGCAGCAAATGGTGTTGATTTTCTTGAACCTTTAAATCCTAGTTCACCAGCACTTGCCCAAGAAATAACATTTCCTTGTGTATCAGTAATTGTAACTATTGTATTATTAAAACTTGAATGTATATGTGCAGCACCTTTTTCAATATTTTTTCTATTTCTTCTAGGTGTTTTCTTTGCTACAGTTTTTTTATTAGCCATTTGGTTTTATACCTCCTTATTTTTTACTTTTACTAACTAATTTTCTTGGACCTTTTCTTGTACGGGCATTAGTTTTTGTTCTTTGTCCTCTTACAGGTAGTCCTCTTCTATGTCTTAATCCTCTATAACATCCGATTTCAGTAAGTCTTTTAATATTTAAAGCTACTTCTCTTCTTAAGTCACCTTCTACTTTATGTTTTTCGTCAATAACTTTTCTTATACTATTTACTTGATCATCTGTTAAGTCTTTTACTCTAGTATCTGGATTAACCCCAGCTTCTTCAAGAATTTTTCTAGAACTTGATACTCCTATTCCATAGATGTATGTTAGTCCTATTTCTACTCTTTTTTCTCTAGGTAAATCGATTCCTGCTATACGAGCCATAAATTTTAGCACCTCCAAATTTTATTTGTTCTTGATTATTATTTTTATTTGCTATTACAATCTAATATTGAAATGTATATAATTAAAGGATTGTATTTTAATTATATAGTTTATTAGAAAGTTCAGCATAAATGTATATAAACACAAAACTATCTTTTATTCAGCCGCTTCATAGTCTTGTGTTAATATCAAAAAATTTTGTTTAATTAACCTTGTCTTTGTTTATGTTTAGGATTTTCGCAAATTACTCTTATTTTTCCTTTTCTTTTTATAACTTTGCATTTTTCGCAAATTGGTTTTACTGATGGTCTTACCTTCATTTCTTGCACCTCCTCAAAATTCGAAGAATTTTGTACTCTTCACTCTTAACTTAAAAGTTTTTGTTTTTGGGTTAATATATCAAAAATAAATTTAAAAGCATTTATACCCTAAATTTATTTTGCTCTCCATGTAATTCTACCTCTTGATAAATCATATGGTGATAATTCAACTTTAACTTTATCTCCAGGTAATATTTTAATATAATTCATTCTAAGTTTTCCAGAAATATGAGCCAATATTTGATGTCCATTTTCAAGTTCAACTTTAAAATTTGTATTTGGTAATGTTTCTACAACAGTACCTTCAACTTCGATTATATCCTCTTTTGCCAACGTTTTTTCACTCCTCAAATAATATATTTTAAGTCTCGTCTACACAATTAGCTTAAACATTATATAACACAATTAAATAATTGTCAATATTTCTGGCTCTTTTTCTGTAATTAAAATTGTATTTTCATAATGTGCTGCTAAACTTCCATCTTCAGTTATGATTGTCCAACCATCATCTAAAACTAATATGTCTGGATTTTTTTCTATTACCATTGGCTCTATTGCTAGAGTCATACCTGGTTCAAGTTTTATTCCCTTTCCAGCTTTTCCGTAATTTGGAATACCTGGATCCTCGTGCATACTTCTTCCTATTCCATGTCCTTGAAATTCTTTTACAACACTATATCCATTTTTTTCTACAAATTCACCTATCGCGTGACAAACATCACCTATTCTATTTCCTGCTTTAGCATATTTTATTCCTTCAAAAAATGCTTGTCTTGTAACTTCTACTAATTTTTCAGCATTTTTACTACCTTTTCCTACTATATAAGTTCTAGCAGCATCTCCATTAAATCCATTTTTATATGCAACTAAATCTATGCTTATTACATCTCCATCTTTTAATTTTACTCTATCAGATGGTATCCCATGTATTACTTCATCATTAACAGAAGCACAAATTGATGCAGGAAAAGGAGGAACTCCTTTTTCACCACTTGGATAACCAAGTTGTGCTGGAATTCCACCATTTTCTCTTATTGTTTTTTCTGCTATTATATCTAATTCTTTTGTTGTAACACCTGGTTTAATTGCTTTTTTAATTGCTTCATGAGTTAATGCTGTAACTCGGCAAACTTCTTTCATTAGTTCAATTTCTCTTCTTGACTTAATGTCTACCATTATTATTCTCCTTTAATATCTCTTAGAACATCATCTGCAACATTATTTCCTAAACGATTTACTTTTGTGCTCACTTCTTCTGTTCTTAAAACTCCCTTTTTCTCATAATATTCTACAAGTGGAGCTGTTTGTGTATCGTATATTTCTAATCTTTTATTTATAGATTCTCTTGATGAATCATCTTTTCTTTGAACAAGTTCAGCACCACATTTATCACATATGCCTTCTACCTTTGGTGGATGCATAACTAAATTATATGTTGCTTTGCATTCTTGATTTGAACATACTCTTCTTGTTAAAATTCTTTCAATTGTTTCTTCTCTTGGTGTTGTCAAATTAATTACCATATCTATTTTTTTATTTTTTTCTTTTAATATTTCATCTAATTTTTCAGCTTGTGCAATTGTTCTTGGAAATCCATCTAAAATAAACCCATCTTTTGCATCTTCTTCATTTAATCTATTTGCAACCATAGGTACTGTAATTTCATCTGGAACTAAATTTCCAGATGCCATATATTTATTTGCTTCAATTCCTAATTCTGTTTTTTCTTCTACATTTTTTCTAAATATATCTCCTGTTGAAATTTGTGGCCATCCTGTTTTTTCACTTAATAGTCCTGCTACTGTTCCTTTTCCAGTTCCTTGAGCACCCATCATAATAATATTCATATTTTCAAACTCCTTATAAATTTATTTTAGGGTATCAAATTGATACCCTAAATAATATATAACTTTTTTTATAAATATTCAAGCAGTTTTAATTAATTTATGTTATTTTTAAATCGTATTTTTTCAAAAACTGTATATTTTTTCTTTTTAACTTGTTACATTGTAACAGTATCCCCAACAGTTCCTGTAACTCCAGATTTCAAACACACAACTGGACGTATTCCATTTGTTCCTCCGTGAACTTACAAAGGTAGAACTGATTCCCGAATAACGGCAAACCCAAAGCTCGTAACCAGTGTTCCACCAACAATCATTTGCTAAAAAGTATCCTCCCACTGCTCCTACACTTGGATTAGCTAAAACATATAAACCTGTTGAATCACTAAGTTTAAAAGTTCTGTATTGTGTAAGATTAGCAAAATCTATTTGTGTTCCAGAAGTTTTAGGATTTGCATTCCAACTTGCCTCAAACATCTCCGTTGTTGGAGAACCAATTGCATTCAAAGCACCTCTTCCACTTGCAAAACCTGACCATATTTGTTCGTTTTTAAGAAGAACTTCTGCATCAGTGCTTGAAGTACCACTGTTAAATCCTACCGCATATTCATAACCTGCACTTGATGAACCAGTTATCAAGCCTGAATTAGTAGGGAATAACGAACTATCTAAGCATTCGCTCATTATTATATATACATTATTTCCGTCATTATAAAACACTTTCCAATCATTTAATGTTACATTTTCATTATTATTATTTTTTACTGTTACACTATAATTTATTGTTTTTCCATAGTCACTAGGTGTAATCTGACTTACTAATGTTGGTTTGCTTGATGTCTTATTTCCTCCTAGTATATTTTTAATAGTGTTATCTAAATTATCTATGTATTCTTTTTCTTGATTTTGTGCATCTGTATAATTTTTTACTGCTAATTTTGCTGTTTGGAATAATCCACCTTCTCCTAATGTTAAATTTATTGTTACTCCTGCTAGAATAATTTATTGAAAAATTGCAATTTTTCGTTTTCTGTTGATATTACTTGTATTTGTTGATATAACTGGCTTTTGCTTGTTTTTATAAGACCTTTTAAAACCTTTTAAAACCAGGTTCGTTAATAACAAACTAATAACAATCAATTATTGCTATTGTATTTTTCTTTTGGCCCAATTATATCCATCAATAACACCTTGCCTATAAACCTTATTTGTATATCTCTTAAAGATGCAGCATATTATTTTTTCAAACATATTCAATTCTGATAAATATTTTTTCATAAATATACCTCCTTTTTAGAGATATCTCTTATCATATATTTTACCATTTTATGTAAATAAAAATAACTATGCTAGCTGTTAGGTATGTCTAGGTCTTTTACTAGACTATCAATGTATTCCTCTTCTTTATTTTTCGACATTATTCTACAATTTTCAACATACTTTTCTCTTTCATCTATATAGAGTCTCAATCCATTATAATCTTTTCTTTCCATATACCATTTAACTTTTTTTATTATCTCTTTGCATAATTTTAATTCATCCATAATATCACCAATTGAATTATATCAAAAACACCTTAACTCTGCAATAACTATTTCAAGTGTATCTTAAAGCAAAAGGAGTTAAAATATAAATGCGTTCATTGTAAAATAGATATTGGAAAGGATGGTGAGAAACTTGGTATATGTAAGAATAAAAGAAATACTAAAAGAAGAAAACAAAACAAAGTATTGGTTCGTAAAACAAATGGAAGGAGGTTATCAAGCTATTAGTCACCTAATGGACAATAAAACAACTGCTATTCATTTTGAAACATTAGAAAAAGTATGCAAAATTTTAAATCGTGAACCTGGAGATGTTATAGTCTTAAAAAGGAAGGGAAAAGTGAAAAATGAGTAAATTAATGAATCAATACAATGAATTAAAAAAAGAAGATGCATCTTGCATTTATTTATTTAGAGTCGGAATTTTCTATAACATTTTAAATGCAGATGCAAAGATTATCAATGAGAAACTTGGTTTGAAAATAACAGATTTAGGACCTAATATTTTCAAATGTGGATTTCCAGTTTCCCAGTTAGACAAATATATCATACTACTAAATAAAATGAAAATAAAGTACAAAATAATAGATAATTTGCCTAATTCTACTAATATCAATGAATATATGAAAAATGTAGAAATAAAAAAAATTTTGAATAAAATTGATGGACTAGACATGAATAACACTACATTCCAACAAGCATTTAATATTCTGTTGGATCTACAACATAAAATTAAAGAATTAAAGTAGGAGAGCATAACTCCCCTACTTAACTTTTGAATTTTTGTTACATTTTGTATCATTTTTTGTAAACTTTTATGTTTTTTTGTTATAAGTTTTATAAAATTTGTTATATTATCTTAATTTTGCATTAACAATACTTTGAATTGCAGAATAGTCGTATCCTGCAGCTTGTAATCTGCTTTTTCTTTCTGCACCATTTCCCCAGTTACCTCTTATAACTTCATTTGCAATTGTTTCATTTGACTTCCTATTTGAATTATGGTTAGAAGATGCACCTATTTTTTTGTTTACTATATTTTGGACTACACTATAATCATATCCCGCTGCAGTTAATCTATTTTTACGATCTGCTCCATTACCCCAAGCACCATTTATAACTTCTTGTGCAATAGTTTCGTTTGACTTTAATATTGGTTTTGGAGTAGAAGATCCACCGCCTAACTTTTTATTAACAATACTTTGTATCGTAGAATAATTATAACCTGCTTGTGTTAAACGATTCTTTCTATCTTCTCCGTTTCCCCATTTTCCTGCAATTACTTCATTTGCAATAGTTTCATTTGACTTGTTTTCTGAGCTTGGTGTTGATGGTTTAGGCTCGACTTTTCCATCAAGTTGAGCGTTAACAGTGTCAGCTAGTTCTTGAAATCTACTTTGTAAGTATTTACCTGGACAGCTTGTGTTTGCAAACATATTGTGCCTTGTTAAACTTCCGTTAGGAGTTCCATCATATACTAGTCTAAAGTTGTGCCTTCTGCAAACATCCACTGCTAATTTAACTAGAGAATTCCAAGCTTTATCAGATATCTTCCAATCTCCACCATATTCACAATTTGAAACTTCAACTGTAATAGCTTGATTATCATTAGATCTTGAACTCGAAGTATATGCTCTATCTTCTTCATAAACATTACATACTATATCTCCATCATTTCCTATACAATAATTTGCAGATGCAATTCTATGTGGTTTTTGAAATATATTTACAGCACATTGTTTACCAGTTAAAATACCAGCCATAATATGTGGAGTAAATTTACAAATTTTATGCCCATTTCTTCCTTTTTGATAATTATTTGAATGAGCAATATAAGCACCTTGTGCTAAACTTGACATTGTTCCCATTATTCTTCCCCCTCCTCTTTTCCATTTGATAATTCTTTGTCCATCTCTTCAGTTAATTTAATTTCATCTTTGTTTTCTTCCATAACGAGACCTCCTTATAAAAAATTAATACTGGAAGATTTTTTTATTTTCTTCCAGTATTTTTAAATTACAAGAATTTATTTCTTGTATTAAATTATTTGTTTTTTGCGTCATATGCTACAACAGCTGTTCCAACTCCACCAACTGCGGTTATAACTGCAGTTATAACACCATTGATATCAAGATTTTCAATATGTATTAAGCAACCTATTACAGATGCTATTGCTATAATTATAATATTTTGAATAGTAACTGGTAAAGTATAATTCCATCCAAAGTGCTTTGACACTTTACCTGCAATATAAGTAAATAGAGTTGTTACAACATATACTAAAAATTGTACTGTCATTGTATTTTCCCCCTTTCTTAAATAAAATCTTTTAGTCCTAATTTTATGGCTATAAATGTGAGTATTATTCCCCCAAAAAAAGCAAGTATCATATTTCTAACTTGCTTTTTAGTTTCTTCATAATCTTTTAATGGTTTTTCTTCAACCGTTTTCAATCTACTATTCATGTCATTTACATCTTCCCTAGTTGCTTTGGTTTCCATTGCAATTTCTTTTACTGCAACAGTTAATTCTTTTATTTCTCCTATATCGTTCTCCATTTTGTCTATTCTATGATGAGCAGATTTAACACTTTGATTATTTTCAATTATCATTTGCATATATTTTTCATCCATATATTAGACCTCCTTATCTTTTGTTGGCCATATTACATTATAAGGAAATCCCTCTTGCTTTGTTATATCTCGTAATTCTTGTCTATACTTTGCCGTTTTTCCATTACAAATATTAGAAAAACCTTCAAAGAATTGTTTTAAACTATTTATAATATTTGTCATTGACAAGTCTGTTGGAAATTTTAATCCTAATCTATCAATACACATTTCTTTATCTGTTTCAGCTAATAGTTCATTTCTTTTTGCTCTTACTTCTTCAGCTAAGTCACTATATTCTTTTTCCTTTGCAAATTTTAACCATTTTTCATAGTTCTTTTCAACTTCTTCTGACAAGTTTTCTCTATGATTTGTACTAATTTTATACATATCATATACATATTTTGTTGTCTTTTCTTCACTATCTAGTTGTGACTCTTCTTTTTCTACAATATTGTCAAAAAAAAGAACGGTACATTTTCCGTTCTCAACTTCATTAATTTCAAATTTATTTGGCTTTATTGTACTTTCTATTTGCATAACTGACCACTCCTTTTAATTTATTTATATTTATATACGGTTTAATATATTTTTGAGTAAATCTGTAGCTATTACAATGTTTAAGCCAACCGTAATAACTTATCATTGCTGATGCATCTTTTAAGGTTACTTTTTTTCTTTTATATATTCTTTTTGCTCTTCTCTTTATTCTTAAGAAATTACCTCGTCTTAATGTAGTATATCCTCTGTAAAATCGGTACCCTATAAAATCTACTGGTCTTGAATCCACTTTGAATAACTGCCAATTTTCCTTTAATGTTAATTTTTCTTTTTTTAAATATTCTTCTATTTTTTCTTTTATTTTTCTTAATTCTTTTTTGTTCCTATGAAAAAGAAGCATATCATCCATATACCTTATATAGTATGGAACTTTTAATTGTTCTTTTATATAATGGTCCAATTCTTGCAAATAAAAATTTGCAAACCATTGACTTGTATAGTTGCCGGATAGGAAGTCCTGCTTCTGAGCTATCTATTATTTTATCTATTAAATCTAATGTATCTCTATCCTTAATAACTTTCATAAATTTTCTTTTCATAGTTTCTTTATCTATTGATGGATAGAATTTCTTTACATCTAGTTTAAGAGCATATTTAGTGTTTTTCCTGTCTCTTACTAATATTTTCTTTATGTATTTTGCACCATAATGTATACCTCTTTTTGGGATAGAAGCACAAGTGTAATCATATAATCCCTTTTCTATTATTGTTTGTATTTGCTGCATTAAACACCAGTGTACGATTTGATCTGGATAAAACTGAGGTTTATATATTATTCTTTCTTTTTTTCGTACACCATCATGAATTAGCATTTTTACATATGGACTAGGTTTATATGTTTTATTTACAAGCATAGAATATATTTCATTAACATAGAAATTCATATTTTCTAATACTTTTATAACACCTTTTCTTTGCTTTTTTCCTTTAGATGCATTTAAAATAGCTTGTCTTATATTTTCTTTTTTTGTAATTTTTTCGTATATATTTCCTGCTCTTTTCACATTTCCCCCTGGTATTCTTATTTTTGTCTATCGGCTTTTCGCTTAAGAGAAGCTACTAGGTCAATCCAGTTTCGACATTATTTTTAGCAAGCGCTATGGAAAATGATGTGTAATGATTATCATAATTAAAATAAGTAGGCGAGCCCCGTAATTCCAGTTCGAATTGCCTGAACCATTGTTCAAATTCCAATAGAAGAACCCATCGTTAGCGCCATTGTTGAAATTACCCCCAACGAACGCTAAAAGTCAAAAGGTACAATTACGGGATCGCACACACCAAATCCCCTGCAGATATTATATATACTTCTTAAAAAAATATTAACTATTCTGTATTTGAGTTATTTTATATGGGAGGCTGGCCGCCCCCATACCCCCGCTTTTTACTGGTATTTAAGAAGGCGAGCCCCGCAACGCCAGTACGAATAGCCTGAACCAGAGCTCAAAGCCCAAGAGAAGAACCCATCGCCAGCGCCAGCGTGGAAAGTACCCCCAACGAACGCTATTCTATTTCCTTCTGCACACCAGTAATAGTCGCATGTTCCAGTTCCACTACTTCCATTTGCTTCAGTAGGTAACGCAACTTCTGGATTATTTTCATCATATCCTAACTTGCTTGGATATACACTTGTTGTTTCTAAGTTTGTATATCCTATTGCTTTGTAAGGTGCTGCAAATTTATCTGATGCATATTGACTAGGATCATCACAAATATATGCAACATAATCTTTTATATTAAGACCATCTATTGCTGTCCACATATTGCTAAATACATTTTCAATACCTCTGTAAGTCATAGAATGACATCCATCATTATTTGAAGTACCTGATTTCATTCCTAATTCATCGCATTGACCTGACTTCTGTCCTATTCCCCATAATGCATTACCCACAGCAATGTTTACTGCTGCACCATCAAAGTAAACTGCTTTTCCTGTTATGCTTCCGTTAGAATACTCCTCAATTCTAGTAATTGTTCTTTCAGATGCTACAGAATCATTCCAAGCATCCGTTGCACCAATAGAGACATTTCTTCCAACATACATATTATTTGAGTTTGCAACAATTATTCTATTTACATTGTTTTCAGCTATCAATGCTTTTTGATTAAACCACTCAGATACACCTCTACCAAGTTTACTTTGTGAATTATAATCTGCATATTCTACTAAATATAATAATTGTAATATAAAATATCTAGTATCCATTTGGCAGAATTCATCTCCAACAGCTTTAGCCAATGTTCTAAATGCTGATATTGTTTTATTGTATGCTGGTATTGTTCCGCTATAACTATGTGCTACACCATCTGCATCTACAGATATACCATATCTACCTACAGAAAATTCTTTACTATGTTTATATCCTGCTCTATTGTAGTCAGCTATATAAATATACTCATAATCGCCTTTAACTTCTCTTTTATACCAAAACTCTGGTATTCTTGTTAACACTTCCCCATTACTTCCATCAAAAGCAAATCCTGGTTCTCCAATATATGCAGTTATCTTTTTGTTAGTAGTATCATAATTATAAGTAATAATATCTGACCAAGGATATAGATTATCAAAATCATTTTGAACATCATCACCATTCTTTGTAGCATTTGCCACAAGCCCTATATTATCACAAATTCTTTCCCATTTTGAAACAACATTGTCTACTATCTTTCTTCTTATACCATAATTTTTACCTACAAATTCCCTTGCTTCTGTTATAGCATCTTGTAGTTGCTTTTCAGTAACATAAATCTCATTAGAATCTAGTGTTATTGTTACATTACTTGCATTATCTACAACTACATTTATCTTTATATGTTTTTCTATTTTTTCAGCAATTGAATTGTTTATATATTCTGCATTAGCTCCTGCATTTGCATAAGCATATAAAACCTTTGCTTTTGTATCTGGATCTATTGCAAATAATCCAATTTCTCTAAAATTGAAAGCATTTTTTGCATCCGTATTCTTAAAAATAAAAGATACACTTGCTTGTGTACCATTAGTTATTTCTACTTTTGAAATTTCACATTCTAACACTTTTGTTGTTAATGATGTTTTGTCTGCTGCATTCCCTGTTAGTGCTCCGCTACCTATTTCTGCATGGTCAAATTGTATCTTTTTGCCTTGCAATGTTTTTGCTGCAAGTAAGGCTCCTTGTTTTGTAATATACACTTTTTCAAAACCCATTATTTTACCTCCTCAATTACTATATAATCTTGATTGATTACATTCAATCCAACATTATTATTTTGATTTAATGTGATATTTTCTTGTTTTTCATCTGTTGCTACACTTAAATCCATATAATCTTGTCTAGAAACCTTTAAAGCGGTTTCCGTATTTAAATCTAGAGTATTATTTTCTATTTTTGAATCTGTATTTGGTTTCAAATCTACATACTCTTTATTTATAACACTTAATCCCATATTATTGTTTTGATTTAGTGTTACATTTTCTTTTCTTTCAAATGCTATAGCATTTAAAACTATATAATCTTGCCTTGATATTGCTGCTCCTATAAATTCATTTAGTTTTGTTTCTAATTCATAATCTAATTTTATATTCGCAGGTATCTGTTTAATTAAATTACTTTTTAGCATCTCTGCTGCTTCGGTATATACTAGATTGATTTTTATATTTAATTCATAACCTTTTGTTGTTAATGTATAATTTTCTTCTCCTATTGATTCATTTAATGTATTTATTAGCCATTTTAATGTAAATGGAACTCTATTATTTATTTTAAACAATATATTCATTCTTCTGGCTTGTATTGTTTCTGCTTTGTATGTTATTCCATATATTTTTTCATATCTGTCTAATCCATACGAATTTGCTGTTTTTACTATTACTTCTCTTAATACTTTGTCTATTAAATATCTCATATTTTCTATTTCAATATCTTCTGCATCAAATATTTTATTAAATTCAAGTACATTTTTTAAATAAGGTGGCATATATTCAACTAATTTCATATAAGTGTCACCTCTTTCAATATAGGTATTTCAAATTTTTGCAATTCTATATTTGATGATTTGTTATTTATTGCAGTATTTGAAACATCTATAACTCCATCTGCATTTAGTATTATTGTATCAATTTGTGATTTTCTTATAATCGTAGTATTTGAATTTTCCCAATCTTTTTTTAGTTGTAAAAAGTAATTATTTATAAGTTCAGTAACTTGCTTTTTTACAGTATCCATAGAAACTGTTTCTGATATAGTTACATTAGAAATTATAGAAACATCTACTTCTGTTACCGTATCAACAGTAACAACATGACCAATTGGAGCTACACCTAATCCTTCATCAGATAAGTTTGGACATATTTCCTTTTGTACCTTTTCAATTAATACATTAGATGCTTTGTTATAATTACTATCTAGAATCGTTAATTTTACTGTTCCTGGTCCATTCCAAATTGGTGTTACTTTAACTGCTCCAACCCCAGCAATTTCTTTTGTTTTGTTTTGGTAATCAACAACATTTCCACCAAAGCCTTGCTCACTCGTAGTTTCATAATATCTTGCCCTTAATGATTCGTCATCTTCTTGATCTTCTCCAGGAATTAATATGTCAGTTAATTCTGCTTTTGCAAGATTTTCTATATAGTTTACAGGTATTAATGTACCAACGCAATTATTTCCTATTGTTCCTGAAGTTTCACATTCCATTTTATAAATTCCTGTTTCTATCTTTTCTATTGCTTTATATACTAAATCTTCTATTGTAAATCTTTCTCCTATTCCAATATCCATTAAATTGTTATTTTCATCATAAAAACTTCCCTTTTTTATTGCATATGTTGCTTCATTTCTTGTAAGTCCTACTTGGTTTGCTAACTTATCTAAATATTCTTCTACTGCTGTATCTACAAACACTAAATCAATATTGTTTTTTAACAAGATATACATTTGTGCTAATTCTGCAGCTGCTGGAGCCAAAGCATTATAAATAATGCTTCCTTCTCTTTTATCAATTTGAATTGGTACTCTATCTAACATCCTCTGTAAAATAGTATCATAATCAAAATATTCATCTAAGTCTTCAATTTCATTTATATTGTCTATTTCCACTAAACACTCACCACCTTTTCCGCTTCAATTTCTCCAATAGTTGTAATTACAGTAAATTTTGCAAGTATAGTATTTTCTTTAACTTCAAACTTGAAATCATTTACTTCTGATATTCTAGTGTCTTGTAACAATGCCTCAGTTATTACTCTTTCAAGTTCTGGAATAACAAATGTTGTGTTTTCTCCAATTAGATGCTTCAATTCAATACCATAATTCCAACTATATATAAGGTGTTCAAATCTCTCCGTATTTAAGATGCAATATATTGCTTGTTTCATTGCCTCGATACCATCACAAAAATTTGAAATAGTGTTTTTTTCTATATTTAAATAGTACGTTTTACTTGTTTGTTCTTTTACTTCTTCTATATTATTTAACAATATATCATCTGTATCAGGTGTCATCTTTTTACCACCTTTCTTTTAAAATTTATCTAATACAACGAAGTTATTTCCTCCTTGCTGTTGTAATAAAATAACATTATCATTTAATTTTAAGCCATTATATATAGTAATCTGTTTTCTACCAGATATAGAATGACTATGTGATAAGTTTATATTTTTTTGTTGTATATCCATGCTATTATTAACTTCGTTAGTTATAGCAACTGCAATATTATCTGGATTTGGACTTACTTTTGTATTTGATGTTACAGATACATCACCATTTAAGCTATGCTTATGATTAGCATTCAATGTTTTTGTCTCTGTTTCCCAATCCATACTAACATCTACAGTATAATCTTTTACATTTTTAGTAAGCACTAAAAATTCCTTAGTTAGCTTTAACTTTTGTTCTACTGTTATTTCAAGTGGATTCACACTTGTAACAGTACCAAATAAAACAGAAGTAGGAGCATTTGCATCATTTGCCCCTACTGCCATTTTTTTTATTATTTCTCCTAATGAGCTTCCCATTTCACTTTACCTCCTACCCAGATATAAAGTTTTGTCCTCTTAAAGTTAGATCCATAAAGTGTTCTCCATTTTTAAAAGTATGTTTCGCCTTTTCAACTAGCATAAAGTTTTTAAGTTTAACATCACCTAAATCTAAATTAACTATTACAAGAGAACCTCCCCTAACTCTTACATCACCTAATGCATTTTTTATTTCAAGACTTCTGGTTTTCTGATTATACAAATCTAATAATGCTCTTGCTTTTACTGCTCCATTTGTTTTTTCATCAATGGTATCAAAATATTGTAATACGCCCCATTTTTCTATATTACTTGAATCTTTTGCCATATATATTTCTCTTTTACCTGTATCAGAATTGTCATATGTTAATTTTATTTGGTTATATGTATCAGAATCTATTGAACTTTCGTAATCGTAATTTTCTCCTGTTTCCTCGTCAATTACTAATCCTACTTTCATTCTCTCAAGATTTTTTAAACATAACTTACCAAAATCATCATATAACACATACATTTCTTTTCTATTTCTAATTGTTTCATCTAGTGCATTTAGTATTATATCGAATAAAGATTGATTGCTTTCTGCTTTTTTCGCTATTGCATAGCCTGTATTTTCTAATATACCAATATTCAATTGATATTCATTTGCAATCATCTTTACTAATTCATCAGCTCTTTTATTGGTATATGTTTTAGTATCTTTATTTTTTAAATATCTTAATTGGTCATATGCTGTTGTTTTTATTATTTTCTCTTTATCTCTTTTTTTCTTAAATACAAAACCATAAAATAAATTTGTATTATCCACTTTAAAAGCTACAGGATTACCTTCTTCAAAGTTTATAATATTATCTTTTAAAACTTTGAATTCTAGTTTTCCTGCAGCACCTTTTCTTTCAGTAGTCCAGGTAATCTCATCTTGAACTACAGGTTCATATACTGTATTTCCATTTTGAATTAATAATTGTTGACTCATTTCTTCCTCCTATGCAGGTATCCATAGAACTTGTCCTGGATATATTAAGTTAGGATTTTTTATTTTACCTCTATTTGCGTTATATATAGTTTTATATTTACTTCCATTTCCATAAAATCGCTTTGCTATATTCCATAAACAATCTCCTCTTTTTACTGTATAATTTTGTCCACTTGGTTTTGCAGGAGCTTTTGCTGTATTATTTGTAGTAACTGTTCTTTTTATTACTGGAGGTTTATATTGTTTTATTGTTACTTTAACAGTTTTTGTAGAATATTCTCTATATTGTTTCAATTTTATTTTTACTTTTGTGTCAAACCCTTCATCTGTTGTATCTGTTATTGTATAATCTTCTAATGACACTTTTATATTTGTATCAAATATTCCTGTACCATTTGGAAATTTCCTAATAACTATAAACTGAAACGCTGACCTGTTTACCTTTAATTTTTCTAATATTCCTAAATAATATTTAGCATTTTGAAAGTTGTTTTTGTACATAGCAAATGGATATTTTACATTTGGAAGTAATATTTCAAATTCGATACTTGTTAAACCTGGATTTTTTAAAACATTTATTTCTGAGTAGTTCATTAAATCATACGTTTTATTTTGATTACTAATTTTTAATTCTAATTTTTTAGGAGGAATGGGAAGAAGCACATTTCCTAAATAAAAATAATATGCCATAAATTCGTTCCTCCTTATTCGTGTATTCCATCAGAGACATACTCTAATTCTTCTTCTAATTTAGCAGTTAACTTATTCGTTACTTGATCTACTATTCCATCTATATCTTGCTCTCCATTTATGTTATTATTATTTGTTAAATTTATTGTTAATGGTACTGTTGTAAATCTATTAATTGTATCCCTTTCTGCTAAATCTATTAAATATTTCAAATCTTCTTCAGAGATATCTTTTGTATTGTCTGCGATGTCCCTTGTATTTCCAGCAATATCTCCAAGTGTCCCAGCATTGTTTCCTCCAAAACTAGATGGATCTAGTGAGAAGTTATTTAATGCATCTTTTATAGCTGTTCCTGCACCTTTGGCCCAATCATTTCTACTATTAACTCTGTCTTGTCTTGTAGTATTCAATTCAATTGCTTTATTTTGGATATTAGTAGCAGAAGCACTAAGTTCTGATCCCATTTTTCCTTTTATATCATTTATTTGGTCCATAGTTCCATCCATTTGACTTGCCATTTCTTGTAACTTTGTGTTTCTATCAATAATATTATTGGCCATTTTGTTTGCAAAATCATCTGCAAAATGTGCTGCTTCAACTGTATCAATTTGGACTCCAGGTATTTTATTTAACACATTTATAATTGCATTAACTATTGATACTATTCCGGTTGTATAACCCCTGGAATATTGAAAGTACGCCTAAACATACTGCTTCAACACCAGTTTGGAATGCATACCATGCACCCATCAGTCCAAGAACTACGGTTTGAATACCTAACCATAAATATAAAGCTGCTAATTGTAGACCATACCAAACTGCTTGTATTCCAAGTCCTGCCACCATTATTCCTAATCTCAAAGCATCCCAAGCATATAAAATAGCATATGCTACTTTATCATTTGTGAACCATAAATACGTTAAAACTGCAATCAATGCAATTATAAGAATTACAATCCAGGTAATTGGACACGCAAGTAATGCAGTGTTTAGTCCCCATTGTGCAGCAGTAGCAGAAAGAGTTGCTCCTGCTTGCATCATACTTGCAGCTGCTTGTATCCCTTGAACTAATGACATAATTGATAATATTCCACTTGTTATACCAGAAATTATATTAAATGCTACATACGCAGCAACAATACCTAAAATAATTGGTGCAACTGGTTCTAATATACTAACTAGCCATGATATACCTTCTATTAATGATAATATAGCTTGTGCTGCTAAACTTGCACCATCTATGAACATATAAAACATTTCTTGAACTTGTTGATTGTTTGCTAGTTCATTTATTTTTACTAATACAGGATCTAAGGCCTTAATTGCTACATTTTTCATTCTTGTCCAAATTTGTGCCCATGTCATAGGCATTTTATTATATCTAGCATTTATTTGATCTGCAGAGGCAAACATTGCATTCTTTATAATATTTGCTGTAATTAATCCTTCGGATGATAATTCTTTTAATTCTCCTTTGGATTTTCCTGTATATTCAGCTATGGCCTCAGCTAACAATGGAGCATTTTCCATTATTGATCTAAATTCATCCCCTTGCAGTTTTCCTGCCGCCATAGCTTGAGTTAATTGGTACATTGCTGCTGTTTGCTCCTGGATACTTGCTCCAGAAATAGCAAAGTTTTTATTCATCAATTCTGTAAATGCAACTATTTCATCAGTATTTTTAAAACTATCTCCTGCTAGTATTCCAAGTTTAGAAACTACACTTGTTGTTGCAAGAAAATCCGATCTAGTTCTATTAGACATAGCAAAAATCTTATTTTCCAAATCTGCAACACTTCCATTATCATCTACAATTAATTCTAATCTTGCTCTATTACTTGTTGTTGTATCTGACAAATCTACTAAACTTTTCATTGCAGTTATGCCACCAAGAGCAAGTATTATGTTTTTTACTGTACTTAGAAGGTTATTACTATTTGTATTTGCTGTATTTATGCTATTATTAAATTGTTCTTGATTATCATGAGCATTCTTTACACTTTTTGCAACATTGTCATAATTACTTTTTAAACTTTGTACTAAGGACCTTTGTTCTCTAACACTTGCTATAATATCTTGTGCTTTTGCAGTTTGTGTTCCTTCTGCTGCTATAATTTTTCTTGCTTCAGCTTCTACTTGTTTCAATACTTGTAATTCTGCCTGATATGTTAATTCTGTTTGTAGAGCTGATGCATTCAATTTTTCAGCATTATTTATAGATTTAGTAGGTGCAACTGACATTTCATTATTTAGATTTTTAAAACCTCTAGTTGTTTTATTTAGATTTGAATTTATCTTTGCGAATACAGAGGAAGCCATATCTTGAACCACTATTGAACTTCTTATAGTAGCCATATTCTCCTCCTTTTAGAAAAAATAAGATATTACTTTTTCTTCATTTTTGCTGCCTCTTTCTTTTCATCATCTATTCTTCTTTCACATGATGCAATGACAAAGGCTCTTTCCTTAAATTCTAAATTTAAAAATTCATGAGGAAATCTATGAAGTTTTTGAAGGCAATAGTGAGCATATACTGCATCTCTATCACCTTCTTCAATTAGTTTTTTGCTTCTTCTATTGCCTCATCTAAACTATATCCGTTTATTTCTTGAATTTTTTGCATTAGATCGTCATACTCTCCTGGATTTAATAAATGTCTTTTTAATAGCTTTATTGAATCCATTTCTTTATAAAAATCTTGTAATTTAACATCGTGTAAATCTGGATAAACTACACATTGGTCAGCTAGTAATTCTAGATATTTTACTGTATCAAATTCTTGCTTCATTCTTTTTCCAACTTGAACTTGTTTATAACATTGTTTTCTTATAGCATCATTTTCATCTGCAGTTATAGTTTTTAATTTCCATTTTTCAATATTTCCATCTTTATCTTTAAATCTTTGAGAAGCAACATATTCTACCTCTCTTACTTCATCTTTCAACATAAAACTTTCTAAACTCATATCTTATCTTTCCTTTCTAAGTTTTTTTATTTATTTTAATTATTGCATACCTGCTAATTGTGTGAATTTGGTTGGGTTTGAAAAATCCTCAAATGTAAAGTCAATTTCTTGTTCTAAGAAATCTCCATCTACATCAAAAGATGCTAACACTCCACCATCAACATTGCATCCCATAAATACCATTGTGCAAATGCCTGCTGCAGATGTTGGATCATCATTTGTTACTTGAATATCAAAATAAACATCTTCTCCAGTATTTTTATATCTTTCCATTAATTCATCAAATATTGAAGTATTTTTATATATAGTAATTTTTCCAGTTCCCTTCCATCCATTTGATTTATTACCAGACCCTGTTCTTCCTAAAATATTTAGTTCTTTTTTAGTTTTGTCGAATTTGGCTTCAAAAGCTTTACCTTGCATTAACAAATATCTTCTGTTTTCAATAGTAACGTAACATTCAGCTAATTTTGCACTAATAGCATCTTTTGCATTCATTGTTATATTTGCCATTTTAAAATCCTCCTTATAAAAAAATTAAGAGAACAATTTTATTTGCTCTCTTTTACTCTACAACTACTGTCATATACAATTTTTCCATTGCATTTATTACTTGAACTCTGGTATCAATAGCTACTGATTTCTTATCATTTCCTATTTCTACTTTTATATCTTTATCTTCAAATTCCTCAATTGCTTGAAGTGTCTGATAATCTTTAAATAGTATAACTATATCACTCCAAAGTGAAGTTCTTCCCGCTTCATTATTAGCTATTTTTCCAAGATATTTAGAATTAAACACACTAGCAACATCTGAAGCAATTTGATCTAATACTCTTATAGTTTGATTAGATTTAAAATCTTTGCCTTTTTCAGTTGTTGTATTTACTAAACTATTTATATCTACTAAAACTCTGATTTCGTTTCCAACTTTATGAAGTACAAATTCTCCATTATCAATTGAAACTTCAAGTTGAGTTTGTGTATAATCAGCATCAACTGTATATTCTCCATCATATGTTTTATTAGTATTAGATTTATTTATTTCACATCCAGCAATTACACCAGTTACCCAATATATTAATCCTGCTTCATCTTCTTTAGTCGTAGTGGTAACATTAACTACACCCTCGTAATCTGCAGCATTATTAAATAAAACAACTTGAAATTTTATACCTTGCTCGTCTCTTAATCTTTTTACATATTGAGCATACAAGTTAGATGTAGATTCATCTTTTGCTGTACATCCTACTGCATTGACTTGATATGATTCTAATTTATCTAAGAATCTTTGATGTGCCTCTCCACTTACATCTCCATTTGTTCCTCCTGTTAATACTTTACCTGCTGTTTCTGCAATTGCTTTCATAGTAAATGTTACATAATCATTATCTACTAATTCATCAACTGTTTTAATTGTTTGTTTATCAACTTCTTTTGTTCCTAAATATGTGCTAACATCATATTTTGTCTCATCATCTATATTTTTTGCAATTACTATTCTTATATCATTTCCTCTTGTTCCACTACATTTAGCAGTAGCAATATCATTTGAAGCTTTATTTCCAGAGTTTAATCTATAAAAATATGCCTTTTTTATATTTTTGAATAGATCTCTTAACCCTTTTAATTTTTCATTTGAATAATCATATCCAAATATTTTTAAAGAATTTTTTGCAAAATTTTCAGATGTAACTTCAATTATGTCCTCATCTTTTCCCCAGTCCATTTCAATTGCCATTGCTGCAACTCCTCTTTCTCCGATTGAAGATGAGGCACTTTGTGCAGATGCAAAATTAATATATGTACCAGGTAATTTTTTGTTTTGGCTTATAAAAGTTCCTCCACCTAATGCCATATTAGTTCACCTTTCCTTTCTTATAATTTTCAATTATTTCATTAATTTCTTTTTTACTATAACTTTTATCTTCTTTTAAAACTGCTCTTAATAAATCCCTGTTATTAATAAAAGTTTTAGAATTAACAATTTGATCTTTTGTGTATTTTTCTTCAGTTACTTTTTTTACTTCTTTTTTAGATGTTTTCATCTTTTTTTACCTCCCCAGTCAAATCATAATTATCCATTTTTATCGTTGTAGCATCGTCTTTTTTGATAAATATTTCATAATCTATAAAAAAATGTAAAACCCCATCTTCTGTTTTAGGATGCAATTTTTGAGCTCTTAACAAAGTTCTATCTGTAAGTTCAATATACTCTAATTCATATAAGTTATCTATCATATCATTTAGTATCTCTGTATCTCCATCTTGTGTATAACCTATAATCACAAAATTTAGTTTATCTTTATAAAACCTGTCTTGTAATCCTATTTCTCTATTTTCATCACCATTTAAATATTTAATAAAAAAACAAGGTTTATCTAATCCTTGTTCCTCGCTATCTGTATGAATAGGGTATTTTTTATTATATATTTTATTGATTTTTGTAGCCATACCGATTACTACTTCATTTATAACACTATTAACCATTATTAAAACACTCCTCAATATATTTTTTCATCTTTCTTTCAAGCAATGCTGGAATTTCAGATTCTAGTTCTTTTTCAGATATAGTCAACATATATTTTCCTTCAACCCAAGATGCCTTCAATCGCTTTCCAATTGCAGGGACATATCTTCCAGGTTCTTGTCTATGCCCATACTCTACATAAGAAGCATATTTCACAGGGTTTTCAACTATTATTATATAATTATTACCCATTCTAGCAATTCTTAGAGACTTTGCATATGTAGTTGCATCTGGTACAGCACCACCTTCAGCTTCCGCTTCTGTATTCGCTGTCCAACCTCTTCTTAATGTACCACCATTTTTTATTGTATATCTTTTTCCTTTTATAACCTCGAAACTTCCTTGGCCTACTGGTGTTCTTGGAATTACTTTTGAAAGCAATCTTGCAGCTAATTCTTTTGCAACTTCTTGACAAAATCTATCTATATCTACTTTAGACAATTTTTCAAATTGCTTTTGCAGTTTTTCTATTTCACTAAAATCACAAGTTCCCCACTTTGCCATATTAAGCCCAACCTTTCCATAGATCAAGCATTATTTCCTGATGAGTATCATATACTGCAGGCTCTCCACTATTTTTATATGCAGTTACTCTATTTTTTCTTGTAACTACAATCTTGCTCCCTGGTTTAATAACTAATTCTGGTGCTATGAATAATTTGATTTTTTGATTTTTTTTAGCTTCGGTATCTGTTTCAGTGTTTGCATCTATATCTTCAAAAGAAACTCTACAAGGTTTCTCAAATTCAACAGTAACTTCTTTGTTGTTTTTTGTAATATTATTTTCGGTTACTGCTTGTCTTTCAATAATGTCGCAAACAGAATCATACTGACTTTCTATTGCATTTCTGGCCATAGTAATATAATCCATCACTACCACCTCATCTTCCTATGTTTGTATAATCTCTTTTTATATTTTTCTACAATAGCATCTTCCGTAAATTCTATTGTTCCTACTTTGTATTTTACTCCATTTATTTCTATTGTTCCTGAGTCATCTGAGAAGGTAATAGATGTATCTCCAATTTGCAAAGTTTTTACATTTGAATTAGATGTTTGTTGGTTTTCTCCTTCACTTTCTTTGTTTTTAAAGATTTCATTATATCTACTTAAAAACCAGTAGTCTACAGTCATTTGTAACCAGGTTGTATATAATATACTTGGTATTTTAGATTGATTTATTGTGTCTAAAATTACAAGCATTATTTCATATACAGCATTTTGTATATTTTCTTCGTTTTCGTTTCCTAATAACTTTTTCAACCTAGTAATCATATATTCAACATCTATATTGGTTCTACTTTTTATTTTTTCTAAAATTGACATTTCAATCACCTACTCTCCATCTGGATTTGGGTTTTCTCCTGCCTTTGCTTCAGCTTCTTCTATTTTCTTAATAATTGTTTCTTTTTTCATGTTATGTGTTACATTAATTCCTAATTCTTTTGCTTTTTCTTTTAGTGCTTCCATTTCTTCATCTTCATTATCATCTTTTTGGGTATCTCCAGAATTTTCTCTTTCATTATTGCTACCGACATTTGTGTCGCTACCATCTTTTTCATCTCCATCTGGATTTGGGTTTTCTGGAATTGTTGGTTCTTTTGGCTCTTCTATTTTTTCAATAACCTCAACATATCCTTTGTTTTTTTCTAGTTCTTTTTCATCAATAATAGCTTCATCATTAATATAACACCATTTATTTGCAAGTTTTACACCTGGTCCTATTACTCTTACTTTATACATTTTTTTACCTCCTAAATTAAATTTATTTAGGTAAGGGACAAATTCCCCTTACCCAATATTTATTTCAGCTTGGAATATATCTTCAGCACAACTTAATACAGGTAATGCTGTAGCAACAGCTTTTTCCCATGTTGATACTGGATCTTTTCCTTCTTCATACATACAAGCGAAGATTTTTCCTACTGTTCTAACATCTATTGATGGATCTCTTTGTAACCTAATTTCTTCAGCAGTTGGACCATAAACTGTTTCTCCTAATGTCTCACTTGGTAGCATAACAAATTTATTCTCTGGGAAATATCTATGTTTTGTATATGTACCATTTTTTTCTAGTTTTCTATATTTTCTATCATAAGTATAGATTTTTGGTAATCCTAAACTTTCTAAATAAGTATTTAATTCTCCAACACTTGCTATTCTAGTGCTATCTTTGCCAAATAATGCATTTACAACATTTTTATTTGATAAAATTTTAGCAAGAATAGTGTTTGAAGTAATTACTCTTCCTGGCATTTGATCTAATGTATTAGCCCATGCAATCATATCATTAATAGGATTAGATGTTTCTGAGCTCCAATCAACATTTGCAACTTTATGTTCTGTTGGTACACCATAATCAATCTCTGCATCTAATTCATTTTCATCTAATTTTAAAATACCAGTTGATATAACGTCCATTCTCATTTTTTCTGTTCTAGCTTTTACAGATTCAATAAGATTGTCAAAATCGTTATATACATTTTTCATTAAGTATTGTCTTTCTGCATCATTTCTTGGACTTTCTAATGCAATTATTTCTTTTTCCTTTAATTGCATTTTTCTTTTAATTAAAGCTAATTCAATAACTTTCTTCTCTGCTTCTCTTTGTCCAATTTCTGATTCTGTATCAAATCCATGAACAGAAGCAATTACTGGAGTTTTGCTTGCATTTGTTAATACTTCAAATTCAAGACTTTGTTTTTTTACTTCTGGAAATAACTCCTCACCCATCATTGCTGGGAATTTTCTTTCTTTTAAATAATTCAAAATTTCTTTTTGGTTAAATAATTCTAAAACACTTTTAGGCATAATTAATACACTCTCCTTATCTTATTTTTTAATTAAAAAAGATAGCTTTTGCTATCTAATCTTTTATCTAAATTTAATTCCTGTCATTGCTGCTTTGTCTTCCGCAGAAACTTCAGCTGGTAATCTTGCTTCTAATACATATCCCTCTACCATAACTGCTGCAGGTTGAGGACCATGTGTTACATCTACATCAGCAAATATTAATCCTACTGCTACTCCATTCTTTTTATACACAGTTCCTGCTTGAACTATTTTTCTACCTTTTTCATCTGCAGTAATTCCTGTATCATCCACTTGATAAGTGAAGTTTTGGAATTTAGCTGATGCTAAAAAATTCTTTTCTTGTACACTTTCTTTACTTACATACATAATTGTTACCTCCTAAAATTAATTAAAAAATTGGCTTTTTGTTTCTTGGCTTTCACTTTTATTAGCCTCTTTAGCAAAATTAGTTGCCATACTAATTTCGCCATCATCATCACCTTTGTTTCCATCTGGATCAACAGGCTCGTAACCATTTGGTTTTTTCTTTTCAAAGAAATGAGGTGCTTCCTTTTTATAACCTTCGATTAATTCTTTTAATCCAACTAATGATTTTTTATCATCAGAAATTTTAGTCTTATCCTTATCTTTGTTTATTAATGAAATTATTGCTTCTCTAGTTAACTTGTCTTTTAGCACCTTTGCTTCATCAAGACCTTTATTTAATAAATCATTATAAACATACTCTTCATTTTCTTTTTTTGCATTGTCCTCTATTTCTTTGATTTTTTTGTCATATTCATCTTTTGAAATACTATTCTTTTGTAAATCAGCAATTGCTTTTTCCTTATCTTCCTTTTCTTTTGTAATAACTTTTTTGTCATTCTCTAATTGTGATTTTTCAGATTGTAAGGTTGTAATCTGAGTATTAAGTGCAGCAACCTCTGCACCATTTTTAGCCATAACAGATTCTATTTGTTCATCTGTTAATCCCATAGCTTTTAGTTCTTCTCTTTTCATGAGTTCTCCTTTCAATTCAGGCATTCGTGTTTTTATACGGAGCAACGCCTCCGACCTGGTGTTGTTGTCGAACAACATACAAAATCGTGATATATAAAAAATAAGTATGTAATGTTACATACCTACTTTCATAACTTTTTTATATTGGCTGTTTAAGAAACCCATTTAATCTACCACTATACTTGTAAACACCAAAAAAAGACATATAAAACTATATGTCTCTAAAATAAAATCGCCTTAAATCGCATTCTCGCGCGCTGTTTTTTTGTCTATTTTTCGCTATTTTCTAGTATTTTTAGACTTTTAATTTCACTTTCAAATAGTGAATAATTTTTGTTATCTTTTTCATTTAATATTCCAATTTCTTCTACTTCTGGATCATTATCTTCGGCTGGAACATAACCTGTTACTTTTCCTATATATTCATTTTCTGTATATGTTTTTATTTGTACTTTTTTGTCTAATAAATCTTCTAAATTTTTACCTTTCATATTACTTTTCACCTTTCCTATATGGAACTATATGTGTTCCTGTTTTACTATAATGTATTTTAAAACTGTTTGTTTCTATTTCTTTATTTTTGTTTTTTACTACCCCTATTTTTTCATTTACTGTTATTATTTCTTTTTTATTCCATTTACCACTATCACTAAATTCTAGTGTACCTTTTCCAGCATATTGATTAATTAAATCTTGTGCTTTTTCTTTTGAAATAGTTAAATAACTTCTTCCTTCAGTATAATTATTACTGCCTATTATATGTTTATCTTGCTTTCCTGGATTTATAAGTTTATTTACATTGCCAATATATGTTTTTGCTCTTTCTTCTGTTGTAATTCCTAATGCATCAGAATATTGTGCTTTTAAGTTTTTCCATTTGTCTATATTATTATACTTCATTTCTTGGAATTTAGCAAATGTATTAGGTATTTCATCACCTAATGTTTCTTTATATCTATTATATTGTGCATAATCAGAAGATTTATTTTTATTCATCTTTATATCGATTTCAAATGCTTTTTTAGTTGCTGGATCTGAGTAAACATATTTTTCTAACCAGTCATTATATGTAATATTGCTTGGTATATAATATGTTTTTCCATTTGTATTTCTTGCAGCTCTTTCTCCAAACTCAAATTCATCTTTAAAATATGGTGCTGTTGTTGTTCTACATCTAATATGGTAAGGTGGTGCAGTAACACCTATCTTATAGTCTTTCATGTCATATATAGTTCCATCTATTTCTCTACATTCTTCAGATGTTTTTGAGTCTAATGTTGCTATATTTATATATTTTTGTACCCATAATTCTTCAAAACATTTTTTTCTGGAGTCACTTGCAAAAAATGCTGATTCCGTCATTACAAGTCTGCCAGCTTTTCCTTTTGCAACATTAAAATCTTTTGAAATTTTTTCTATTACTTCATCAGCATCGCCTCGTAACGATTTTTCTAAATCTTTCTGCAAAGTATCTAATAATGCTTTTTTGTTTTTCCATATTCTATCTGAGAAGGTCTGCTCGTCACTTGTCCATGGCCTAGATATAATTTTTTGAATAACATCAACATTTAATGCTGCAAACTTAAATGCAACATTAGAACCTTTTTGTAATTCATATGCTGTTTTATAATAAGTATCTTTATATGATTCAATGATAAAATCATTTGTAGTTTGTTGTTCATTATAGTATAATTTTTCAATTTGTTGTTGAATTTGTATTTCTAATGCTTCTAATCTTGATATATGAACTTTTGCACTTGCATTCTCTAATTCTTTTTTCCAAACTAGATCTATGCCATTTTCTTTACCATATTTTATATATTCATCTATATCCCATTTCAGTTCTTTAAGTTCTTGAGTATTTAGCCACTTTTTAGCTTCTTTCATGCTGATTTGATTATTTACTGCAAATCTTACTAACCAGTTGTTTATCTCCTTTTTTACAGAACTCAATGTTTTTTCGTATGCTTCCTGTAATTCTGTAACATATTTTGCATCATTTAATAATTGTGCTTTTTCAAGTTCTTCAAATCGTTTTATCCAATATTCTGCATTACTACTCATTACTTATCACCAACTTTTGCACCATCTTTATTAACCACTTTATTGTTATTTAATTCTTTTATCATTTTATCATATTCATTATCTTGCCTTTTGGCCTCTTCTTCTCGCTGTGTTTCTAATTTTTCTTTTTCATCTTCTACGTCATTAACATATGGGTGTCTTGCAAGTATAGTGTCTAAACTTAATATTTCCATACTATTTACACAATTTTCTATCAACTCTTTTTCATTTACTGTCATTGTTTTATTAAATACAAATTCTACTTCTTTGTCTGTGTAATCTTTTCCTGTTGTCATTTCTACCCAATTATCATAGAAAAACATAAAATATTCTAAACTACTTTTAAATTCAGTTTCAATGTTGCTACAATCTAAATCTAAATCAGCATATAATTGTTTTAGCGCTACTCCAGACTCTTGTGTTCCAAATTTTTCACTTTGTGTATCTACCCCAGAGCCACCTTCATAAATGTCCTTTCTCAATTGCTCTATAAAACTTTTAAATGCCTCAATATTTAGTTCTATATTCTTTCTATCATACTCTCCATCATCATCTAAAAATACTGTATTAAATGTGGCAAGATTTTTTTGAAAAGTACCAGCTTCAGATTGATAATTTTTTACAACATTTACTCCATCTGGTGCTTCGTAAATAGAATCGCCAGTTCTTGAACATAATTCATCATAACAATCAATTAATGATTTTAATAAATGAATTAGTGGCATTTCATCACAGTTATATTTAAAATATACAAAAGGTATCTTTTTCCATCTATGAAGTGTATCTCCAATTTTAAAATGCGCTAAAACACTTATTCCGTGTACATCTTTGTTTATTACTAAATCTTGTCTTTTTTCTACTTCTTCTACATCTTCTATTAATGAAGATCCATCATAAATAAAATATCTTACACCATCTAAGTCCCAATATTCAACTTTTGTTTTCATTTCTCTATCTGTTTCACTTGTATAAACTTCTACATCATAGGTCATTATTACTGCATCTAATATTTCGTGTTCCTCATCTTGCCATAATGGGATTATTCTTGTTGCATATCTTAATCTTGCCTTTAAATCTCCCTCTTCATCTATATATATTTGCCACCAACTTATACCTCTTTTAACAGCTTCTATTAATGTGTATTTAAGTCTTTTGTGCATTTTATTATTAAATAAACCTTTTAATATTTCCTTATAATCTTCATCTTCTTTTTCATCTTTTGCTATTACTTGTTTTATAGTTGGTTTTTTTCTTAATAAATAACCTGCCTTTTGATTTATCATTTTATATAAAATCGGATGTTTCAATTTGTAGTTTTTAGCGTGTGGTGCAACTTCTTCAATTCCTTCTTTATTTATATATGTCCTTTGCTTTTGTTCTATGTCTCCCTGGTTCTTGAAGTATTTACTTCCCTCAAGCATTTCTTTATATGAATCAGATTGCTTAAAATCATTTATTTGTAAATCTATAAATTTTGATAATTCCATACCATTTTTGGCACCTTCAGCAATTATCATTTTTATTTTATCCATTTCTGTTATCATTTTTATTCTCTCCTTACTCTCCAAAGTATGCTCCCCTCTTCTTGTTAGGGAATAGTGTTTGTAATAAGTATCTTAATGCATCTAATGCATGGTCATTTTGTTTAACAGGCTTGTCCTCACCTTTTTCTTGTGCTTTTTCATCCCAAATGTACGAATTAAATTCTCTAATTATATTTTTACATCTTTCTTCTACAATGTGAATTCTTTCTTCGTCTAACCAATTTAATACTAAGTTAATTCCATCTATTACACTATTGTCTGCTTCTTTTACTGCAATTTTATTTTGCTTAAATAGATTAATTAGTGAAGTAGCTGATGGGTCTATGATTACCTTTCTAACATCTATATCTTTAATTAATTTTTTATAATCTTTAAGAAACATATCGTCAGTTTTTGTGATTTTTTCTTCCTGACCATTCTTATTCTTTTTTGTTCCTTTATTGTAGTATTCATCTAGTATCCATACATGAGGTTTTTCATTTATGTATTTAATTCCACATAATAAAAACACCTGTGGATTTGTAATTCCATAATCAGATGTTACATAAAAACAATCAAATTTTTTTGGAATATCTACTTTTTTTACGCAATGCTTTAATCTGTCAAAATTAGGATATATAATACCTTCAGCAAGTACCCATAAACCTAATATAAACCTTTGGTAGAAAACTCCTATAAACATTTTTTTATATCTATCTTTTACTTCTTCAGATAAACTTAAGTTATCATCCATTGTAAAATGTAAATATATAATTCCTTTTTCTTTTGCCTTGTCTATCCAGTTTACTTTGAACCAGTGATTTGGTCCTTCTGGATTGCAGTTAAACCAGTATTTACTTCCTTTTACAGAACATCTTGCTAATGCTTGGTTTACAAATGATTCTGGCATCAACGCAACTTCATCTAAAAATACACCTGCAGCAGTGATTCCGTTGTACTAGATCCTGGCTTCGCTCATCTTTACCACCAAAGATATAAAAATAGTTTATTATTTCTCCGTTTTGATATTTCTACTAAATTGTCGGATCTTCTATCTTTTATATGATAACCTTGAACTCTTAACATTAATTTAAGCCAAAAAAGAACATTTCTACGAAATGCTCCTACTGTCTTACCAGCCATTATAAAGTTTTGACCATTAAATTTTGTCATTGCCCATAATACAAATGACAATGACATTGATAATGTTTTTCCTGCTCTAATACTACCATCAGCAATTATTCCGTTTTTATCTTTTGTTGGACTTTTGTCATTCCACCAGGTTAATACTTTCTTTTGCTTTTTGCTAAACTTTTTAAACTTGAATACAGTACCATTTCTTATTTTTTTTCTTAAAGTTATTGCATTTTGCATAACTTGTTTTTTTAGATTAGAAATTCTTTCATCAAGAGTTAAGTTACTCTTGTTTTGGTTCTTGCTCTTCATCATAATCATCCCACGTGCTTTCTACACTATCATCAAGTGCTTTTATGAAACTATCATCCTTCATATTTTCTGGATCATTGGTTCCCTCTTTTGCAATTTCTCTTTCTAATCTAATTAATTCTAATTCAAGTTTTCTATCATCATTTTCTATTTTATGGTAGCTATCTAGATATCTTCTTTTTGCTTCTTGGACTCTAGTAAGAGCCTCTTCAAATCTTTGTATAATGTTCGCGGTACTTTCTGCTTCAGTAGTTGTTAGTGTTCCATTATTTCTATAAGAAACATTATTGGATGAACTTTTTGACATTCGTACAATACTCATTTCTTTGCCACTTTGTAGGTCTTGTATTTTCTTTAATATTCGTCTTTCTCTAATTGATAATATTTTTATTTCAGACATTATTTGATATTTTTTATCATATAATTCTTTTTGTTGCATAATTGCTTTTTCTTCATCTGTTAGTAGGTCGTCATATATAGTTTCATATTCTCCAGTTTTTAATGCCCTCGTGTTTCTTTCTTCTGCTCCTGGACCACCTTTGTTTCCTTTTGCATTTTGATTTCCTTTTTTTACTTTACTTAAATTACTTTCCCTTTTCCATTGTAATTTTCTTGCTAAGTAAATGACTTCATTGTAAGTGACACCATGTTTTTCAGCAATTTGTTTGTAGGTTTTTCCTGCCTTATAGTCTCTTTTTATCTTGGAAATTTTGTTACTATCTTCTATCACATCATATCACCCACCTACCTTACTTTAACAATTTATCTAGTAACTGTATTTTTACTTGTTCCGCTATTTTTTTCATCATAATTGGTGGTACACTCATACCACAAATATATTGCACATTAGATCCTAAAAAGTCATAATCTTGTGGAAATGTTTGAATAATTTTAATGTCTCTTTCTGTTGCATATCCTGGAACATCAAATCTAACAGGTAAGCTTCCTCCTGCTGCAATTGTATTTGGAACTCTATCATCTTTTAAATATTGTGTATTAAAGCTACTTATTTTTCCATTCTCTGTTCTTTTTACTGTATCTCCTAGATTAGAATCATTCTTTATTCTTTTTTTCCATCTATTGTATATCATTGTGTCTTTTCCAAAAGGTTTGTATTCACTATCTTTAATTTCGCCATATTTTATAGGTTTCTCATTAAAATTTAATATCAGCTTTTGGAATTGAATATCTTTTCTAGTAGCAATAAAAAACACTCTTTCTCGTTTTTGTGGAACTCCCATTGTTGCAGCATTTAATAAAAATAATTGTACCTTATATCCAATATCCTCAAATTTTTTTATTATTAAATTAACATATCCTTTGGCGTTTCCCATTATAAGCCCTTTTACATTCTCTGCCACTATAACTTTTGGTTTTAATATTGCAGCTAAATCTATAAATTCAAAAAACAAGTCATCTAATATTTGACTTGCTTGGCCTTCTCTAAACTTTTTACTTTTTCCCCAATTTTCTTCCCTTTGACCTGCCATTGAAAATGTACTGCAAGGAGGACTACCATCTAATACATCTAATCTATATAGTTCATCTGGAAAATCTTTTAGTTTATTCATTTCTTGTATTCCCATACAATAGTTATACTTTGGATTATGATTTTTTATATATATTTCATTTATTCTCTTGTCAATTTCACAATTCCCTATAACATCAAATCCAGCTAATTTATATCCCATGCTTGATCCTCCACCACAAGAAAAACAAGAAAAAACCTTATAATTATTTTTTTTAACTTTTTTCAAATCACTTAAATACCACTCATATTCTGCCATTTTTTCTCACCTCACTTGTTTACATCAAACATAAATCCACATTTAGGACATTGGCATTTGAACTTTTCATCACTAAAATCTAGTATATTTACTTCTTCGTTTTCTGCAATCAATTCTTCTGTTTCTTTTATAAATTTATTTATTTCTTTATCATCAAAACCAGTTAATGATAAATCAATATTACTATTTTCTAGTTCATTAAATATGCTTTCTAACTTTTGATAATCCCATTCCCCAGATATTTTGTTGAGTGCTATATTTAATAGTTTTTCTTTATTTTTGTCAAAATCAACTATTATGCAATCTATATCTTCATATTTTAGGTCTTTTAAAACTTTAAGCCTTTGATGTCCACTTATTACTGTCATATCTGAATTAACTATAATTGGTGCAACATATCCAAATTCAATAATACTATTTCTTATCTTTTGATATTCTTTGTCTTTTTCTGTTAATTCTTTTCTGGGATTGTATGTTGCTATTTTTAAATCCCCTATTTTCACTTTTTTTAGATTCATTTAGCTTTCCTTCTTTCTTAAAACATTCAACTTGCTTATAGCAATTTTTACATTCTCTTCTCATACACATATCATATTTCATATTAAATACCTTCTTTTGCATAAAAAAAGAACCTGTAAAAACCGATTTACAAGTTCGTTTTGTTTATATTATTTCAAAAAATAAAAGGGGATTTATTTTTTTAACATACTTTTTGATGTTATTATTATAAATTATTGACAATGACATGTCAAGGACAAGTTTTGGACAAGTTTTGTTATTCAAAAATTACATTTTTCTTATACCATCAATGCCAAACATAAGCACTGCAATTTCTTCAATTGCGGAATTTGCATCCCTTCTAATTTGCCTCTCACTTATATGGTACTTTTCGGACATCACATTTATTTTTGGTTTGTATTTTCCAATAACATATAAGTCATTTAATATATGAGCTTTTCGCTTTTTTTCTTCATTTTTGCTTTGATCTGCTTCATATAAGTAAAAATTTATAATTCTTTTTATATGTGTCAATATAATTTCTGTTCTTTTTTTAGATGTTAGTATAGACTGAACTACGGTTACTTCATCATAAGATTGACAGAATATTTTATCCAATACCTCTTCTACTGTTGCAGTCTCTAAATCTTTTTCTGTAAATGTTGCTTGTTTACAAGCCTTTACGAAGTTTCTATAATTTTTTAATAATAGTCTTGTGTTCTTTATCCTGGTATCATATGTTATCTTTTCTCTCAATCTTTCTTCATTTCTAGCTTGTTCAATCCCCTTTTTTATGCCATTTGCTACTCCATCAGTAACAATTTGTTCTATTAAACTTAATATTTCACTTTCTCTCTCAGAAATTTCTATTTTACCCATACAAAAACCTTCTTTCTTCTTAGGTAGATTGTATGCTATAAATTTTGATAAATTATAATTCTATGATCTTTGATATATATTACAATATTTCCTATTTTATTTTTGATACATCTTCACTTCTCTTACTAATGTATCTATTGCTTCAATATACCCATAACTATCTGTATTATCTTTTCTTACCTGGATATATTGCTTATTTTTCATCTTCTGTTTTAGCTCGTTTGCTTTTCTTACCGCTTCCTTTGTCTCCATTTGCTGCCTTTACCTCCTGTTCTTTAGGAATATCCACATATAATTGTTTTTCAATAAAATTTTCCCAATAAGGACTATCTGTAAAAGTTACTTCAAAAAACATTTGATTATTTGAATTTCCCAATACTGATTGATATCCATTCAATACTCTCCATTTCTTCTTTTGTGCATCCCATAAAGGTTTGCCTAACAATAATAATATTTGTACCCATCCTAATTTTTGATTTGTTGTTTCTTGGTTTTCTGCATTATTATCTATTTTAGGCTTTTCATTTTGCTTTGTTTCTTTTTTCTTTGGCATTTCATTACCTCCTATCAATACAAACCCCATTCTGCAAGTTTTTCAAATCCTCCTACTTTGTTTATATAATTTTTTGCTATATCTACAATTTCACTATAAGGTCTTCCGTCTATTTTCTCATCTCCAATAGCACAACATAATTCTACTGGTTGTTTTGTTTCTTGTGCTTTAAGAAATGCATATATATTTATTGACACATCAGATTTTGATAAATCTTTACCGTGTAATCCTCCACCTGTTATACTGTCTGCCATATCTGATCCTAGTTTCCTATTTGTAGCACCAGTGTCTACATTAATTCCACCAGTCCAATCTCCTAGTGGATTTATAATGGCTGTTGGATATATCTTTTTTAACTCTTCTGTATTTGCTTTACTTTGGCAAATTATGCACTTGTTTTCTTTTTGATTTATAATGTATTTTCCATCACTCGAATATTTTTCATATATTTGTCTGGCCAAATAGGAAATTTGCATTTGTTCTTCAGTTAATGGTATTCCTTTAAAAATACCATTATCACCACATCTAACACCATTTTCTTGATTTTTTGCAAGTTCGTCATCTTGTTTTGCTAATATTATTTCAACTCTTATATCATTGGTTTCTGTGATTCTATATACAATATCAAATATATCTGTTTCATTAAACACAACAGAACTTTCTATAATGATTTTACAATTTCCATGTCCTACTAAAACCTCTACTGCAACTTTTGGATTATCTTCTTTTGTATATGCTAAATCTACTATTGCTCCTGCTATCCTATCTGCTATTTTATCTGGATGCATTGGATTTACTTTTTCAATCATTTATCTGTTCCTCCTTAATTAAATTCGAATTATCTATTATGAATTGTTTTACTGTTTGTCCAGTATATTTATAAGCTCTGTCATCTATATATAATTGTGCTGGCAATTTTCTATTAGTAATTCCTACAAATTCTGTATTGTTCCAAAATTTATCTCCTGCTCCAGTTAGGGTACTTTTAGGATAAAGGATATTTTTATTCCACCATTCTTTTATTTGTATTGGATCTCTTGTTGAACATATAAACACAGGAATATCTAATTTTTGTAATAGTAAAATTAAATCTAACATTTCTGTATTCGGTTCATCATATATAGTACCATCTTGCCAACCTCTTGAATATTTATGTATTACTCCATCAAAATCAAAGCATACAGCTTTTCCTTTCTCCAATTTCAAATCATATTCTTGGTCTATTATAGCCATTTCCTTTTACCTCCCTTGTACTTCCTTGTTTATTGTTGCCACACAAAGTTTTATTCAAAATATTTAGATTTTTATCAATATCTTTGAATAAATTAAACATGCTTTCTTGACTTCCAAATGCTCTCACACTCATTAACACTATTGTTTCTTTTAGTTCTTTAATTGTAGATTCATTCAAATTATTTTTATTTTTTAATTCTTCAAACTCATAAAATTCAATCATTCTTTTTTCCATATCTGCCTTCATACAGTCTACTTTACATCTCATATCTTTTATTTGCTCATCTCTGCTTTTTAACTTTTCAATTAATTCTTCGCGATCCATTGAATAATAATCTTCTCCCATTTAATTAAACCTCCCTAAATATTTTGTTTTAAATTGATCTGCCGTTTTAGAAAACTGCTTTTCAAAAACATCTGCATTTACATTAAATTGTTCTGTTATGTGTTTTGCAATTTCATCTAAATTCATTGGCACTTTTGTATGTTTATCTATTCTTATTTCTGCTATGTTTTCCTCCATTTTTACTTTTGCAGCAGCTACTGGCAGTGAAGGTGTAGTCCAATATGCTACAGCTAGTCCAACAAATGCAACATTTCTTGCCTTTGCTTGTTCCAAATTTTCTTCAGATATTTCAAATGTTTTTAATGTATATATATTACAATTTTGCATTCCAATTATTATTCTATTTATTTCCTTATTGCTTCTACACGGATTTTCTGGTGTTCCTAATTTTCTCATCTGTTTGCCCCTCCTTTTTTAATATTTCTAATAGTTTAATCCAACATTCTTTATCGCATTCATCTCCATAACTAATGGGACTTTCTATGTCTCTTATTATTACTTGCTTGTCCTTATTAGTTATCAGATGTAAATTATTCTTTATAAATTCACAGGTCCATTGCACTATATATGTTCTTCTACCCAACGCATATCTTTCTGCTCCTACTAGCATTGCACTTATATCTTCCATCTTTCCATTTATATTTACTTGCATAATACCTCCTACAATTTACAACTGTTCATTACTGTTCAAAGCTGTTCAATTTCTTCATTGCTTCTTCCAACTTTTCATTATTAAATCCAGTATTAAAGTTAGTATGTATAATGTGTTTTTCTTCAAATTGTTCTGCAATATCTTTTATTTCATCATCTAAAATCAAATAATTATCAGCTTTCCCATATTGTTCATCTTCAAGAAAATCCTTTATTTCTAGTCCTCTTTTTCCACTACTTAAACTTATTGTAGTTGCAAATATTCGCATTCCATATTCTGCAAGCCTTGAATTTACTATTCCAATATCCATCTGATTCAATCTCCAAGTCGAACTTAATACTATCTTAACAACATAATTTTGTTTCTGCAATTCTTGGCTTAATTTCATCAGGTTATTTAAACATTTTGGATCAAAAGGAAAGCAGTTCATACTCATAATACCTTTTACTTGATGTCTTTCAAAACACTCATTCCAATATTCCATATTGTTTAACACACCATCTATGTCTAAGAAAATATAGAATAATTTTTCCTTTTCTGCTTCATCATAATAGCATCCTGGACACCCCATCTTTTCTACTCGGCAATGTTGCCATTCTTTATCAGTACACTTCATTCTTCTGTACCTCCTTCATATTTAAATTTATAGTAATCACAACTGCAGTTCATTTTATATCTGTAATGTATGTATTTATCACACCAAATAACATCATCTAATACTTTTCCGTTTTCTTTTTTATTACCTATGTTATATTTACAGCTATCACAGGTATAATCAAACTTAACTTCTTTTCCAGTAAAAAAATCAATTATCATTCTTCCTCCACTTCAATATCATATCTTTCGCATATTTTCTTTGATATTTCTGCTGACTTTGCTAATGGCTTTAAAATTTCTATTTGTGCATCCATAGGAAGTTTCATCATAGCCGTTCCTATAGCATTAGAATATTTTGAATTTTCTGCTATTGTAGACATTAAATTAAAATATTCATTCTCTCTTTCTATGTATGCCTTTTGTATAGTATTAGCCATATTCTCTAAAAACTTTTTTGCATTTTCTCTTTTTACATCTTCTTTATCTTCCTTCATAGTTTCGCACCTCCATCATTTCTAATATTTTTAGTACATAATATCGTTGTCCTGGTATTGCTCCCCATTCTTTTTTACCTATTCCAATGTCTACTACACATCTACATTTAACTGATGGAGAGTTGTATTGATAACCATTTCTAAACACTATAAAAAACTGTGCTGCTATATATTCATTTCTAAAATTAGTAGGTCTCGGCATATATTTCCTAAATCTGCTGTCATAATAAGGTTTGATCTCCCTGTATTCTTCTTTTTTTTGGCCACTTACGATCATATCAAACCATTGTTTTTTTATTGGTAACACTAACATTTGTTATTCCTCCTTTGGTATATTATAGACTTTATCTCTGCATACTTCTTAACATGGATGACAATATTACTTCTTTATCTGCTCTCAATTCTCGTCTATTTGCTCTTTTAATAATAACTAATTCATCAAATCCACTTTCGTATATTCCGTTTTGTCTCCTTAGGTTGTATTCGTTCCATTGTTCAAGGGTAAAACCTTTAGTATCCGTACTTTTAATTGATACATATACTCCTACATCTCTATATTCTTCTTTAGTGTATAATTCATTTTTTACTTTTTCATACAAGTTATATGGCATTACAAAATAGTTTTTATTTCCTATAAATGTTAATTTATTTTTGCTATGAAAATCACTTACTGATTGTTTGATTTCATAACAATAAACTTCTCTTTGGCAGTTGTACATAATACAATCTACAATTTCCTTGCCCATCCAACCTATTGTACATTCAAAAACAAAGAAGTCATTACCACTCTTAAATTTACCTTTTAGCAATTTTTCTAGCTGTTTTGTTGCCTCCGTTTTCATTTTTCTATTCTCCACCTACTTTCCTACACATTTCATAATCACATTTTCCCTTCTTTTTCTGCTTCTTTAATAATTGTTTCAATAACATTTTGTACAGCCAAAGGCGTATACCTTATTTTATTATTATGAAAAGTCTCTGCAATTATTTCTGCATCATTTCTCTGCAGTCCGCAGCTCATTAGTAACTTTTTAAATCTCTTTCTTGTAATTGTTTCTAAACCCACCATTTTGTATAATCTTCTAGCTGATGCCTTATCTATGGTAAATGTAACTCCATTTTGTAATGATTCTGCATAATATCTCATTGCATCTGCTTTATCATCATTGTTTTCCTCTTTATATTCATAACCCATTAGTTCTTGCATAATTTCACTATTATTTGTTTTTAATAGTAATCTTCCATCTCCAAATTTAATATTATTTTCTGTTGGCATGTTATCCCTCCTTTCTTAATATTGGTATTCCACAAGCATTAACATCTTTCTTTTTCAGTCCTTCTCTATCTAATTTGAAATAACTCATATTTTCTCCAAGTGGTCTAGGCTCTGGTAAATATATATCATTTTGCCAGTCTATATGTACCGCTGTCCCTCCACACCTACATCTAATTATGAATGGACAAGGCATTATTTTTTCTCTACCCTCTACTCCAATTTCTAGCCACATTTCCCATGACTTTCCACATTCTTCACATTTATATGTCATTGCTCCATGTACTAATGTAATTCCTAGTTCTTCTTCTATTTTGATTAGAGTTTTTATTTTTTCCTCTTTTTCTAAATTATCTCTTTGTATTTTTTGTTTTCTTCGCTCTTGTAATTTTTCTATATCTGCAATGTTTATTCTTGCTTTTCTTCTTTCTTTTGCTCTTTTGTTTCTAGCATAACTCATATTATTCCTCCTACTCTATCTCAAATAATATCTCTGCAAAAACAATTTCATTTGTTTTTTTATTATAATATTCTCTAACTACCATAAATAATGGAATTTGATTTTTGCCTTTAAAAGAGATTGATATTCTTGTCTTTTCAAATATTGATTTTTTATTCTTTTTTCTGTATATATGTATTTTCATTCTTCATCATCCTTTGCTACTTGTAATAAACACATAAGTGAAATTCCTATAAATGCTCCTATAAATAAACCTAATACAAACTTAATCATTAGTAACACCTACTTTCCATATACTTGGTACATATAAACTGTTTCTCTTAACGAATCTAATTCAATAAATTGTTCATCAATCTTGTCTTGTTTTTCTTCTATTACTTTTTCTAATTCTTCAATATGTTTTTTGCTTTCTAGATTCATAGAAAAACATCCTAACAAAAATGATATTATAAATATAATTAATATCCATATTATTTTGTTAATTTCTTCGCTTTTTCTAGTAAGTTCCTTATCATAAAACTTCATTCGTATCCCTACCTTTCTATAAATTTTTTTCCATTGCACCACATATAATCTTTAGTTGGACAAAACTCATCATACACATAAGCAAATTCATCGTGTTCATCGCAATACATATCTCCATGTTCTTGGTACATACAATTTATGCAATTTTCACAGGTTACTATTGTTTTGTTTTTATGTCTTTTTCTTTGAACTGGTTTTCCCATTGTTTCATTTACTCCTTTTCTATTAATTCATCTGCCCAATATAACTGATACATTGGTCTTTTTACTTTTTTATTGCAGTAATCACTTACTGTTTGCCTGCTTATAAACAAATTATTTGCAGCATCTCTTGTTCCCTTGTAAATTTTTTCTATAATTCCATCACTATCAAGCATTACTACACTTTTTCTACAAGACTGCCATCCTGTTCTTTTTCCCGCTTCTGATCTGGTTGTAATTTCTAAGTTTGATAATTGATTATCTGATATTATGCCATTTTTATGATATACAACTTCATCATCATTTAATTTTCTAACAAAAGATTCAACAACTAACTTGCCCACATTATAATCTTTTCCGATCCCTGCAATTGTTAATTTAATTATCTGTAAAGATCCTTTTCTAAATGTTTTTAAATATCTATAGTTATATTTATATAGTTTTCTAAACCTTCCATAATTGCTCACTTCATATTTTGAATTCAGTATCTTTTTCCATATCTCATCTTTATATATTTTTTCTTTCTCACTTATTGGTTTTATCATCATTTTTTTCCTTTATGTATTTTTAATATTTACCTGTATCATTGCCATAATTTTGTTCTGTTTTTTCAATAAATTCTCTCATTGACTGCACTACATCTTCTCTATTAGCATTTGATACATACATCATTTGTCCTGGATGTCCAAATACAAAACTCAAAACAATAAAACCAAAACCCTCTGGTAATTCATCATTTACTTTTTTGGCAATTCTTTGCATTTTACCTTTTACAATTTCCTCTTCGTTTTCCACTTTTATTCCTCCTTTATCTTTAAATTGTATTTATCCTCAAATACTTTCTTTTTTGCTATATATTCTTTTGTTTTAAACCCTTTCGTATCAATTATTTCTGCTGTACCATCATTATGAAACACTATAAAATCTGCCTTATACTTTAATCCTGGTGCTAGTATAAATATAGGCTGCAAACAAAAACCTTTGATGTCTCCGCCTTGCAGCCTCAATTTTAATTCGCAATAATAATCCGCCTCTTTTTTGCTATCGAATGTTTGTCCATCTACAGATGTTTTTACTGCACCATATTTACTTCTTCCACCATCTAAAACTTTCTTTCCTTTACCTTGTAAATATTCCTTATACTTTTCAATATTCCAATGCTCTTGATTGTTCACTTTGTAATAATCCTCCTAATGTTTTTATTTCTTTCATGACCTCTTCTGCTGTTAAATATCCTTTTACTTCGTTCTCTATAAATGATGCCATTATTTCCAATAGTCCTCTATTTCCACCATAAGAAAATGGATGACTTATTACAGATATTTCATAATCTTTATAGTCTATATCTATACCATCATTTTCTCCAATAATTGATTTATTTGTATAATCTATATTGTTTTTTTCCAATAATTCTCTTAATTTGTTTAATTCTTTCATAAATCTTTATCACTCCTTTGGCATTTCATATACTTTTGGTGGCATTATAATATCTCTATTTCTATTTTCAAAGAATTGTGCATATTTTCCTATAACTTGCTTTAATACTTCATTTGCTCTTTGTTCGGACTTATATTTTGCAATAGTATATTGATTGTCACTTGTTGTATTACAAAGTATTTTAAACTTTCCATCATCATCTTCTAGTGGATCTCCAATCCCTATTATTTCTACGTTATCAAAATTAATTGCTGTATCTCTATCTTGACTTACTATTATCATTCTAAAACCTCCCCCAACTTTCAACTTGTTTGTATGCTGTTCTCATTCCATTATCTTTATTTAACAAAGGGATAATTTCCTTTATTTCTGGAAATTCTCTTGTTAATGATTCAGCAACATCTGTTAATGTTTTTACCATTTGTGCCATTTCAATAGGTCCACCATTTCCTTGAACAATGGATATTGGTGCTTCTTTAAATTTTCTTGTTATTACAACTTCACAAGTTAAACAATCATTGTTTTCTTTAATTCTATTTATCCTTTGCATTTCTTGAATTTTTCTATAATCATCCATATTAATTATTCCTCCTTCTTTTTCTTTGCACATTTTAAATTTTGTAATACTCTTGGCGTATATTGTCTATTTTCTTGATTACTTTTTAATGTTTCTATGTTTTTTATAGTTATATCTGTTTCAGCACAAATTCCTTTTGTTATAAATTTACTTACATAAGGTCTTATTGTACTTATTAAATCTATTTTGTCTTTTATTATTCTTCTTTCCTGTAATACTTTCTTTTCCATTTTGTATATTTTCATAATTTCTATTGCATTTAATTCACTAAATTCTATTTCGTGTCGTATATCACAAAATTCTGCTTCTTTATTAGATAGTTCTGTTATTAATCTTCTTTCTGTTTCTTCTAGGTTGAAGAAAAAATCTTTTATATTTTTTAGTAATTCTAATGACTGTTGCATATCTTCAATTACCATAATTTTTCCACCTTTCCTTCGTATATTTTTTTATAGGTTGTGTTTGTTTCTAAAATTTACTGTTTCCATTTAGGCATATCCTCATAATACTTTATCAACTCCATTAAATCTTCTGATTCTTTTCCCTTTCTAAAACCTACCATTATATTTGGCGGCGTTGGTATCTCTTTATCAATAGGTCTCCAAATATGTAAGCAATACTGCATATTATTAACATAATTTTCTTTTTTTGGATGTATTTGCATACATACTTCGTCATCTTTCCAAAATATATCCTTCATGAAACACATTTGATCCCATGTTGGTGTCTTTATTGGTGTAGAAACACTTAAATGTTCAAATCCACACCCCCAACTAAAAATGAAATGCAATGTTTTATCAATATCATTTATTACTTTAACTTTTCCATTTTTGTATTCAATTGGAAATACTGAACCACCAAACCCATCTGGTCCTTCCCTTTTTATAACTATTCCTGGAGTTCTTTTAATTTCTTCTATGTCTTTCATTATTGTTTTCCTCCTACATACTAATGTGCATTCCTGTTCTAGTTTTAAATAAATCACAATATTCAAATAGTCCGAGTTTGTTTTCCTTTTAATAAACAATGTGGAAATTCACTATTTAACGTAGGAACACACCATTCACAATTTTCGCAAGTTTTTAATTTTCTAGAAATTAATTCATCTTCCTTTATGGCCATTTATTTATCCTCCTTCATAGGTAGATATTTCATCCATTATTGTATCTGCATCATATTGCTGACTTAATTCAGTTTGATCTAATGCTGACAATACACATTTTTTAAAATATGCTTTTGGTATTTGTATTCTTGACTTTGTATTTGCAATAGCGAAATTCTTTAATGCATAACATAATTTTTTAGAATTTATTTCCTGTATTCTTTCTCTTGTATCTGGATGCATATACATTTCTTTTAAGATTTCGGTTATTTCAATTGCAAGTTCTGTGGAAAAAATGTGCATTTCACAATTGTTTATAAGTCTTTCAAATTCCATCTTTTCAGTCTCATCCATCATCTCATCTAATGTTTTATTTTCTTTCGGTTTTTGATTAGAAGGATAGATTGATTTCATTTCTTTTATTTTAATTTTATTTAATTTAATTTGATTTGATTTATTTTGATTTAATTTGTTATTTTTTGCTATAACATTGTTATATTTTTTTATAGCATTTGTTATAACTTTGTTATTCTTTTTTGATAACATTGTTATAATTTTGTTATTTTTACTTATACCTTTTATTTTTTTGTTAGGTTTTGTTATAACTTTGTTATTACTTTGCTTATTTCCCCATCTATTTTGCATTGCTTTTTTTCCTGCTTCACTTCTTTTTTCTTTTAATGCTTCGTATTTTTCCATTCTTCTTAATAAACTTGCTGACCAAAAGCACTTATTATCAGTATTAAATAGTCCATTTCCACTTTCCCCATCTGTATATTCAGTTATGCAATCATTTAAATACTCTTGAATATCAATACTTGTTCCTGTTTGCATTTTTATTGCCCTATATGTAGTTTTGTTGAGAGGCAACTTATATGTAGATTCATTTCTTAACATTTCTAATATGGCCCAATATAATCCATATCCGTTCTAATCCATAATCACATCTCATTGCAAGTATTTTTGGATCTGATAATGCATTTGCATCGTGACTAAAATAATAAACATCTTTACTTGCCATTGTTACCTCTCCTTTCTTTTATAATAGCTTCAACAGAGACTTGTTGATTCTTATATACATCATTTAAATACTTCTTTTCACATATAGGTCCAAATCCCTTTTGAATACTTTTCCATGTCTTCAGTTCTTTTCCACACATTCTACAATTGAATGTTCTATCTTGTATATCTGGACACTTTTTCAATGCTTTTATTGCAAGATTAATGGCTTTTATATCATTTAAATAAATTTCATCAGAATCATCATTTTGTATAAAACTAAGCCTGTCTCTTTTTAGTTCTTCTAATTGAGTTATTGCTTTTATACTGTTCATATAAACCTCCATTAAAATGGATATAACTTTAGTTCTAGATTCAATCCTGGTTTTGCTATTGTTGTATTTATATTTGTTTCTTCATATACTTTGCTTTGCATTATATTTTGATTTGAATTTGTATCTGATAAATGGCATAGTATAATATTTTTTACATAACTTAAGTCATTAGATTTTAAGAATTTTATTACATTATCTAAACTAAAATGACTTTCTAATAATCTTGTATATCTAGTCTTATTTATTACTCCATTTTTTGCATTTTCTTTTGCTATTTCCTTATTGTAGTTACATTCCAAAAGTAAATAATTTAATTTATTAAATTTATATTTAATATAATATGTATCAGTGGCATACATAAGTTTTTCGCCAGTTAGTTTATATTGAATTAAAAATCCCAATGGCTCTGCAGCATCATGTTGAGTATCAAATGGAAGTATTATAAAATTTCCAATTTCAAATTGTCGCAATGCTTTAATAATTTTAAATCTGTGCCCAGTTAAATTTTGTTTTTTTAATGTCCCTTCAGATGCATATATATCTATTCCATATAAAGCAAAATTTGAGGCATACTTTAAATGATCCATATGTTCATGAGTTATTAATACTCCTTCAATTCCATTAAAATTGAAATTTAATTCTTTTTGAACAATTTTAAAATTAACACCTGCATCTAATATTAATTTTTCATTGTCATTTGCCTCTATTAGATAGCAGTTGCCACTTGAACTGCTACCTAATACTTTTAATTTCACTAAAATGCTGGCCTTTCATTTTGTTTTGTAGTTTCTTCGACATTTGTTTCTGCAGATGCATTTTCTTCAATGTCTTGTATTTCTCCAGTTTCAATATCTATTAATTCTTTGTTTGCATTTTCTTCTATTTCTTCAGCAACTTGTCCTTCTATTACATTTTCATAAGTATTTTCATTAGTTTCTATAACATATGCGTAACTTTCATTTACTTTTTTAGGATCTATTGCAACAGCATTATATGTTGCTCTAGCAATAGTTTTTCTAGCCATCTCTTCATACCAACCATCAATTTTTTCTTTTCCAACCTTTTTGCCATTCTCCCATTTGTCTTTTTCTCCCCCCCAGAATTCAGCTGCTGCATATGCTGGTTTCCTTTTATCAATATCTTTTTTAGAAAGGGTTATTATTTTATTTCTTGATTCGTCAACATATTGTATATATCCAAATCCACCTATTATTTCTCCTCTATCAAATGGATTTTTAATTATAAAATTGTATCTAGTAATATTATCTTTATTTACTATTTCAAAAACATCATTTGAATATATTAGTTCGACAATTATATTTCTAATTGGATATAATGATAATTGCGTTGCAATATATTCAAGTCCTTTATATCCTTTTAAAAATCCAATATCATATTTTTGAGTTTTATTGTTTTTATATGGTATTGCATTTAAATGGTTAGGTATTTGCATATCCAATCCTAGTTTTGCATGATGTACAACCGCTATTGCTAAATCATTCATATTAACATTTTGCCAAGTAATTGGAAGATTATTTTTATCATCTTCTTTGGTTGATTTCCAACTATTTTTATTTACTCTTGCTTCCTCAGCTTTTTTCAATGCATTGTCAATTCCTATGAAATACCCTCTTATAAGTTGTTTTTGATATTCATTTAAGTTTAATGCTCCAATATTACCTTGAAATTCTTTCATTACCATTCCAGTAAATCTCTCACTTGCTGTTAATTCTTGCTTTTGTATTTCTGTTTGTTCTTTTTTCACCAATTCATTACTCATATTATTTAGCCTCCTTAACAATAATTTTCATTCCTGTTTTATCTTCGCCTTCTACTTTTACTATGCAAAAAGCAGGTACACATACTAAATCAATGCCACTAGCAGCTACATATGATCTAGCAACTGCAACGGCCTTCATAGATTGATTTAACGCTCCTGCTCCTATTGCTTGCATTTCTACCCTTCCTTTTTCTTTTATCATTCCTGCTATTGCTCCAGCGACAGCATTTGGATTTGATTTACTTGATATTTTTAATATTTCATTATTCATCTTTTTTTCCTCCTATTTTATTTTTAAACTTGTCTTATCATTGATTATTCTTATTCCTGGTACTATCTCACCAGTATCCTTAAAGTGATTCTTTATTGCCGTTTTATCAACTTGTGTTGTTGTTACTTCTTTCTTAAATTCTGATGGTATTTCATCTTCATTTTCTATTTCAATACTCATAGGATTTTTTGTAATTTTCAATTTTCCTAATTCTGTTGGTATTTCTTCTAATCCTAATCGTTCCATATTTTCTTTTACATATTGATAAAACTTGTCTAGTTTTTTCTCTCCTTGTTTTCTTATATCTGAAAGCCTTTTTTCTTCTGTCTTCATTGCTTCTAACAGACTTTCGCTATTTTTTATGTATCCAATAATATTTGAACTTTTATTTTGTAGTTCTAATGCTAATTCATTTCCTAATTCATTGTATTCTTCTTCTGATAGTTCTCCCTCTTGTGCTTTGTCCATTAATTCTACAAATTTATTCGTTATATTATATAAACTTAAGCTCATTCTATATCACCTCAATTTCTTTCCACATTTCCAATAAATGTTGTTTTGCTTTCTTTAAATGTTCTTCTATTTCTTTTATGTCTCTTTCAGTTATATTGTGAATTACTGCATGCCATTGTTCATATCCATGTCTTTGTAAAGCATGATGTAATTTTAGTGTATATGTTCCAACACGTTCATCTTCTGGATCATCATGAAAATCTATGTCAAACCTAAATAGTAAATTATAATCAAAGTCATAATCTAATCCTTCTTTTTTAAAATCTATCCAACTTTCATATTCTGACGTTCTTTGGGATTCCCAACATTCACAATAATAACTATGATTTGTTTCTTCTAATTTCATTTATAACACCTCAATTCTTAATTTAGAATCTGTTGTTACTATCAAGCTAATTACTTGTGTTTCTATGTTGTCAATTTCATTTATTGATTCTCTATTATCAATAAATATTGGTGCTGAAGTATTATAAAATTTAATTAATGTATTTATAACATCTAATCCAGCAAGTATTTTATGAGCATTGTTTACATCTGCATATGGAACACCATTTACTAATGTATCGCAGCATTCTACAAGACCACCATTTATTTGTGTATCAAATAATCTAAATTTTACTAATTCAAATTTACTATTTATTGCATTCTCTAATAATTCTACTTTTGTTTTTGTAAATTCTTCTAATGCATATTGTTGTCCTTCTAATTCTTGAATCTGTTTTGAAATTTCTTCTTCTTTATTTTGCAATTCTTCAATACGTTGTTTTGTTTTTTCTTGTGTTTCTTTTTCATTTAAAATCTTATTTAATTTGTTGATTTCTTCATTTATCTCTGCTTTTTTATTTTGCAAATATGATATATCTCCATTTGTTAAGTTCTTAACTTTTTCCTCTAATTCTTTAATTTCTTTGGTTTTGTTATTATATTCTGGAAGCGAAGTTACATCAAAAGAATTATCATTTTCTTTTGCTTTCTCTATTTCTGTAATTTTGTTATTGATTTCTTTAAGTTTATTATTTAGTTCTGGAATTTCTTGTTGTATTTTTTCTCTAGCCTTAGTATTTTCATCAAGTCGTAAATTAATAGCCTGTCCTTCCTTGTTTATATTTTCTTGTTCGCTTTTTATATGTAAATTCAAATTATCTTCAAATTGCTTTTGGATTTCTTGTTTTCTGTCAGCATCATATTCTCTTTTACAAGCGGGACATATAAATGAATTTGAATCAAATTCTAGTTTTGTATTACTAACTTCATCCCACTTTTTATATAATTCTTCTTTTCTCTTTTGGTCTTGTTGGATTTTTAATAATCTCTCACTATCTTCATCTTGTCTATATCTTATCTTGCTTTCAATTATTCTTTTTTCATTTTGCAAATTAATCAAATCTAAAGAATATCTTTGAGAATATTCAGTTTCCTTTTTTAATTTAAAATCTGCTAATTCTTTTTTTGCTATTGATAATTGATCTGCTATTTTCATATTCTCTTTTGCTTTTGCTTGTACATCTGTCATTTCTAATTCAATTTGTTGCAATTGTTTATTAGCTGTTTCTTTTTCTTCCTCTATTTTTTTATAATCAACATTATGTTCTGTTATTAATGTATTTGTAAGTTCATCAATTCTTACAGGTATTGTTTCTTTCTCTCTATTTAGGTCTTTTATTTTTGCTTGTACTACTTTTTTATAATCATCTATGCTTCTACCTTCTAAGTTTTCTTTTATCTTTTCAAAATCTTCATTAGAATCCAAGATTTCATCATCAGATATCGTAGTTCCAGAAATATTTATTAATAATTCTCTTCTTTCTGTCCATTTCAATTGATTGTTAAAGTATGATGGATCCGTAATTAATTTGAATAGGCTTTCTGGAATTAAACTATTGATTTTTTCTTCATAATCTTTCTTTTTTACTGGTACTTCATCAATCCAATAATTAGTTTCGTGTCCAGAAAATTCTTGTTCACTTTGACCTCTTTTCTTAACCCACTTTTCTTGCAATACTTTTTTAAAAGTCATATCTACACCATCAATTACTAATATTGCTTCAACTTCATGCTCTAAAAAGTGTATTGGCTTATTATTACTATCTAATGTTTTTATATTAAAATCTTTTCTATCATTGCTATCTTTATCAAAAAACAACCATTTAAACGCGTCAAATACTGTTGTTTTCCCTGTTGCATTTGCTCCATAAATATTTGTATTTTGACAATTGAAATTAATTTCTAGGTCTTTTATTCCTTTAAAATTCTTCAATTTTAAACTAAATATTTTTATTTCCATTTACTATTTTCTCCCTTCTTTTTTATTCCAATAACATCCTTCACAACTATATGCTTTCGGACAATCGCATCCATTTGGATTACTACACATTATTAATCACCGGCCTTTGACTTTGTTTTAATTCAAATGCTTTTTGAGCATCTTCCATTGCTTCCATAAATCCACAATTAGAACATATATCTGTTTTTCCATCTCTGCGGCTTAATGCTGGTCTATCTCCAAGTGGTCCATTACATTTTGGACATTTTTTCATATTTCCTACCTTTCCGCCCTTGATTTCCAACTTTCTATATGTTAGAATGAAAATAGAGCATTTATATAAGTGTTTTATAGAACTATTTATTACTTTGGTCGGTATTTGGTAGTTCTATTATTTTTGACTTTTTCTTTTCATTGCCATAGAAACTATCTATTTCATCTATAAGAAGTTCATATCTTGTATCAGTACATAATTCTGATATTTTTCTTCTTTTTACGCTTGGATCTGCGTAATTGTTAGATTCATTTAAGTTTCTTATTTGTAATAAAACATCTGCGACACTAAACTTTATGTCTTTAATTTCTTTGTTCTTTGCTACAATAGTTTCTTCTAGTTGTTTTATTTTTTGTGCCTCTTCAGTGTGTTTTCCCATCATACTTATCTCACCCCTTTCAAATTTTTTAATTTATACTTCATTGTGGCCAATGTTATAATGTGCCAAATATAACAATTGTGTAGTTTATCTTCTATTGTTTCTTTCATTTTTCTTGTCCTCACTTTCTAAATATTCTTCTAAAATAAGAATTATCATTAAGCTAATTATAGGAATTAAAAATTCTCCCCCAAAACCTTTATATCCTCTTATTTGGCTAGCATATTTTATTGCTAATGCTGTTAAAATAATAGTTGCTAAAATTATGATTATTTCAACTACTCTTACTATAAACTTCTTCTTATTTACAATTTTCACTTGTATTCACTTCCCTTCCTTGTAGTACATCTGCGTACTTTAAAAATTTACTTTTAATAATTTTGTAAGTCCATCTTCCCCCTGGTTTTTTAGGTGGAACTGCACTTCCAAATTGTAAAAACTCTGGTCTGCCTGCTCTTAATCCTGCTCTTATAAATTCTGCATTTGAACGGATTATCTTTCCAGCTTGATACGGCGTAAGTGTATCAACCGGTTTCAATTCTTCTTCCATGTTTACCTCCTTTAATAATGTGTTGTGCTGCGATTTTTATTTTTTTCATTTCAACCTCCTGTGCTTTTTTTTCACACTTATTTTAAAAAAAATTATGTGATTTTTATGTAGTCCTTATAGTTGAGGTTAGCTTTCTCACAATATGTAATTATTGCGTTACAGAATTTAGGAGCATCTGGAGCTATTCTTCCATTTAAAATTGCACTCACATATTCTCTTCCTAACCCTAGATCCTTTGCAAAGTATGAGATATTATCGTGGAATTTATCTCTTACTAGGTCCCTCACTTTTTCTATAATTGCCTCCATTTTATCTCTCCTCTCTCTTGTGTGTTTTTTTTTCACACTTGCATTATATACTTATGCTTTTATAATGTCAATAGTTTTTTGTATTTTTTTTTCACATTTTTTGTTGATTTTTTTTTCACTCCGTTATATAATAGTTCTTGAAGGAGGTTTCAAAGTGTTTAATCAAGAAAAATTTAGTAAGATTTTAAATAAGATAGCAAAACAATATGGAAATATAACTTACTTTGCTAATGCTGCTAGTGTCGGAAGAAGCTATTTATCAAAGTATATAAATAATAAGTTGCCTTCCCCTCCTACTCCAAAGATTTTAGAAAAAATTGCTGAAGCATCAGGCGGAGCTACTAATTATGATGAACTAATGCAAGTATGTGGATATTTGAATTCAAATATGTCATCTAAAGAAATCGTGGCACAAAATATATGTAAAAACTATGAATCTGATATAGATAACTTAAATATTAAAGATATTGATAAGGATTTTATTTTTGAAATACTTATTAAGCAAGAAGAACATAATACAACTGTAATCAATCAAATTAATAACTTTATAGAAAACAATTATGGATCTAACTCTAAAACAAAAAAACTTTTTGATATTATAACAGAAATAGATCAACAAATAAAAAACATTGTAACTGTTCCAAATAATATTGGAATACCTTTATATTGTATTTCTAAAGTTCCTATGTATAAAGTATCTTACTTTCCATTTGAATATAGTAATAAAGAAAACTATATTGCTATAAAGGCCATTACTGATAAGATGCTACCTCTTTTAGGGCCAGATGATATAGCGGTTATACAATTACAGGAAAATATTGTAGATGGCCAAACCGTACTTTTACTAATAGACGATTCTTATTATGAAATAGCCAAGATATTCTCTGAAGCAAATATATGTAAACTTTATTTTATGAATTCAAAATATGAAGAATTGGAACTAAGCAGAGTAAAAATTATAGGAGAAGTAGTTTTATCTCAAAATAAAAGTGCTTTTCAAAGAAAAGGAGGAATGTAGTTATGAGTAAATCAATTACAGGTATAGTACCAGGAATAATCTTAATTATTATCATAATTGGCATAGTCGTTATTGCAATGAATTCTAGTAATAGTAGTAAATCAAGCTCTAATTATGCAGCACTAAAAGACTATATGTCTGCAGATAATATAAAGAATACCTTAGAAATAATTAGAAATTGTGGTATTACAAATTATGATATAGTAAGGGATGATTCATTAGATACTCTTGATGGAGAAAATACCATTGGCTTTAGATTAAAGTCTAATAATTACAATGCTATTATGTACTTAAAAGATAATAATATTTACTCAATTAGATTTGCAGATAATGATTTATATAGAAATAAAACTGTACTAAAGAAAATAAATGAAGTAACATAAAAAAATGATGGGAATATTAATGTTATTGAGTTTCGCAGCACAACACATTATTATCCCCAACGGTAAACACTATGAAAAGTGAATACTCTTGTATTATATACAAAATACCTTCATTTTTCAAGTGTTATTATGAAAAATTGGAGGTTTTTTTGTGAATAAATTTAATAGAAGAAGAAACGGAACAGGTACAGTTGTTTTTTTAGGAAAAGGAAGATATAAGCCCTATGCTTCCCGACTGCTAATAGGTAAAAATGAAAAGGGAAAACCAATGTATCTCGATATAGATACATTTGAAACTGATCTAGATGCTCTTGTTTGTTTAGAAAATTGGAATAAGAACCCTACCCCATTAAAAATAGATAAAACTAGATATGATCGTATTGTTATCTTTACTTGCTTTCCAGGAACTGATACGCCATACCCTTTAGTTCCTGTCGAAAGTAAAAAATCAACTATACATAGAAAAGATAAAAGACATTATTCTTTCAAGCAAGTTTTTGAAGAAATGGAAAAAGAATTATTTCCTACTAAAGAAGAAATAAAGAAAGAATTAGAAGAACATATAAAACCTGAAAACAAATATGCTTATCATAACTCAAGAAATATGTTGACCGCATATCATAATTCTGAGGGATTGTATGATGTTATATATAGAGAATTAAGAACATCAGACTTTCAAAATTATATGAAAGAATCTGGCAAAACATCTAGTGCTATAAAACAAATGGTGCAACTATATAAGAATATGGATAAATATGCATTCCAGGAAGATATTATAGATAAATGTTATGCAGAACATATAAAGAAAACACCAACTAGTAGTACATCTAAAAGGACTCCTTTCACTTACGAGCAAATACAATACTTATGGAATATAAAACCTGAAGATGAAAAAGAAGAATTAGTAAAAGATATCCTCTTACTAGCAAACTATACTGGATGTCGTGCTGAAGAATTATGCTTTATATACACAAAAAATATTCATTTAAAAGATGACTATTTTATAGGAGGCTTAAAAACCGACAATGGTATTAATAGAGAAATTCCTATTCATCCACTTGCCAAACCTATTTTTGAAAAATATTATGATCCAAATAATGAATTTTTATTTATGAAAGAAAATGGAAAAAGATTATTTTATGCAGACTATAATAATTATTATAACAATAAATTTATAGATAAACACGAATTTATAAAAGGAAAAACAGCACATTGTGGTCGACATGGACTAGAAACAGAATTGCAAAGACTTAATGTAAAACCGCAAATAATAAATTCTATACTTGGACACAAAAACGGTGATACAGGTAATGATGTTTATAACCATATTTCTATTAAAGAAAAAATCGAAGCAATAAAAATGGTAACCTTTAAAGTAGGAAAAATTTATGTACTAAAAACTGAAAGAAAAACCTCGTAAGACCTATTAAAACTTACTTGGTCAATAACAAACTAATAACAAATAAAATGCAGCAAATCGGCAAACTACTGATTTTACTGCATTTTTTTATATATTTGTTATTCCTGCTAAAATTAATAAAAGTATTATAGTTATTATTAGTGCTACTAATGTTATACCATTATTACTTCTATATATGTTTCTTAAATTAATTTTATCCATTTAGATTTTCCTCCTTTGTTTATTTACTTTTTATCTATCTATGGTATAAATTCTATATTACTACTTATCATTTGTCAATAAATTATAATTTTTACCATAATTCACGAACTTTTAATAAAATCCATCTAACTAATTTCTGTTATTTTTAAGTTATATTTTTCTTCAAAAACTTTCTTTTTTGCAATATATTCTTTTGTTTTATAGCCTTTAACATCTATAACTTCTGTAGTGTTATCATTATTGAATACTATAAAATCTGCTTTATATCTAAGTCCTGGTGCTAGCATAAAAATTGGTTGTAAGCAAAAGCCTTTTATATCCTTTGCTTGTAATCTCATTTTTAAACTGCAATAGTATTCTGCTTCTTTTTTACTATCAAATGTATGTCCATCAACTGATGTTTTATTAGCTCTATATTTCGTTTTTTTTGTTACTTTATTATTATATTCTTTATAATCTTCAACCGTCCAATGTTCCATATTTTAATCCTTCTTTACTAATTTATAATTATGATTTAACAAATAATCTTCTAGAGTTTCATTTCCTTTTAAAATAATCTTAAGTACATTCTTTTCTTTAAATTGATTTAACCTCATATCGTAAGTATTTATTACTTTTTCTATATATTCCTTATTATTTCCTCGTTCTATATACCTTTTTTCGTATATTTTTAAACTATCCTTATCTGGATAACAAAGTACATAATCTATATTGTTTTCATCATATATCTTTAAAACATCAGGATGTATCCAAACTAATATTATATCATAGTATAAACCTTGCTTTTTTATTTCTTCAATATAATTATTAGGCCAATTAGCATTCTCTTTTCTTATTATCCCTTTTCTTGCTTCAACTGGAATATTTTCAAGTCCCGTATTATTCCATTTATATATGCTAGATTCTAAATCAATTACATTTTTATATTTGCTTGCTAATGTTGTTTTTCCTATCCCTGCAAATCCAGCAATAATTAACGGTTTCTTCATCAATAGTCCTCCTAATAATTTATAGTGATAATATCATAAAAGAATATTTTTGTAAATATTTTTATACTATCACATATAAGTTCTTTAACTCAAATAAAAAATAGATACCCTCATAATACGATAGGTATCTATCCATTTATTATCTACAGTAACAAAATGGCTTGCAAAAGTTGTTCAGTATCTTCCCTTGATATGTGAATTTCTATTTTGTTGTCACTTGTATTCTCCACATCATAGAACGTCTCTGTATAGTTTTCAGATCGTTCCATTCTTTCTTCTAATCTTCTTAATACTTTAAAAAACAACTCGCTTGTGTATTTATCACCGTTTCCAATAAATGTTATTTCTTTTTCTGTATTTGTTATATCAATCCGTACAGAAAAAGTTGGAGAAGTTTTTTTAAGTTCAAGTTCTTTTTGCATATTATATCCTCCTATACATTTATTTCATACATTATACCATCTTTATTCTATTTAATAAAGATACTTATTTGAATTTATATTATTTTAAATCTTATTATTTTTACTATTTAAAATAAAAAAACGGCCTGTATTTTTAATACGACCGCTTTTTCTTTTATTCTAAGAATCCTTTGTAATGTCTCATTACAAGTTGTGATTCTAATTGTTGTACTGTTTCTAGTGCTACACCTACTACGATTAATATAGATGTACCTCCAAATGCAATATTTAATCCTGTAAATCTTAATAACATTGGTAAAATTGCAATTACAGCTAAGAAGAAACCTCCAAACCATGTTATCTTTGAAATTATACTAGATAAATAGTCTGTTGTTGGTTTTCCAGCTCTAATTCCAGGAATAAATCCACCATTCCTTTTAATGTTATTTGATACTTCCGCTGGGTTAAAGGTTGCATATGTATAGAAAAATGTAAATCCAACAATAAGTAATAAATATATAATAGCATTAGCAATAGAGTAACCTACTGGAACATCTGATGTCGATGTTGCTATTGAAAATTTATATACTCCTGCCCAAAATCCAGTTTGGGTTGCAATATCTTTTATAAATATTTGTAAAATCATTGCTGGGAATGTCATAAAACTACTTGCAAAAATTACTGGCATAACTCCTGCCATTGCAAGTTTTAATGGTATATGAGTATTTTGTGCTCCTACCATTTTTCTTCCTTGTACTTTTTTTGCATATTGTACTGGAACTCTTCTTTCAGCAGTTTGAACAAATACTACCCCTGCAACTAATACTATAGCACCAATTATAATAGCAAGTGCTATTAATAATCCTGTTGTGCTAAATACACCTGTTCCCATCATTAAATTCCATAATGTTGTAACAGCACTTGGTAATCCTGAAACAATACCTATAAAGATAATTATTGAAATACCATTTCCTATACCTTTATTTGTAATTTGTTCACCTAACCACATTAATAGTGCTGTACCTGCAACAAGTGATAATGTAACTATAAATCCTGTTAAAAATCCTGGATTAATGAATATTCCTGAAGACTTGTATGATAAATATATTCCCAATCCTTCTACAATAGCAAGAACTATTGTAAGCATTTTTGTATACTTATTCATTTTTTGTCTTCCTTCTTCTCCACCTTCTTTTGCAAGTCTCTCTAAACTTGGTATTACCATAGCAAGTAATTGTATAACAATTGATGCAGTAATATATGGGCTTATAGTCATTGCAAATATAGAAAATCTTGAAAAAGCTCCTCCGGAAATTATATTAATTAGTCCTGCAACTCCATTTGCAGATCCCATTGCTTCATTTAATGCAAAGGCATCTACACCTGGAATTGTAATAAAACATCCTAATCTAAAAACAACAATTAATACTAATGTATATATTAATTTTTTTCTTATTTCTGGTGTTTTTAAGGCATTTTTGATTGTTTTAAACAATTAAATCACCTCAATCTTTCCACCTGCAGCTTCTATTTTTTCTGCAGCTGATTTTGTAAATCTTTTTGCTTTAACAGTAAGTTTTTTATCTAGACTACCGGTTCCAAGAACTACTATACCATCATTTACTTTTGAAATGATGTTTTCAGCAAGTAATGTTTCAGCACTTACTTCTTCTGCCTTTGATTTATTAAGCATTGTTAAAGTTACTTCAACATAATCTTTTGCATGAATATTAGTAAATCCTCTTTTTGGTAATCTTCTATATAATGGTGTTTGACCACCTTCAAAACCTCTTCTTACTCCTCCACCAGATCTAGCTTTTTGTCCTTTATGTCCTTTTCCAGAAGTTTTTCCAAGTCCTGAACCAACTCCACGACCAACTCTTCTTCTAGTTTGTTTTTCAACTGCTGGACTTAATTCGTCTAATTTCATTTAGTGCACCTCCTTAATTTTTTCATTCTTCTCTATTAACTTTTATAGTATTTCTTCTACTTTCTTTCCTCTTTTTTTAGCTATTTCTTCAATTGTCTTCATGTTTGATAATCCGTTAATTGTAGCATAAACAACGTTTCTTGGATTGTTTGTTCCAATAACTTTTGTTCTAATGTCTTTATATCCAGCAAGTTCTAGAACAGGTCTAACACTACCACCTGCTATAACTCCAGTACCAACTGCAGCTGGTTTTAACATAACATTTGCACTACCAAATTTTCCAACATATTCATGAGGAATTGTTGTTCCTACAACAGGAACTGTAACTAAGTTTTTCTTAGCGTCTTCAATTGCTTTTTTAATTGCATCTGGAACTTCTGCTGCTTTTCCATTTCCAACACCAACGTGTCCAGCTTCGTCTCCAACTACTACAACAGCACTAAAACGAAAAGTTCTACCACCTTTTACAACTTTTGCAACTCTGTTTATAGCTACAACTTTCTCTTTTAATTCATGTGTATTTTCTTCCATCTATGGTTTATACCTCCTTCTTTAATAGTTAAATAATTATCAATTATTAATCACTAATTTTCATTATTAATTAGAATTCAAGTCCTGCCTCACGAGCAGCTTCTGCTAATTCTTTTACTATACCATGGTAAATATATCCGCCTCTATCAAATACTACTGTTTTGATATTTTTTTCTAAAGCACGCTTTGCAATTAATGCACCTACTTCACGAGCGGCTACTTTATTTGAATGTTTTTCTTTAACTTCTTTATCTAGTGTAGAAGCACTTGCAAGTGTTACTTTTGCTACATCATCAATAACTTGTGCATATATATTTGCATTACTTCTATATACACATAGTCTTGGACATTCTTTAGTTCCACTTAGTTTTCTACGAACACGAATATGTCTTCTTGTTCTTTCAAATTTTCTATCTGTCTTTCCTACCATTTTTTTCTCCTTTCTGATACTTAAACTAAAATCTAAAATTTAATTTTACTTTTAATATCTATTCCAAGTCTTTTTTCTTCTTTTAGCCTTTAGATATAGGTCTTAATTTCTATTTTTTACCTGCTTTACCTTCTTTACGTCTAATTACTTCTTCAGCATATTTAATACCTTTACCTCTATATACTTCAGGTGGTCTCTTTGTTCTTATAACAGCTGCTGTTTGACCAACTAATTCTTTATCAATTCCTTTTACTATGATAGTATTTTGGTTTGGAACATCAAATGTAATTCCGTTTGGTTGTTCTATTTCTACTGGATGTGAATATCCTAAGTTCATTACTAATTTATTTCCTTGTTTTTGTGCTCTATAACCAACACCATTAATTTGTAATTCTCTAGTAAATTCTTCTTTTACACCATGAATCATATTATTAATTAATGTTCTTGTTAAACCATGTAAACTTCTATTAAATGGTTCATCATCTGGTCTTGTAATTTTAATAACATTGTTTTCCATAGCTATATCTATATTTTTATGTATTTCTCTTTCAAGAGTTCCTTTAGGTCCTTTTACTGTTATAACTTTACCATCTATTTTAACTTCTACATCAGATGGTACAGTAATTGGGTTATTTCCTATTCTTGACATTTATTTTTCACCTCTTTAATTTCTATTTTTGAAACTTTATTTCAATAACTTTGTTTTGGCATACTTATATATTATAATTTTATTCATTACCATACATAAGCTAGGACTTCTCCACCTATGCCTTGTTCTCTTGCTTGTTTATCTGTCATTATTCCTTTTGATGTAGATATTAAAGCAATTCCTAAACCATTTAAAACTTTTGGTAATTCTTCTTTATTTGCATAAACTCTTAAACCAGGTTTACTGATTCTTTTAAGTCCTGCAATTACACGGTTTCCTTTTTCATCATATTTAATACTAATTCTTATAATTCCTTGATTTTCATTTTCTATTTCTTCAAAAGCTTTGATATATCCTTCTTTAAATAGTATTTCAGCAATAGCTTTTTTTACATTTGAAGCTGGAACATCAACAGTTTTGTGTTTTGAAGTATTAGCATTTCTAATTCTTGTTAACATATCTGCAATTGGATCAGTAATATTCATACTATTTTTTACCTCCTTTTCAAAATCTGAAGAATTTTATACTTTTTAACTCTTCTTTTAATATTTCTATTCTGGCATAGCCAGACCTTTCTACCAACTTGCTTTTTTTACTCCTGGAATTTCTCCTTCATGTGCCATTTTTCTAAAGCATACACGGCAAATTCCATATTTTCTAATATAAGCGTGTGGTCTACCACATATTTTACATCTGTTATATTCTCTTGTTTTGTATTTTTGTGGTCTTTGTTGTTTTATTATCATTGACTTTTTAGCCATAATATCTTATCTCCCTTCTTTTATGCTTTAAAAGGCATTCCTAATAAAGTTAGCAATTCTCTTGCTTCTTCATCAGACTCAGCTGTAGTTACGAATATAATATCCATACCTCTTAATTTATCTACTTTATCATATTCAATTTCAGGGAATATTAGTTGTTCTTTTATACCCATTGAGTAATTTCCTCTACCATCAAAAGAGTTTGCTGATACTCCTCTAAAATCTCTAACTCTTGGAAGAGCTACATTAAATAGTTTGTATGCAAATTCATACATTTTTTCACTTCTTAAAGTAACTTTACATCCAATGTTTGCACCTTCTCTTAATTTGAATGCTGCTATTGATTTTCTAGCTTTTGTAATAACTGGTTTTTGACCTGTTATAATACTTAAATCGTTAACTGCATTTTCTAATGCTTTAGGATTATCCTTTGTTTCTCCTAAACCGATATTTATAACTATTTTATCAAGTTTTGGAACTTGCATAATAGATTTATAATTAAATTTCTTCATTAATGCTGGAACTACTTCTTTTTCATATTGTTCTCTTAATTTTTCCATAAGTTTTTAAATCCTCCTTCCCTATTTTAATTTTGCACCGCATTTTTTACAAACACGAACTTTTTGATCTTTTTCTTCACTAATTCCTATTCTTGTTGATTTACCACATTTTGGGCATACAACATTTACTTTACTTGAATGTATTGCACATTCTACTGGAATAATTCCGCCTTCTTCTCCTTGTTTTCTAGGCTTTACGTGTTTTTTTCTGATATTTATACCTTTTACTATAACTTTCTCTGTTTTTGGTATAACTTCTAAAACTTCACCTGTTTTACCTTTATCGTTTCCAGATAAAACTTTAACTGTATCACCTTTTTTTATATTCATTATTTATTTCACCTCTTCTTTTTCTTTGCATTTTAAGGTTTTTGAACGACATAAATGTCTTGTTTTATTAACTTGCTTATTGAAGCCTTATATTAAAGAACTTCTGGTGCAAGTGATAATATTTTCATATATTCTTTTTCTCTTAATTCTCTTGCTACTGGCCCAAATATACGTGTTCCTTTTGGATTACCGTCATCACGAATTATAACAGCAGCATTTTCATCAAATCTAACATATGAACCATCTGCACGTCTTTGTGGTTTTTTAGTTCTTACTACTACAGCTTTAACTACTTCTCCTTTTTTTACAACGCCACCTGGTGTAGCACTTTTAACAGAAGCAACTATAACATCCCCAATACCTGCATATTTTCTATATGATCCACCTAAACATCTAATGCACATAATTTCTTTTGCACCAGTGTTATCAGCTACTTTTAATATTGATTGTTGTTGTACCATTTTAGTCTCTTCCTCCTTCTTTACTTTTTAATATTTCTATTTTATTACTGCTTTTTTTGTAATTTCAACTACTCTCCATCTTTTATCTTTTGAAAGTGGACGTGTTTCCATTACCTTTACTTCGTCACCAATACCGCAAGCATTTTCTTCATCATGTGCTTTTAATTTATATGTTCTTTTTACGATTTTTCCATAAACATCATGTTTAACATTTGTTTTAACAGCTACTACAACTGTTTTATCCATTTTGTTAGACACTACTGTTCCAACCATAACTTTACGAAGATTTCTTTCTTCCATATGTTCTTTTTCTCCTTTCTCAATATTCGAAGAATTTTGTACTTTTCATATATTTATTTTTAACTTATATTAAAAACAAATATAACTCCTGTACAGTCTATTTTTTAGCCTCTGCTAATTCTCTTTGTCTTAAAACTGTTTTTATTCTTGCAATATCCTTCTTAACTTCTTTTATTTTCATTGGGTTATCTAATCCATGAGTAGCTAAGCTAAATCTTAATTTAAATAATTCAGTTTTTAATTCACTTAACTCATTTTCAAGTTCTGGTGAAGACATTTCATTTATTTTATTTATCTTCATCATTATCACCACCTACTTCAATTTCTCTTTTTACAAATTTTGTTTTAATTGGTAGTTTATTTGCTGCAAGTCTCATAGCTTCTCTTGCAAGTTCTTCTGGTACACCAGCAATTTCAAATAATACTCTTCCTGGTTTTACAACAGCTACCCAATATTCAGGAGCACCTTTACCTTTACCCATACGAGTACCAATTGGTTTTGTTGTTACTGGTTTGTCTGGGAATACTTTAATCCAAACTTTACCACCTCTTTTAATGTGACGTGTCATTGCAACACGGGCAGCTTCTATTTGGTTTGTTGTAATCCAAGCAGCTTCTGTAGCTTGAAGACCATATTCTCCATCAGATACAACATTACCTCTTGAGGCATATCCTCTATTTCTACCTTTTTGTTGTTTTCTAAACTTTGTTCTTTTTGGCATTAATGGCATTAGAACTCTCCTCCTTCCACTTTCTCTTTTTTAGTTGGAAGAACTTCACCTTTATATATCCAAACTTTAACACCTATTTTTCCATATGTAGTATTTGCTTCATAGAATCCATAATCTATATCTGCTCTTAGTGTTTGAAGTGGTATAGTACCTTCTTTATAGAATTCAGTTCTTGCCATATCAGCTCCACCTAATCTTCCAGATACAGAAGTTTTAATTCCTAAAGCACCTGCTTTCATTGTTTTTTGCATAGATTGTTTCATTGCACGTCTGAATGAAATTCTTCTTTCAAGTTGAGCACAAATATTTTCTGCAACTAATTGTGCATCTAAATCAATATTTTTCACCTCAACTATATTTAAATTAACATCTTTACCTATCATTTTTTGTAAATCATTTTTTAAACTTTCAGCTAATTGTCCACCTTTTCCTATTACTAGTCCTGGTTTTGCTGTATAAACATTTACTCTAATAAATTTAGCAGTTCTTTCTATTTCAATTTTAGAAATTCCACTAATAAATAATTTTTTCTTAACATATTCACGGATTTTATGGTCTTCTACTAAGTAATCACTAAAGTTTTTCTTATCAGCATACCATTTTGAGTTCCAATCTTTAATAACTCCAACTCTTAATCCATGTGGATGCATTTTTTGTCCCATGCTAAAAATCCTCCTTCCTATTTTTTCTCACTTAATACGATTGTTATATGACTGGTTCTTTTTCTAATTCTAACAGCTGAACCTTTTGCTGCTGGTCTTATTCTTTTTAGAGTAGGACCTTGGTTTGCATATATTTCTGAAATATATAAATTTTTTCCATCCATATTGTGGTTATTTTCAGCATTTGCAATTGCTGATTTTAATAATTTTTCAATTATATCAGATGAAGCTTTTGGTGTGAATTTTACTATTGCTAATGCTTCATTTACATTTTTTCCTCTTATTAAATCTGCAACTATTTTAACTTTTCTTGCTGAAATTCTAGCATACTTTAGAGTTGCTTGTGCAGTTTGTACTGTTTCTTCCACTTTTTGTTCCCTCCTTTTTTCGAGGCCTTAAACCCCTAACTTCTATTTCTTAACGGCTGATGCTTTTTCTCCTGCATGACCTTTAAATGTTCTTGTTGGTGCAAATTCACCTAATTTATGTCCAATCATTTCTTCTGTTATATAAATTGGAACATGTTTTCTACCGTCATGAACAGCTATTGTGTGTCCAACTAATTGTGGATATATTGTAGATGCTCTTGACCATGTTTTTAATACTTCTTTTTTACCTGTTTCATTCATTGCTTCAACCCTTTTTAATAATTCAGGTGCAATAAATGGTGTCTTTTTGCTTGATCTTGACATTAAATATTTCCTCCTTTTCTTCTAAGAGTGTTATAAATTAATTACTATCTATTTTTTAAGCTATTAGCTTATTTTCTTCTCTTAACAATAAATTTATTAGATAGTTTATTTTTCTTTCTTGTTTTATATCCAAGAGCTGGTTTACCCCAAGGAGTAAGTGGTCCTGGACGTCCTACTGGTGCTCTACCTTCACCACCACCATGAGGGTGATCTACTGGGTTCATTACAGATCCTCTAACTGTTGGACGAATTCCCATATGTCTTGTTCTTCCTGCTTTACCTAATTTTACGTTTTCATGGTCTGTGTTTCCAACTGTACCAATAGTTGCTCTACATCTTGTCATAACTAATCTCATTTCTCCTGATGGTAATCTTACGTGAGCATATTTTCCTTCTTTAGCCATAAGTTGTGCACTTTGTCCTGCACTTCTTACCATTTTTCCACCTTGACCTGGATTTAATTCGATATTATGAATTAATGTACCAACTGGTATATTTTCGATTGGCATACAGTTTCCTGGTTTAATATCTGCTTTTTGTCCAGATACTACTTTGTCTCCATCTGTTAAGCCTACTGGAGCTAGTATGTATGCTCTTTCTCCATCTTCATATTCAATTAATGCTATATTTGCACTTCTGTTTGGATCATATTCTATACCAATTACAGTTGCTACCATATCATCTTTTGAATTACGTTTAAAATCAATTATTCTATATTTTTGTCTGTTACCTCCACCTTGATGTCTAACAGTTATTCTACCATAAGAGTTTCTTCCTGCTTTTTCTTTCTTTTTAGAAAGTAAAGATTTTTCAGGAGTTTTCTTTGTAATTTCTTCAAATGTAGAAACTGTCATATTTCTTCTAGAAGGTGTATAGGCTCTAAAATGTTTCATTGCCATTTCTAATTCTCTCCTTTAAATTTATTTAGTAGATTTTTTCCTGCTCTACTTACAGATATTTTTTATTATCCGAGTTATTTCTCGATATCTCTAGAATCCTCATTTTCTGATTCTTTGTTATTTTTTGTATGACCTCTATAAAGTTCATTGTTTAATCTTATTATCATTTCAATCTGCTCTTCTGTTGGCTTATTTTTCCTTGAATTATATGATTTGTTACAAGTGATAAGATTTTCGCTTCTTTTTTCAAATCATAACTTTCCAAGCTTATGCCCCCATAAATTCTTCAATTGAATCTTTATATTTCTTTGAAATCTTAGTTACTTTTCCACCTTTGGCTAAATATGTTTTATCTCCTGGGTTTGTATCTATTGTAACAATAGCTTTTTTCCAGTCAGATGTTTTACCAACGTGTACTCCTACTCTTTTTTCTTTTCCTTTAACAGTAAGTGTGTTTACATTAACAACTTTTACACTAAAAAGTTTTTCAACAGCATTTGCTATATCTACTTTTGTAGCTTTTTTGTTTACTTTAAAGGTATACTTTCCAGCTTGTAATCCGTCATTACTTTTTTCAGTAACAACAGGTTCTAAAATTATATCTTCTGGTCTCATTATGCGTACACCTCCTCTAATTTTTTAACAGTATCAAGAGTTACTACAAGATTTGTATATTTTAATAAATCATAAACATTTATTGTATTTACTAAACTTGTTTTTACTCCTTCAATGTTTCTTGCTGATTTTTGTACGTTTTCATTTTTTTCTGGTAATACGATTAATGTTTTTCCTTCAACTTTTAAATTTGTTAAAGCATTAACCATATTTTTTGTTTTTATTTCTTTGAAATCGATTGCATCAACTACTACTAATTCATTTTCTAAAACTTTAGAACTTAGTACTGATCTAATTGCAAGTCTTCTTTCTTTTTTATTAACTCTATATTTGTAGCTACGTGGTTTTGGTCCTAATGCAACACCACCACCTACCCAATGAGGTGCTCTTATGCTACCTTGTCTTGCTCTACCTGTTCCTTTTTGTCTCCAAGGTTTTTTACCACCACCAGATACTTCTGTTCTAGTTTTTGTGCTTTGTGTACCTTGTCTTTGGTTAGCAAGATAATTAACTAATACACTATGTACGATATCTTCATTTGGTTCAATTCCAAATATAGCTTCATTTAATTCAATATCGCTAACTTTTTTACCTTCTATATTATATACATCTACTTTAGGCATCTTAAATCCTCCTTCCTCTATTTAACCACTTTTACAGATGGTCTAATTTTTAGTAATGCACCTTTAGCTCCTGGAACACTACCTTTTACTAATAATACATTTTTATCTAAATCTACACTTACAACATCTAAGTTTTGTATTGTAACTGTTTGAACTCCCATATGTCCTGGTAGTTTTTTACCTTTAAATACTCTTCCTGGTGTTGAAGTTGGTCCCATTGAACCTGGTCTTCTATGGTACATTGAACCATGTCCCATAGGTCCTCTTGATTGTCCATGACGTTTAATAACACCTTGGAAACCTTTTCCTTTAGTTGTTCCTTGAACATCTATTTTGTCTCCAGCAGCGAACACATCAGCTTTTACTTCATCTCCAACTTGAACATCAATAGAATCTACTCTAAATTCTCTTAAATGTTTTTTGTTTTCAATTCCTGCCTTTTTAAAGTGTCCTGCTTCTGGTTTATTAATATGTTTGTCTTTAACTTCTCCATATCCTAATTGAACTGCATTATATCCATCAGTTTCAACTGTTTTTACTTGTGCTACTACACAAGGTCCAGCTTGAATTGCTGTTACTGGAATAACTACACCTTTTTCATCAAATATTTGTGTCATTCCAACTTTTTTTCCAATGATTGCTTTCATTATTATTTTTCCTCCTAACTATTGGCTGATATTATAACCAGCATGGTTTTTCTGTTGTAGGTTTTTAACCTTAACCTAATTTTAAAATTTCTAAATTATAATTTGATTTCTATTTCAACACCAGCTGGTAATTCTAATTTCATTAGATTGTCAACTGTTTTTTGTGTTGGGTAAAGAATATCAATAACTCTTTTATGTGTTCTCATTTCAAATTGTTCTCTTGAATCTTTGTATTTATGAGGACAACGTAAAATTGTTACAACTTCTTTTTGTGTAGGTAATGGAATAGGACCTGAAACTTTAGCTCCTGTTCTTTTAGCAGTATCTACTATTTTTTCAGCAGACTGATCTAAAACAACGTGATCATAAGCTTTTAATCTTATTCTGATTTTTTCGCTTCCTACAATATTGTTTGTTGTTGCCATAAGTATTTTCCCTCCTTAAAATAAAATGTACCTTGGCAAGTTATAAACGCACCCTGGTGTTTCATATATCACCATATAAAAAGCCCAAGTTTTTGCATGATTTTCTTGGGATAAGTGCTTATTTTAATAAAAACTTACCGCCCGGTCTAAGCCAAGACATACTCCACGAAAGTTCCCTCCACCCGTAAGGATGTAGCCACATTTCGCTTCAACGCAAATCTACATACCTAAATATTATATAACGCCTGCCTCCGTATGTCAACACTTTTTCAGTATTTTTTTAGTAAAATTGTAATTTTTTTGTAAAAGTTTAGGAAGGTTATTTTGAATGTTATATATTTATTTTATATATGAAAAATCGGCAAGCTTTCGCCTGCCGTAGCATTACATCTCATTGCCTATACCAAGTATTTATTTTGTAAAATAAATTATACCTATTAGGTTTTATATCCCCCATTAACTCAGAACTACAAATTAAAGAGCTTCTATTCCAATATAAATACACATATGGCATATCTTCTTTATAAATATCAATTAAATTATTATATTTTTCTTTTAAGATCTTTTCTTCCCTAATGTTTTTTACATCATTTAATATTTGTTTTGCTGTTTCATTATTGTAATTTGCTAAATTTTCCTCTCCAAAATAAGAAGATAAATTTGGACTAAGTGCTGTATATTTTCCAGTTAAAATCATATCATAATTTTTATTTTCTAAATATTTCTTATACGTTACATCGTTTGCTTTTATTATATTTACTTTAATCCCTAAAATTTCTAAACTATTCTTTATATTTTCTGCAACTTCTAGCCTTTTTCCACTAGTAAAATTAACTACCAAATTAAAACTTAACTTTAAAGTTCTATAATCTTTTGTCTTTTGCCATGTTTTATTCTTAAATTCCCATCCATTTTCTATTAGTAATGATTTAGCCTTATCTATATTATATTCATATATAACTTTTCCATCTTCATATAGGTAGCTTCCATAGTCAAGTGGAAAATTTGCAATATAATATTTATCCCAATAAATAGCAGATACGATGTTTTGTTTATCTATTGCATAAGAAATAGCTTGTCTTATCTCTTTATTTGATAATTCTTCATTGTTACAATTAAAAGCTAGATAATCTAACTCTCTTCCTTTATAAGTTTTCAAATTATATCCTATAGTTCCAATATAATTTTGTATATCTAAGCTATCTGTATTAATTATATCTATATTTCCTATTTTAAAAGCTTTATATACTTCTCCCATATTTCCATATTTTATAATTTTAATTTGATTAAGTTTACAATCTTTTTCTTCAATATTCCACCAATTTTCATTTAATTTTAGTATGACATTTCCATTATCATTTACCACCTTAAATTTTCCTGTTCCTACAGGATTAATATTTTTTGAAGTAGCTACAAAATCTTCATTCTCATAATATTTATATGACATTATAGGAAATATTAAGTTATATTCAAAAAATGGCACTTCTCTATCAAGGTTAATTCTTACAGTAGTATTATCTATTACTTCAACTCCAATAATGTTTTCTACATTATTAGTATAAATAGATTTAACATTTGAATCTTTTAATCTATCTATTGTGAATTGTACATCCTTAGCTGTAAATAGAGTTCCATCATTCCATTTTACATTATCTTTTAATTTTATAACATATGCTGCGTCACTTACCTTACTCCATTCTTTTGCAAGGCATAATTCTATTTTATAATCTTCAGTTATAGTTAAAAGTGGTTCATATACTAATTTTGATATATTTTGAATTTGTGCATTATTACTAAGGATTGGATTTATTGTATCAAATTTAACTATTGGAATTCTAATATTATCAATTATTTCTTCCTCTTTAGACACTTTTACTGTTTCATAATCATTCGCATTATTATCTTTTTTTCCATAAACAAGGTAAACAGAATATACAACCAGTCCAATAACAACAATTACAAAAATATATTTTAAAAAACTCGATTTCAAATCTATTCCTCCTAAAAATATATAGATACATCATATATTAAATATACCCATTTTTCAAGAAAAAAATATGAATCGTATAACTTTTACGACTCATATTTTCATTTATAATAACTATATTATTTTACCCAAATAACTCTGCAAAATGTTATTCCCAATCTAATGCAATATTTCCGTCTTTAAATTTCCATACTCCTGTTCTATATAATCCTGTATCTTTTAACGCTTGTTCTACATCAGATGCTTTATTTAATTTTTCTACAGTTGCATCTGACTTTCCATAATTATTTAGTAAAATGTTAATAAATACTGGAACTGACACATCAGGATCCCAAATATACCCAAGAATTTCAGGACACCCTGCAACATTTCCTCTATTATAGCAATTATATATATAACTTACTCCACCTTTACATCTTATTTGTCCTACAATTCCAGCTCTTCTATTATTACCTCCTAATATTGTTCCAGTATTATAAGAGTTACAAATATATCCGCCTAAATGATTACCGCTGTTCACCATTACATCCGGCAATTCCAGCTGAAACCCAACTAGATGATGTTACATTTCCATTATTTATACATTCTATTATAAACGATCTTAAATCTACTCCATACCCATTAGTAGCAGCAATTCCACCTGAAGTTTCATTTGTAGCAGTAATGTTTCCATTATTTATGCATCTATATATAATTCCCCAATTATGTCCAGCAATTCCACCTGAACTACTGCCACTCGTAGTAACGCTTGCATAATTTACACAATTCTCTACCTTTCCATAATTTTTACAAATTATTCCTGCACAATTGTTACTTCCTGAAATTGTTCCTCTTACTTTTAAGTTCTTTACTATTCCTGTTGTTCCAAGACTTCCAAATAAAGCTTGATTTGAACTACTAGAATTAATATAAATATTGCTTATTTCTTTATTGTTTCCTTCAAATATTCCTTTAAATTGATTTGTTTGTGTTCCTATTGGTGTCCAATTAATATCATTTTGAGTTGTCCCATCTACTTTATAACACACATTTTTTAGATCTAAGTCATTTGCTAATGTTACTGTTTTTCCTTCATATGTTCCACCTTTATTTACTATTTCTACAAATTGAATTAAATCTTCTATTGTATATATAATTATATCTTTTTGTATACCTAATACTTTCACATTCTTTAATTTGTATTCATCATTTATGTCTTTTACATATACACTATATGTTCCATTATCTTCTATATTTTTTATTATAGTATATGTTCCATTATTGTTATTGGTTGTAGATATATTTTCTCCATTTATCGTTATTATACTAAGTTCTACTTTTGACGTTATTGTTAATGTTATAGTTCCCTTTTTAAAATTTTCTGTATATTCTATAACTGATGCTATATTTATATTGCTACTTTCTTTACCTTTTCCTAATGATGCTGCTATTTTTGGAACGCTTCTATCTATACTAAATTGCCACCCATCTACTATTGCTAAATCTCCACTTATATTCATATTATTTTCTATTATTCTATTATCAATATATTCTTTTTCATTATATTTAGGGTCTGTATATTTATCTGCCTGTAAGCTCAGCAGTACCGTTTCTAATTTTTCTCTTGCTCCTGCTTCATCATACTTTTCTCCTGCCTCTTTTGCTGTTTTAAATAACCCTTCGTCTCCTAATACAAAATTTATTGTTATTCCTGCTAGTATTAATAATACAATAATGGTTATTATTAATGCTATAAGTGTTATTCCTCTTTCTTTTTTCATTTGTTCCTCCTATGTTTTAGTAAATTGTTATCATTTTTTTCATTATTTATACCTAATTTTTAAGAATTAAATCTTTTATGTCATAATTTTATATTTACTTATATTATTTGTCAACACCATTATATTTTAATTTTAACCTTTTTAGCTGTCTTTATATAAGGTTTACTTATCTTAAATAAATTAAAAAAGCTACACTTTAAAAGTGCAACTCATTTTTAATTTATTTATATTATCACATATTTTAAGCACGTGATTCTACTACTATTTTAATTCCTGTTCTATCTTCTCCTTCAACTTGAACCTCTGCAAACGCTGGTACGCAAACTAGGTCCACTCCTGTTGGAGCTACAAATCCTCTTGCAATAGCTACTGCCTTTATAGCTTGATTTAAGGCTCCTGCTCCTATTGCTTGCATTTCTGCTCTTTCATTTTCTTTTACCAAACCTGCAATTGCTCCTGCTACTGAATTTGGATTTGATTTTGATGAGATTTTTAAAACTTCCATTGTTTCTGCCTCCTAAAATATAATTTTTTGTTTCATTTTGAACATGTATATTTATATTATATTTTAAGTCTGTTGTCTAGTATTTTTTGGAAAAAACAGGAAGTTTTCATCGTGTTTTTTCGTCATTTTTCTACATATTTAACAATTCTATTTTACTTGCTCGACAAGTATTATCATCAAGCTCAAAAATGCAACCATTTAAGACACAATTTCCTTCTGCTAATTTATACTTTTCAGGCAAGGTAGTTTCAAATCTTTTTATAGATGCCGAAACCTCCATTCCTATAACAGATTTTTTAGGACCTGTCATACCTATATCAGTAATATACGCTGTTCCATTTTCTAAAATTTGTCCATCTGCTGTTTGTACATGAGTATGTGTTCCAAATACGATATTTACTCTTCCATCTAAATAATATCCCATAGCAATCTTCTCTGCTGTTGCTTCTGCATGAAAATCTACTATTATATAATCTACTTTATTTTCTATTTCTTTTAAAATATCGTTTATCATTACAAAAGGATTTTCTGATAAGACATTCATATCAGTTCTACCAATTAGATTAACTGTAGCAATTCTTTTTCCTTTACACTCTCTTATAGTATATCCTTTTCCAAGAACACCTTTAGGATAATTCGCAGGCCTTATTAGATTTGGATGATCTATAAAATTGAAAATATCCTTTTTGCCCCAAGTGTGATTTCCCATTGTAACTACATCCACACCCATAGCTAACATTTCCTTAAATAATTTCTCAGTAATACCCATACCTCCAGCTGAGTTTTCTCCATTCGCCACAATAAAATCTATTTGTTTTTCTCTTTTTAAATTAGGTATTATCTCTTTTGCCTTTTTTAATCCACTTTCTCCAACTATATCTCCAATTGCTAAAATCCTCAACCTTCATCTTCCTTCCTATTTTATCTTTTTCTATTATACACTATATTTTCATAAATTGAAATATTTTTTATTATATTTGATTTATGTTAATTGTTATGGTATAATTTGTATTGACACTGTTGATTGTTGTTTTAGGAGGTATGCCTATGGCTGTATTAACAAACTTTCTTTACATTAAAAAACGGGCAAAACCTAATCGTAAGAGGGGTCTTGCTCCCGCCATCTGCGTCAAACGCTGCAGCAACGATACAGCTTACTCAGTTAAGTTGAATAATGAGGATTATTGTATCGTTGAAATGCCCTCTGGTGTGATCTGGGATCCAGACCACATTGCAAAACTTTCCATCAATAAGGAGTTAAAGGAAAGAATTATGGGAATCATAAGTTCTTTTAAAGATTTCTAGGAAAAGAGCCGGCATTAATGCCGGCCTTTTCTTGCATTTTATATACGATTAAGAAAAAACTTTATGATTATCTTTATTAAATTTGATTTATGTTAATAGTTATGATATAATATTGTTAAGTAGTTTTTTGTATCTTGTTTCAATGAAAATAGGAGGAAAAAATAATGAAGAAAAAGAAAGATCAAAACATCCGTAGCTACTCATACTCTTTCGGAATCGTGAAGGAGGACGACATCCATTCAAGGATCATCATTACTCGGAACGACATTCCGTACTGTCAGTTTTTTGACGGTGTTTTTATGAATCCTGGCGGGGTCGAGAAAAAGGAGGATATGCCTTCAAGTGAAAAGATTCTTCTGTGGAAGCATATGAACCACTATGGCGATGATGTGGCAGATAAGGATCTTACACTGTCCGCTCGGAATGGTGTATTCACTCTTTAATCTTCAAGAAAAAGCCAGTGCTGTTAGCACTGGCCTCTTTCTTTATTTTGCATATGTTATTGCTCTTGATTCTCTTATAACATTTACTTTAATTTGTCCTGGATAATCCATTTCATCTTCTACACGTTTTGCTATATCTCTTGCCATAATTGTCATTTCTGCGTCAGATACTTTTTCTGGTTTTACAATAATTCTTACTTCACGTCCTGCTTGTATTGCAAAGGATTTATCTACTCCTTCAAAAGAATCTGCAATTTCTTCAAGTTGCTCTAATCTCTTTATGTATGCTTCTAAAGTTTCTTTTCTTGCTCCTGGACGAGAGGCACTTATTGCATCTGCTGCCTGTACAAGTACAGCTTCTAAGGTTTGTGGTTCTACATCTCCATGGTGTGCTTCTACTGCATTTATTACTAATGGATTTTCTTTATATTTCTTTAATACATCTACACCAATTTCAACATGAGTTCCTTCCATATCATGATCTAATGCTTTTCCTATATCATGTAACAAACCTGCTCTTCTTGCTCTTTTTGTATCAAGTCCTAATTCATCTGCCATAATTCTTGCAAGATTTGCAACTTCTATAGAATGATTTAACACATTTTGTCCATAACTTGTTCTATATTTTAATTTACCCATTAATTTAACTAGGTCTGGATGAAGTCCTATTACTCCTGCTTCTAAAGTTGCTCTTTCTCCTTCTGCTTTAATAGTTGCTTCAACTTCTTCTTTTGCCTTTTCAACCATTTCTTCAATTTTTGCAGGATGGATTCTTCCATCTTCAATTAATTTTTCAAGTGCTATTTTTGCAACTTCTCTTCTTAATGGGTCAAATCCTGACAAAATCACAGCTTCTGGTGTATCATCTATTATAAGATCTATCCCTGTTAAGGTTTCTAATGCCTTAATATTTCTTCCTTCTCTACCTATAATTCTTCCTTTCATATCATCATTTGGAAGGTTAACTATTGATACGGTAGTTTCTGAAGTATGATCAGCTGCACATTTTTGAACAGCATATGTTAAAAGTTCTCTTGCCCTTTTTCCTGATTCTTCTTTAGCCTTTTGTTCTTCTTCTCTAATTATAGCTGCTGTCTCAGTTTTTATTGTTTTTTCAGTTTCATCAAGTAATATTTTCTTTGCTTCTTCACTAGAAAGTCCTGAGATTTTTTGAAGCTCTTGTAATTCTTTCTCAATTAATTCCTTTAATTCTTGTTCTCTATCTTGCATTTCTTTATCACGTCTATCAAAATCTCTTTCTTTATGCTCTAAAGTTTCTTCCTTTCTATCTAGATTTTCTTCTTTTTGCATAATTCTCGATTCTTGTTTTTGTACTTCGCCTCTTCTTTCTCTAATCTCTTGTTCTAAATCTTGTCTTTCTTGCATAATTTGTTCTTTTGCTTTAAAAATTTCTTCTTTTTTAATATTTTCTGCTTCTTTATTTGCAAGTTCTAATATTTTCTTTGCTTCAGTTTCTGCACCTTTGATTTTAGATTCAGCTATTCTTTTTCTAATTAATACCCCAACAGGTATAAATACAATAGCTGAGATTAGAATAGTGGCGATAACGATTATAATTTCCATAATCATACACCTCTTTCTTATATTTATTTTTCAATGTTCGATAATAATATATCTATTTTTTACTTTTATAATATATTAAACCTACTCTTTTATTTTATATGTATTATTGTAAACTGTCAAGTGATTAGACAAAAAAATACCAGTACATTATTTCTGTTATTTTTATATTATTTTACTATTATACTTATTATATAATTAAGAGTGCAAACACTTTGAATTATTTGCACCCTTTCATCAGCAATTTCAGCTGACTGTAGCAAAGGTAGATAAACTAAATTTAATTCTCAGTATCGAATTTTAATATAGCCAGCATCCAACCCAGCCGCCTGCATTGCCATTTATAACCTTATAAACGACTCGATATCTACCTGACGCATAGCAAGGAATTATATCACCCGGTAAATCATCATTACTGCCAAAGAGCACTCCTTCCTGTAACGCTGTACCGTTTGGACTGTATATACTCACAGAAAAAAGTACATCTGATGAAAAATCCCAGCTTTTAAGCGTTGCACTGTCTATGCGTTTTGTAACATCAACATAGACTGTCACTTCTTTTTGCCCAGGGTTTAAATATGCTGCTCCCCAAAAAGGATCTGCTGCCCGTGCAGTCATAGAAGTTGTTACAAATGATGATGCCAAGATAACTAATGTCATCATCATACAAATTGTTGCTTTTTTAAGTCTTTTCATATTGTCGCTCCTTTCGTACAATCTACCTTTGCTACATTACACAACTACAATATAAAGTTGTATAAAATATTATACTCATTTTCCACTATTTTGTCAATTATATCCACAAAAGAACAGATTAAATATGAAAAACAAAAGAACATATATATTCTTTTGTTTTTCATATTTATTATATACTTGGTTTTATAATATCATTATTATTTACTACATCAAACGCATAATCAATTTCTGCAACCCCAAAACCATTAATTTGCCTATTAATTAATCCTGTATCTTTATCTATCCATAATATAAGTCCATTTGTTTCTATCTTATAGCATTCTTTATTGTTGCATTCATCTGTTGTAATTCGCGATGTTATTGCTTTTAGCAAATAGTTATCGTATAACCAATAGTTATATGCACATTTTACTAAATTATTTCCTACTTCAAATCCATCTGTTATTTCTTTTTCCTCTTCTCTTTGAACAATAGCAATTTTATCATTTCCATTTATATATGAAGTAAATGTAGTCGTATATATTTTTTGTTGACCGCTTACTTTTACCAATAATTTTCATCTCTGATAAAATATTACTATCTTTATTATATAATGTTCGTATATATGTATTACTTCCTTGTACACTAGAAACTATCTCAAGATAATTTGTTTTATTTGCATATTCTTTTGATATATTAGCTAGTCTGGTTATTATTATAAATTTTCTTGTTATAAGTATTAAAAATATAGAAAATAAAACTAATACTATTATAAGTATTTTCTTCCATAATTCCATTTTTTTCTTTTCCATATTATATTCCCCCTTTTTTTCTTTGACTCACAATTATCCTTTGCATATTTATATTATATACTATTCTTTTATTTTTTGCAAATTTCAACTAATTTGCAAAAATAAAAGGTTAATGAAGTGAACCCTCCTTATTAGACAAAAAGATACCAGTTACTTTTTAAGTAATTGGTATCTTTTTCCTACTATTTATTTTTCTTTTTACCAAATGTTATATCTTGGAATAAGAAATCTTTAAAATCTTGCCAAGTTAATTCTATATGTAAAAAGTCGTTTAAATCATCTTCAAATTTTTGTTGTGCTGGAGTTAGTTCAACTTTTATTTCTTGAAATAAAAATGCTTTAACTTTTGGCCATACTCCTACTTTTGCTGGTAATGCAGAATTTGTTACAACATCTGTTTCCACTCCACCAAATATTTTTTCACTCATGATAGTTCGTCCTCCTCTTTCGTTTTATTCCTTTTCAGTATATTTATACTATATAATGTCGAATTTATCAATAGTTTATATGATTTTTATTGTTAAATCTTAGTTACAGGGTTGTTACATTTTTATTACATATTTTCAATTTCCCCAGTCAAACCATCTTTATAGGTATCTTTAATCTTTACATTAACTATTTCGTTTTCAATTCCTTCTTTATTAGTTTTTACATATACATTTATATAATTTGTAGTATGTCCCTTTATAAATTCTCCTTCTCTTTCTTCTAATAAAACTGATACTTCTTTTTCAATATATTGTTTGTTATGTTCTATTTCTTTTTTATTAGATAGTTCAATTAATTTATTGCTTCTTAGTTCTTTAGTATTTCCATCTATTTGGTTCTCCATAATAGCTGCTTTGGTTCCTTTTCTTGGTGAATACTTAAATATATGCATTTTATAAAAATCTATTTTGTCTAAGTATTGATAAGTTTCTAGAAATTCCTTTTTTGATTCACCTGGAAAACCTACTATAATATCAGTAGTTAAGGCTACATTTGGATAATTTTTTTTAATTAAATTTGTAGAATTTTCAAATTCTTTAGTTGTATACCTCCTATTCATTCTTTTTAAAGTTTCATCACATCCACTTTGCAAAGATAAATGAAAATGGTCACATATTTTTTCTAATTTCACTAGTTCTTTAATAAACTCTTCATTTATTAAAGTTGGTTCTATAGAACCTAAACGAATTCTGTTTATTCCTTCTATTTTATTAATTTCTTTTAATAAATCTATTAAACTAATATCTTCTTTAAAGTCTTTTCCATATGATGCAATATGTATTCCTGTTATAACAACTTCTTTAATTCCTTGCTTTGAAATTTCTTCTATTTCATCTACTATATCCTGTATCTTTCTACTTCTAACTCTTCCTCGTGCATATGGTATTATACAATATGAGCAGAATCTATCACAGCCATCTTGAATTTTTACAACTGCCCTTGTTTTTTCTGTATATGCTGCCACTTCAAATTCAGTAATATATCTTTCTTTCATTATATCTGATACTATATTTTCTTTTTTATTTGTTTTTATAAAATCTTCTATAGTTTTAACAACATCTTTCTTTTCAATATTTCCAAGTACAATATCAATATCTTCCATTTTATCTAATTCATTTTTAGCAACCTGTGCATAACAACCAGTAACTACTAATATTGCAGACTTATTTATATCTTTTACTCTTCTTATAATCTGTCTTGATTTTCTATCAGACATATTAGTTACTGTACACGTATTTATAATATATATATTTGCTTTTTCTTCAAATTCAACTATTTCATATCCATTTTCTATAAATTTTTGTCTCATCGCATTTGTCTCATATTGATTAACTTTACAGCCGTAATGTGTAAAATGCTACTTTTTTATTCTCCATATTATTGCTACCTTTCATATCTATTTTTGACATCGCAGTTTTATAAACTACACAACTAATATTCACAAGTTTTATTAAATAAAAGTTGGAAATTATTTTCTAACCTCCAACCTCTAAATTTAATTACACTCTTCTCTTTCCATCTAGTGAATCCAGATTGTCTAATGCCTTTCCTGTTCCTAGTGCTACACAAGATACGCTGTCTTGTGCTATCATAACATTTATTCCTGTTTTTTCTTGTAAAAGCTTATCTAGTCCATCAACTAAGCATCCTCCACCAGTCATGTAAATTCCTTTATCGCTTATATCTGCTGCAAGTTCCGGTGGTGTCTTTTCTAATACTGAATGAACTGCATCAACAATCATCATAGCAGGTTCTGTTAATGCTTCCATCATTTCACTTGAATAAATTGTTACTGTTTTAGGAAGACCTGTTACTAAATCTCTTCCTCTAATGTCCATTTCCATATCTTGAATTTTAGGATACACACAACCAATATTTACTTTTAAATCTTCTGCTGTTCTTTCTCCTATCATAACATTATGTTTTTTCTTTATATATTTTACAATGTATTCATCAAATTTATCTCCTGCAATTTTTAGTGAAGTACTTACAACAGAACCACCAAGAGAAATAACTGCTACATCTGTAGTTCCTCCTCCTATATCTACGATCATATTTCCACAAGGTTTTGATATGTCTATGCCTGCTCCAATAGCTGCTGCAATTGGTTCTTCTATTAAATATACCTTTCTTGCTCCTGCTTGAGATGCAGCATCTATAACAGCCTTTTTTTCAACTTCTGTTACTTGTGATGGTATACAAATCATAATTCTTGGTGCAAATATAAATTTACCACATACTTTATTAATAAAATGTTTAAGCATTTTTTCTGTTACAGTATAGTCTGAAATAACACCATCTTTTAATGGTCTTGTTGCAACAATATTTCCTGGTGTTCTACCAAGCATTCTTCTTGCTTCTTGTCCAACTGCTAATACTTCTTTTGTATTATTATCAACTGCTACAACAGAAGGCTCTCTTAATACAATTCCTTTTCCTTTTACATATGCTATAACTGTTGCAGTACCTAAATCTATTCCTATATCTTGTCCAAAACCAAACATCTATATCGTTCCTTTCTAGCTATATCTTTTATATTATTTCCCGTTTTTTACAAATTCATTACAATTATATTACAAGCTCAAAAAAATAGCAATAGATTTTTTGTATTTGTTAAAATTATTGATCCACTATTAAACTTGTATCTAAATAGCAACACGTGAAGATAGGAGGTTTTTGTTTTTCTCGACAAGTTTCGAAAAATAAAAACTTCCTACCTCTAGCAAGATTGATCAGATTTTATAATTATAGTTTGAGCTATAACTATTATTCAATTACATCAACTGCATTGCTTTTATCTAGTCCCTCTAAATTATAATAGGACTCTGGAATTTTTCCTACAATAATGTTTTCAGCAATTAATACTTGATTTGATATTCCTTCTTCAAATATAGTATAGGGAGTTAATATATTTACCCTGCATTCTACCTGCAAATAAATTCTATGTATTGTTTGGTTTATACCCGCTCCACTAAATTCACTTCTTAAATCAGTTTCTACATTTCCTACAGTGGAAAGTGCAACTGGAATTATAGGACCTCTTCCTGAAAATATCTTTGTACCAGTAAAACTTCCAACTCGTATTCCAATTTGTTCTCTTTCTACTTTATCAAGTCTTTTTTGTATCTTCTCTGCAACGTCTGATATTATAAGGTTAATTGGAACAATATTTGACTTTATCATAGTTATATTATCATTTGAATCTTTATATATTGTAACTAAATCTTCATATTTATAATTGCTTATTATTTTAGTAGATTCTTCATTACATATTATAGTTGCTATACTCTTTGCCTTATCTTTACAAAGCGTTTCAAAAATTGGTGTTATACCATTAATAGCCATAGTAAAGGTTACTATGGCTATACTTAGAATGGTAATAAATTTTACTAGTTTTTTATTCTTTTTGTTCTGCATTTTTGGAATTTGAAATTTTTTATATACCACCTTTGGTAATTTTATTCTCTTTCTAGAATATATCATATCCATATCTAAATCATTCCTTTATGGTATATGTTATGCAATCTCTTCTTGTCTTGTGTATGTGTATTTAGGAATAAATAATTGTTGTCCTGGATAAATTTTATTTGCATCTTCAATATTGTTTACTCTTGCTATATCTTGAACTGTACTTCTAAATCTTTTAGCAATTGCCCATAATGTATCTCCTGGTTTTACAAAATATATTACCATACTATAAATTTGTCTATCTCTTGTTTCATCAATATTAACTTCATCTATGATATTTATTTTTATAGTATTTGACATATTTAATTTAAACTCCAAGTCAATTTTAGTTTCTATTTGACCATCTGATCCAACAACAAAATCTTGATTTACTATCTCTAATTCTGTTTCTATATTCATATTTTGAGATATTTCTACAGAATCCACATTAAAATTAAAAGGTAATCTCATTTGTTTTACATTAATTCCCATAGTATTGCTAGATGCAAAAATAAAGTTTAGTTCAAGTTCTCCTTCATACATAACTCTTCCTTTAGTTACATTTTTACTTAATATAACTGGTTTTGTTTCTACATCATATATCTCGCTTCCTTGAATTTCTGGAACCATAACTTTTTCTCTTATCTTACATATATCTTTTAATTCACATTTATTTGACATAGTATTTACACATCTTTGGTTAAAGCCTAGACATTCACTTGGACTATATAAATCTTCAATAAGATTTACATTTTTATTTTCATACACTCTCGCATAAAGTTCTACTTCTATTTCTACATATATTGAATGTTCTTCTACTGGATTTGGCTTTGTCAGCATATTCTTTAATTTGTATTTCATATCACATATATTAGATTCATCTATATTTTCAACATCTACAAATCCCATTACTGGAATTTTGTTTTCTACTACTTTAATTCTGTTATCTTCTGTAAGATACATCATTTTAACTAAAATATCTGCTTTACCTAATACTTTGTTATAACTTATTTTTATATCCTTATTTACTATAGATAAATCTACTTTTAAGATTTCTGCAAGATTATCGATATTGTCTATTACTATAGTATCCTTTGCATTTGTTTTTGAATACCCTTCTCCCACTAATGAATTTACATTTAAATTCGATTCTAGAACTTGAACATCTTTTATGTTATTAATTTGTCTTATGATATCTACATTCTCATTTGAATAAACACTCATTTCAAATTGTAGTGTTGCTTTAACATTAATTTTTCTTCCATTTAAAATTTTACATTCGATAGATTTAATTGTTACATTCTCATCTAGACTCATGTCACCGTGTACAACCTTCAAAGTCTAAAATTTGACTAAAATCAATATTAGTATTTAAACTTCTTGTAGCTTCATCTTGATTATCTGCAAGATAAATTACATATACATTTACATCACCATCAATTTTTATTTTACCATCTAATAATTCTTTTTTATATATACATACATTTCCTGTTGTATTTATTGTATTTAATATATCAGGTTTTACATCTGGTACTATCATATCACCTTCTACTACTACTGTTTCAGTTTTTTGTCCCACAATTTTATTTAATACAAATTTCTCCTTTGTCACATCTACTTGCATTGTTAATTCCTCCTCTTTTTTTATTTAGTTTATAGTAATGTATATTAAGAGGACAAAAAAAAATTCCTATTATTTAGGAATTTTTTAAAAATAATAAATAATTTAAAAGAATCTAGACCAGCTAGATTCTTTTGTAATTACAAATTTTTATGTTTTTTTGTTTCTACTAGTGGTGGTACAATTGGATTAAAATTCTCACCATCAAATAAACTTACTTCTACTGTTCGTGTTAATACATCAGTATAACTATATGTAACATTTCTATCATTTTCATCATATTTAACTATAAATAAGTTAGGATATGCTTTTTCTATTGTGGCTTCTTTCTCAAAATATTTACTTCTTCCTAGTGTTCCTTTTACCATTATTTTTTGTCCTATGTTTTCTGTAATGTCTGTCTTTAAATTTGTGATATCATCTCTGTAAATCATTTTATCACCCACTTCATTATTATGTTGTGATTATATCATCCTTGTAATAAAATGTCAAAAAAGAGACTCTTGTATAATTGTACGTTTTTCCTTTAAATTCAAGTGTTTTGCGCTTATATTACATTTATGTTACATTAACATTACATTAGTATTTCAGTTTTAGTGTATCAAGAAATAACAACTTAAATTAAACACCTAAATTAATATATTTAAATATAAAAGTTACACAATATGTTGCCCAGATTTCATATCATGTAACTTATATTCTTTAGCTCTTTTTCTTGCCACGTGCTCCTATTCCATTTATTCCTTTAGTTCCATCTCTTAACTCATCTGCAATATCATTTATTGTAATATATTTATACTCTTCTGTTGTTGCTACTTTTTCTGCAACTACTAATGGATCTAGAAAATCAATTAATACTCTTGCCGGTGAAGAAGCAAAATTGGCTCCTGCAGCAACTAATGCTTCATAATAACTTTGACATGCGCCTGCAAATATTACTAAATCTTTTCCTGTTTTATTTACCCATTTTTTCGCTTCTTTGACTGTATTAATAAAATATTTTGAATTTCTATAATTATATATATCGTTATAACCTGTTCCATTTCTTATCATTCCATCATGTCCTGTTATTACTAGTATATCTGGATTATATCTATTTAACAAATCCATTACTACATACTCTTGTCTATTTTCTGGTACATTTCTTACAATTGCTTCTAATCCAAGTTTTCTATAATATTTTACAGATTTATCTGTATAACGTTTATCTCCATCTAAATGCAGTATCTTCCCATTTTTCTTTTCTTCGCTTCTCCCGAGAAAAATTCTATCTTCTATTTTCTCATTCTTTATATTTCTTTTTGAACATCTTTTTACTTTATCTTCACACTTATCTTCTAGATTCCTTATATGATTTCGCACTTGCTTTTTTTCTATAAGTTCTAAATCTTCAATATCTGCATCTGCCTCAATACGAAGAATAAGTCCTTTTAATATTGCAACTTTTTTTCCATCTTTACGTTTTACTATATTTTTTACAGTAAATAGTATATCTTTTCCATAAGAAATTCTACCAACAATATCACCTTTTTTTATTTTATACATAAGCATCACCTCTAAATTCAAAGTTGCTCTCTATATATTATGTCGAATTTTAGATTTTGGTGAAAAAAATAAGTATAGAATTTCTTCTATACTTATTTTTCTTCTTGTTCTTGAGATTGTCTATATCTTTCCTTCACTTTATCTAAATCTAATCTTTTAGCATCTGCTGCTTGTACATTAGATAATACCATTCTATCTTCTGCATTTTCTCTTTCATGTTCAGCTCTATTTCTTTTAATAGCCTCTCTTGCTTCATCAGTTAAATCATTTTCTACAAATCTTCTATACTTTGAACGTAATATAGCTAAATATTCTTGATCGGTATGTGTTTCCAATCCTTTATATATATCCTTTGCACGTAATTTTGCAATTTGCTGTGCTATCTCATTTTGTTTACGTTCTTCTATCTCCTCTTCTGTAATTGGTTCTATTCCATATCCCACACCTTTAACTACTCTTTCTTTTATTAATCTCATATATGTTTGCATACATTTTTCATTTGTAAATGTATTTATATAATTTATTACTTTTTGAATTAAAGTATCCTCTTCGCATTTAGTTGAATCAAATGATAATACTCTTTCATTTTCATTTTCTGCTTTTATTGGATATGTATATGTAAGTGATTTAGTAGGAATTCTTTCTGGATTTCTATAATAATATTCTAATAATTTTATATATATTAATTGTTGTCTTTCTTTATTGTCACCTGTTAATAATCCTCTTTTTCCATCTTCACCTATAAAATGAATAATATTTTCATATTTCTTTCTTAATTGTTTACATCTCTTTAGCGAATCATTGTCATCATCAATTCTTCCTTTTTTTACCGCTTCATTTGCTAGATCTTCAACTATTTCGCTAATTCTTTCTCCAGATGATTTTTTATCATAAGCTTGTAACTGCTCTTCACCTTCTTTAAATACTATATATCCTCTAATTTCATCATAATCTTTATTTCTATATTCTATTTTATCAGTTTGTCTTACTATTTGTGATATTAAATCATTTGGAACTTCTGGAACCCTACTAATACTATGTGCTAAAATTCCAGTTGTTATTTTTTTAGTATTAATTTTATCAAATGTTTCTGGATTCTGTTCAATTATTTTCCAAAATTCCATAGCACTTTGTTCATTATGTTCAAAACTTAATTTTCCTTTAAATCCTTCTGCATGTCCTTGTTGTTCCTCATATTCTGTTCCAAAATATTTTATTCTATCTTGTATTATTTTAGCTATTGCTGCTTCATCTGTAATAGATTGCATAAATTCATTTAGTGCTGCTTCTCCATTATGTCCAAATGGCGTATGCCCTAAATCATGTGCCAAAGCTACAATTTCCGCTTCTAACTCGGCTTTTTGCTTATTTAATTTATATACTTCTGTCTTAGAAATTGCTTCAATAGAACACAAATCATAAATTCTTCCTATTATTCTTTTAGCTATTCTTGCTACATTTTTTGTATGATCTAATCTAGACCTTACTTCAACATCTATTTTTTTGTCAATCATTTGAGTCTTTCCATCTAATAGCTTATATACAGGTGATGCAAGAATTGCTTTTTTTAGATTTCTCAATTGTTTTATTTGTTCTTTTAGATCATGCACATTTTCTTCTAATTCAATACTTAATTTATCTTTATATATTAACATAGGATCCCTCCTTTTACATAACTACTTATATTTTACCATTTTTTGTCTATTAATGCAACCTCTTTATAAATAAAGTTTTTTTATCATTTTACTTGTATATATTATATTTTTATGTTATAGTTATCTATGGCTTTAAAAAAAGCTATGATTTTAATTAATTTAAGACTATTTCCTTCTTTTTAGAATGGGTCAATGTGTCAAAGAACTGGTTAAATTCAAATATCTAAGAAGGAGGTCTATATAAATGGAAGAATTACAAGACAAAACTTTAGTATGTAAAGATTGTGGTGCTGAATTCGTTTTTACAGCTGGTGAACAACAATTCTATGCTGAAAAAGGATTTACAAACGAACCACAAAGATGTCCAGCTTGTAGAAAAGCTAGAAAGCAACAAAGAAATAACTTCAATAACTAAGAAAAAAAGCCAACTCATAAACTCGAGTTGGTTTTTTGTTTTATTTCTATTAATTTTGAGAACTAACTTTTATCCTACAAAAGGCTCTTTGTCATGACTATACTTTAGCTTAGTTGCCATTCCTCCTCTAATGTGTCTTTCTGCTTTGTTTTCGTCTAATATTTTTCTTACTTCTATTGCAAGAATAGGGTTTATCTTTTGTAATCTTTCAGATACATCCTTGTGTACTGTACTTTTACTAATACCAAATTTTTTAGCTGCTCCTCTTACTGTATCTCCACTATCTATTATATAATGTGCTAAATTTACTGCACGTTCTTCTATGTACACCTTACCCAAAAAAAGACCCCCTTATACTGAATACGCTGTTTTGTACATTGTATTCATATAAGAACATTATTAGAACTTCTCTTTTTTATTTATATTATACTCATTTTTAAAATATATTTGTTCCAAGCATTATATTGCTTTTAATATTTTTATCAGTAATTAATGCTCCATTTCATACTGTATTGACAAAAAATATTAGCTAAATTATAATTCTATTATAATTTGATTAATATATCTTTAGAAAGGATTTTTTATGAATAATAAATTAGAACTAGTTGCAGATTTTTATGAATTTACAATGTCAAATGGATTCTTTGTAAAAAATATGAATAATAAAATTGCATATTTTGATGTGTTTTTTAGAAAAATACCAGATAATGGAGGCTATGTTATAGTAGCTGGATTAGAACAAGTTATTGATTATATTAAAAACCTAAAATTTGATAGTGAAGATATTGATTATTTAAGAAAACAAAATAAATTTTCAGAAGATTTCTTAAATTATTTAAAAGACTTTAAGTTCACAGGTGATATATGGGCAATACCAGAAGGAACTATTGTATTTCCTAATGAACCTTTAATTACAGTTAGAGCTCAAATAGTTGAAGCTCAAATATTAGAAACAATGCTTTTACTTACGATTAACCATCAAAGTTTAATTGCAACAAAAACTAGTAGAATTGTAAATGCTGCGAAAAATATTCCTATTATGGAATTTGGTGCAAGACGTGCTCATGGAGTTAATGCTGCTGTTTTAGGTGCAAGAGCTTCCATTATAGGTGGAGCTATTGGTACTTCTTGCACTCTTTCTGCTATGGAATTTGATGTTCCTGCAAGTGGAACTATGGCACATAGTTGGGTCCAAAGTTTTGATAGTGAATATGAAGCTTTTAAAGCTTATGCTGAATTATATCCTAATGATTGCACCCTTTTAATAGATACTTACAACACTATTGAAAGTGGTCTGCCTAATGCTATTAAAATTTTCGAAGAGGTTTTAAAACCGCTTGGAATTAGACCAAAAGCTGTAAGATTAGATAGTGGAGATTTAGCTTATCTTTCTAAGAAAGTAAGAAAAATATTAGATGAAAATGGCTATCCAGATTGTAAGATTTGTGCTACAAATTCCTTAGACGAATATTTAATTACTTCTTTATTAAAACAAGATGCAAAAATAGATAGTTTTGGTGTTGGAGAAAATTTAATTACTGCTAAAAGTGAACCTGTATTTGGCGGAGTTTATAAATTAGTAGCTATTGAAGAAAATGCAGTTATAAAACCTAAAATTAAGATAAGTGAAAATTCTATAAAAGTAACTAATCCAAGCTTCAAAAAAGTTTATCGTTTTTATGATAAGAATAATAATAAAGCTTTGGCAGATGTCATAACTCTATATAATGAAATAATACCAAATGATAATTATACAATATTTGATCCTCAAGATCCTTGGAAAAAGAAAACTCTTACAAATTATATTGTAAGACCACTTCAGGAAAAAATTTTTGAGAATGGAAACTTGATTTACCAAAGTCCTTGTTTAAAAGAAATTGCAAAATATGCAAAAAAAGAATTAGCTACAATGTGGGAGGAAATAAAAAGATTAGAAAATCCACATAAATACTATGTAGATTTATCAGAAAAACTTTGGAATTTAAAGCATAATATGCTAAACGATATAAAACAATAGGACATAATATATAAGAGGCTGTAGTTTTCTACAACCTCTTATATATTGGTATTGGTTTTCTTTTATGTGCTGATATTTTTTCTTTTCTTTTTATTATTTCTAATGCTTTTTCCTCTGTTTTTCCTGTTTCTAAATATTCTGCTATTTGTGCATATGTTACTCCCATTTTTTCTTCATCTGTTTGTCCACCTAATCCATCATTAGGTGCTTTATTAATTATTTTTTCTGGCACTCCTAAATATTTTCCTATTTGTAATACTTCTTCTACTGTAAACTCTCCTATTGGATTAAAATCACTTGCACTATCTCCCCATTTTGTTGTATACCCAACTACTCTTTCACACTTATTTCCTGTTCCAGCTACTAAATAATTTAAATTTTGTGCTATATAATATAGGGTTGTCATCCTTAATCGTGGTTTTGCATTTACTTTGGCTTCTCTTGCTCTCCACTCTTCTCTTGCTCTCCACTCTTCTTTTGATACTATCACTTTATCTATTTCTTTTTCTAGAGTATCATATGTTCCGTGTTAGATCAACTTTTAATAGTGGTACATTAAAGGTATCTGATACTAATTTTGCATCCTCTATATCAGCATTTATGCTATTACATGGCATTGCTACTGTTATAACATTTTCTTTTCCTAATGCTTTTTCCATTAATGCAATTACTGTTGCAGAATCTTTTCCCCCACTATTTCCTATAACTACTCCTTCTGCTTTTGTTTCTTCTACATACGCTTTTATCCATTTTGTAATTTCATCTACTTCTTTTTGTATATCTTTTATCATATAATCCCTTCCATCGCTAAAATCTTTTTACATATATAAATTATTTTTATTTATATATGTAAATATCTCATCTGGCAGTATATATCTAGTACTTTTTTGTTTCTTTATTTGTGAACGTATGTAACTTGAACTAATGTTACTTTTTATTTTTTCATCTAGCTTATTAATATTTTCTTTATACATTTTTAATAATTCATTTTGATTTATTATATCTTCTATTTTATCTTGGTTTCTTTCCATTACAATGACTTTATATTTAGAAAGTAATTCTTCTGCTTTTTTCCATATATGAAGTTCCTTTAAATTGTCGCTTCCTATTAAAAACCATATTTCCTTATTAGGAAATTGTTTTTCCATTTCTTGTAATGTTTCTATTGTATATAAAGAACGTTCTCCCTTCATATCAATATCGGATAGTACAAAATCACTATTTTTTTCTATTACTAATTTTAACATATTATACCTGTGTTTATTTTCTTCTAATCCGTCTTTTTCATATTTCTTATTTACAGGAATAAAAACTACTTTTTCCACTTCTTCATATTGATTTAAAACTTGTTCAGCAATTGAAAAGTGAGAATTATGTGGTGGATTAAATGACCCTCCAAATACTACTATACAATTCTTTTCTTTCATTTTTCTCACTTCCTTTTGATATAATCAATATGTTATTATTTTATTTATAATCTATAATTTGTCAATAGTTTTTTTAATTTTTCTTATTAAGATACGAGGAGGGGAGTAAAACTCTTTACTCCCCTTCTCTAGAAAATCTCTTTGACCCGGAATCAGAAAATGATATCTTCCTTGTTCCAGCCATCATACAACTTGCAGTCCGGCCTTAGTACAAAATACTTTGAGGTTTCTTTTTGAGTTTTTCCTTCATTCATACAGTCTTCATCGATAACAACCGAGATGCCATTTACTGAATACTGATCGTAGCCATATGGCAATTTTCCAATCAGCCTTCCTTCGCATTTTACATAATGTCGTAAAATTTGAAAGAACTTTTCATCTACTTCATTGTCTTTTATCCACCGGCTCTGTTCATTATCTCCATCTGTATAAAATTTTCGGAAAGTTACTTGGTCTGCACCAAGATTTTTCGCCCTCAAAAATATTTCTTGAACCATTGTGTCATAGCAAGACTCCCCCGTACTTCTTAGCATTTCCTTACTCATATTCAGGCTAAGGCGCAACGTAAAGTCATACTCTTTTGCTATGGCACATACTTCAGATATTTTTACGTGCATTTTCTTTGGCATCCCTACAATTTCTGCATTTTTTTCACTATCTAAACTAGACAGCGAAAGGGAAAGCACACTTACCCCTACTGTATTCCGCAAAAATCTTGCATAGGGCCTATCGAAACCCACAGCGGAAGTCTGGATTTCAATCCAATTAAATGCACTACATCCTCTTTGCGGCAACACATAGCTGTTTATAAGTGCAAGTGTCTGCAAAAAGTAACGATTCTGAAGCGGTTCGATGTCGCCTGTAATCATCATAATGTTGGCATCGTTTTCTTTGGCGAAAATCATCCTTTTGACATAATCTTCAAAATAAAGATCATAAAAGGGAAGATTTCCATCCATCTGGTTCTTGTAGTTATCTGTGTGCATACATGATACGCAAAACTTGCATTGGTTGATGCATCTTTTGCCTGGTACACAGATACTTAAACTTTGAGCATTCCGTTTCACATTAATTTCCTCCTTACCAAAAATGGTAAAATACTATTTATGAGTAGCCTCACACAATAATATTTTACCGTATGTTTACATAATTTTCAAGTCTATCTATCTTCAATTTAAAAGTAGTAATATATGATTATTTTTCTAAAATAGCATTTGCCAGATTTTCTAGCTCTTTTTTAGATCCATCATTTATTCTTGATTTTATTGTTACAAGTGGGTCTATAAATTTTAAATCCTTCATTTGCTCTAATATATTTTTCATACATTTTCCAGCACTTGGTGCCCAACTTCCATTTTCTATTATTCCTACTTTACGGTTTTGATAATTCTTGCCTTGTAGAAGATGTAAAAATTGTTCCATTGGAGGAAATACCCCTGCATTATAACTTGAGGCTGCAAATATTACTTTATCATAACGAAAGGCATCTTCTACCGCTTCTGCCATATCATCTCTTGTAAGATCTGCTAATACTACTTTTTTTGCACCTTTTTCTTCTAAAACTCTTGTTATATATTCTACTGCTTGTCTAGTATTTCCATAAATTGATGCATATGCTATAAATACACCATCATCTTCTGGTATATAACTACTCCAAATATTATATTTTTCTATATAATATCCTAAATTCTCTTTTAAAATTGGTCCATGTAATGGACATATCATTTTTATATCTACCCCTGAAGCTTTCTTTAGTAAGCTTTGTACTGGTGCTCCATACTTCCCTACTATATTAAAATAATATCTACGTGCCTCGCATAACCAATCTTCCTCTACATCAAGTGCTCCAAATTTTCCAAATCCATCTGCTGAAAACAATATTTTTTCTGTTTGTTCATAGGTCACCATTACTTCTGGCCAATGTACCATTGGTGCCATAAAAAATTGTAAGGTATGTTTACCTATATTTAGAGTATCTGCTTCTTTAACTATCACTTTTCTTTCTTCTAAATTTTCTATATCGAAAAATTGATTTATAAATGTAAAGGTTTTGTCATTTCCTACTATTTTCATTTCGGGATATTTACTGCTAAGTAAACCTATATTAAAAGCATGGTCTGGCTCCATATGTGATACTACTAAGTAATCTACTTTTTCACCTTGCAGTTCTTCTTCTAGATTCTTTATCCATTCCTCTGTTTTTCTTCTATCTATTGTATCCATTACTACATTTTTTTCGTCCTTTATAAGATAAGAATTGTATGAAATACCATTAGGTACTACATATTGGCTTTCAAATAAATCAATATCTCTGTCGTTTGCTCCAATGTATTTTACTGAATCTGTAACTTTAATATCTTTCATTTTTCTACTATATGAATTTTTATATTCATAGCTCCTTTCTTACTTTTTTTACACAACATACATTATATCATTATTTTTAAAATATTTCATCATTTCTTCTCTTAAAAATTTTTCCCCTTCATCTCTTATATAATCCTTGTACATATACTTTCCCTTTCCTCTTCCAGTCATTAATTCTTTATTAAATAAATCTATTGCGTTTGGAAAAGCTTCGGTGTTTATAGCTCTATGAACATAGCTATATGTCATAAATATTATTTCAAAAAATACCTCTTTCTTTACTTTTTCGCTTAAATTTTCATATAGGTATTTTATTAATTCAGCATATAGACTCTTCCAATTATCTACTAATATTACTGGTGCAATTAAGATTCCTAGCTTATACCCAGCCTCTCCAAGTTTATTTATTGCCTCCACTCTGTTTTTCAATCTAGAGGTTCCAAATTCAACTTTGTTTATTATTTCTTCAGGATTTACACTCATTCTTATTACTATTTTACCCTTATGATTTAATGGTAAAATATCATCTACCATATCAAATTTAGTTGGAAAAGTTAGAGTCCCTTTGTTTGTATTTGCAAAATTTTCAATTGTCCATATCAAGTTATTTGTAATAGTATTTTCTAATACTAAGTCACTATTGCTTCCTATTTCAAAAGTAAGATTTTTATCACTTTTCTCAGCTGTTTTTATTATCTTATCTAGCATTTCTTCTCTATTTACAAAAAGTCTTAAATAAGCACATTTATTATAATTACATACCAAATAACAATACATACACATAGCAGTACAACCGTGACGAAGTATATGGGACTAAGAAATCTGATGTTTTATGATTTTCTACAAATTTATGAGTTTTTCTTGTACCAATTATTAAATTTCTTTTCATATCTGGAAATTCTACATTTTGCTTTTTTCTCATTTCTTCAATATTATTATGGTTTTCAATAATAATTTTGGGAACATCACTATATTTTTCTAATAATTCTTTCCCAAGCACATAGTTTTCAATATCCTTTTCACAGTATATAGCTTTTGGTCTAAACATTTTCATCACCCAAAATTATGTTGTTCATTTTTGCTTAATTTATTCTACTGATTTGAAACAAAAAAATAGTGGACTTTTTATAAATTACAAAAAGTTATCCTTGTTACAAAGTCCACAAATTTAATAAATTTAATTTTTAATCAATAGTAGTAGAAGTTCTACCTGTTCCTATTACATTCTCTTGTAATGATCTCCATGTATTACAACCAATTATTCCATCTACACTTAAGCCTCTACTTGCTTGGTAATTTCTTACTGCTATACGAGTCTGATTTCCGAATATACCATCAAGTCCACCTGTTCTATATCCTAAAGTGTTTAAATCATCTTGAGCAATTAAAACATACACACTTAGGCTTCCTTGTTTTAATGTTGGATATCCTCCTGAAGAACAGGCTGGTGGCCTTTGTCTTCTATCGAAATGTACCCAAGTAGGTGATATACTAACTGGTTCAACATAACTCCACAATCCCGAACTTTCTGCACTATATCGTAGACTTGCTCTTTTTTGATTAGTCCACATTTGTCCAACATCAAAAGCAGTTCCCGCATAATGCTGTGACTGATTACCATGTCCACCTTCCCATGGTCTTTTAAAAGCATATCCAACTGGAATACTGGTTCCAAATATAAATCTTTGAGTATTCCAAGATGTCATTGTTCTTTTGGTAGTCCATAGTGTATTACTATTACTTGAGCCTCTAAATTCTTTTACAGTTAAAGTTCTATTTGTATTATATGGCATACTTTCCGAAAGCCCTCTATAATACGTTTCCATTCTATCTGTATCATTGTTATATACAATTATTTTAGCCATAATAAACCTCCTATTATATTTTATGAGATTTAATTATGGCTTGTGAATTATAAAATATTTAGTTAATATTATTTTTTAACCAATCTAATACAAAATAATACACTTCGTCTTTATTAATTTCATTTAACATTTCGTGTCTTCCATCTTTAAATAAACGAATTTTTACATTATCAAGACCTGCTTTATTTAACATATTATAAACACGAATAACTCCTTTTGAATTTTCTCCTACTGGGTCCTTATCTCCTGAAAATATTAGAATTGGTACATTTAAAGTTTTATTTATATTCTTTTGCTTTGATAAATAATATGTTCCTTTAAATAAGTCATAATAAGCTATCAAAGTAAAATTATGACCACATTTAGGGTCTTTTTGAACTTTATCAATTTGTTCGTAATCACTTGTTGTCCAATCTGCTTTTGTTCTATTTGGTTTAAACTTTTTATTAAATGAGCCTGTTACCAAATACTCTAATAATTTACTTTTATGTCTTTTTCCTTTGAACATCATCATAAACTTTGTAAGTAACATACCCGCAAGTAGCCCTGTTTTTTGACCACTTGTTCCTGAAATTATGCAACCCTTTATATCATCTTTATATTTTGTTAAATATGTTCTAACTAATAATGATCCCATACTGTGTCCCATTATTACATATGGAAGTTCTGGATATTCATTTTTTATTTTATTTTGAAGTATGTGAATATCTTCTACTAATTTATCCCATCCATTAGTATCTGCAAAATATCCAAAATCCTCTTCATTATCTACTGTATTGCCATGTCCTAAGTGGTCATGACCTATTACAATATAACCACATTTAGCAAGAACATTTGCAAAATCATCATATCTTCCAATATGTTCTTGCATACCATGAACCAACTGTATAACAGCCTTATATTCTTTTATATTTTCATTAATCCACATTCTTGCATATACATCTTTTCCTGTACACGATTTAAACTTAAATTCTTTATCCATCATTTTTTCCTTTAATATAAATTCTTATTTAACACTATCTTCTATAGTTTCTAATTTTATATCTTCTGTCTTATATTCTTCTGGTTTAAGACCTACTCTAGTTTTCATATATTTAAGCAATATCACTATAACTACTAATGAAATTATCCCCACTATAAGCATAGCATTTGCACTTCCTGTATGTGCCATAAGAATTGAACCTAATATTCCTACTATCATTCTAAAAATATTTTTAACAATAGACTTTGCTGAATGTATTTTAGGTAAAATATTCTCATCTGTAAAATTTCCTAAATATCTATCTATTAAAATTAAACTCATTGAATTGTCAGCCTTTATAGCTATAAAAGCTAGTACTACCATAACTAATTCTATTATAAATGGCACTTTTAATGTAACAATTAATCCTGAAAGTATTATGCTTATTACAAAACTTATTCCAATATATGTTAAAGTTCTATTTTTAAATTTGTTATGAAATTCTACTTGTTTCTTAGAAGATATTGCAGATACTATTCCTAATATTGATCCCACAATTCCAATAATCATAGAAGAAGTACCTATTTCTATTAAAATAGTATTTTTATATTCATCTACTAGTTGATATACTCCCCACATTATTCCTGAAAATAATAGTAATCCTCTAAGTCTTCTAGATTTAAAGATAAATTTGAAAGATATCTTTATATCACTTAAATACTCTTTCATTATATTTTCATTTTTTTCTTCTTTTTGTTCCTCTATGTCTTTTATTTCTTCAAATTGTAATGATAATATACAGGCAAATATCGCAAATACTAATGCTAATATTATTGGTAGATATGGATTTATTACATAAACTGCTCCTGATATTATATTTGCTATACCATCTAAATAATTATATCTTGCTTTACCCTTACCTTCTAATTTAGAATATATATTTCCCTTTTTGTCTGTTTCTGGAATAGATGCACTTAATAAACTTGGCTCAGCCACATCCTTTAAAGAAAATGTTACTGCGCTAGTAAATTCAGCTAATATTAACCACCAAAGATTTGTACTTACCATTAATAATGATATATAAATAACATTAAAAACATTACTTATAAAAGCACTTTTTCTATATCCTATTTTCTCAATTAACATTGTTGCTGGAACTTGTAGTATTATCATAAATAATGCAAACATAGATAATGAAAATATGACATCAGATGCACTTATTCCTTTAACTTGAGTATGAAATAACATCTTTATTGCATATAAAAACACAATATCTACTCCAACCATACGATATAATGGATATAGCTTCATATTTCTCTTACGTGCTTTAACTATTCTTTCGTTTTCTAACATTTTTATACCTCTATTTATTTTTTTACCATAGTATCATAACTTTATAAAAAAAACAATAAATATATTTTCATACATTTACTATTTTTTTCTGCTTATTACTCTTCATACCCTTTTGCCCTAAGTGCTATACTCATTTCATCTACTCTTTTAAAGCAATTTGTTAAATAAGGTACAAATATACAAAGACTATATTTTTTTATTTCTCTAATTTTAGGATAGTATCCTTTTGCCATCTGTGCTTGTTTTATCTGTATATATTCATTTTTAAGTATTGGCATAAAACTTATTCCTATTCCAACCATTAAGCTTATATCTTTTGTATTTACGCCAAATATTTTTAGTGGATATAATAGGTTTGTTATACCATATACTATATCCATTGGCTTTGTTGTAAGCGTTAGTATTAAGGTAAATATTATCATTATGAATATTCTGTATGATATCATAAATGAATATATAATATCTGAAAATAATAGATTTATCACAAATGTTATTATTACAAAATATATTGAGTTTACTATTGCTTTTATATAGTTTATTAGTTTTATCCTTGATAGAAGTAACATTACTATTGATATTATTAAAACTATATTTAAAGTAACATAGTCTTTTACAGTAAATATATATACAGAAATAGCTATTAGAAAAATAAGTTTTACTGTACTATTTAGTTTATGTATTATAGATTTTCCTTCTATATAATTTAACATTATACTCTCCCCACTATTTCCTTTATAATATGATCGATATCAAAATTATCTTTTCCTATACTAATACCATTTTTATTTAGACCATCAATTAATCTAACTACTTCTGGAATTTCTAATCCAATACTTTTAAACTTCTCTATATTTTCTATAATTGTATTAGGAGTGCATTCAAAAGCAAGCTCTCCTTTATTTAAAGCTATTATTCTATCTGCATTTAATATCTCTTGTATTACATTAGTTATATATATTATAGTGATTCCATATTCACTCTTTAATTTCTTTATTGTTTCTATTAATTTCTTTTTACTTACTGGGTCAAGCATTGCAGTTGGCTCATCTAATACTAAATATTTAGGTCTTAGTGCTAGCATTTCTGCAACTGCTATTCTTTGTTTTTGTCCCATTGAAAGCGCATAAATATCCCTATTTCTATACTCAATCATTCCGCACTGCTTGTAATGCTTCATCTATTCTTTTATCTATTTCCTCTTTACTAAAATCAAAGTTTTCAAGCATAAATTTCATATCGTCTTCAATTCCTGAAAATACTAATTGATTTTCTGGATTTTGAAATACAACTCCTACTTTTTTTCTAATATCTTTCATTGCTTTTTTATTGCTAGTAGAAATATTGTCTATTGTAACTTCACCATTTTTAGGAATAACTAATCCAGAAATTAGCTTTATTAAGCTAGATTTTCCTGAACCATTTACCCCTATAATTGAAACGAATTCTCCCTCATTTATTTCTAATGAAATATTATTTATAGCTTTATTTGTTTTATAACTAAAAGTTACATTATCTACCTTAATCATTAATCATTATCATCCCTTAAAAATTTATTAATTGCTGGTTTAATTACCTTTATTATTGGGAACATTGTGATAACCTGAACTGGTACCATTATTATTTCTTTAATAAATCTTGCTCCTGCTATTACAAAAAAAGCTTTATCTTGTGTAATAGATATCCAAAATGTGTTTAAAACTCCATTTACTAAGATTTGAGTTAATACTGATGCACATATTAATCTAATTATTATTTGTTTATTTGATAATTCCTCTTTATAAATTTTGTGTAATACAAGTCCATAGATTGTACCATTTATAAGTGATGTTATTGTATACCCTACAAAATAAGATCCAAATGGAAATAATGTAGAGCCTATAAGGTCTGATAAACCTAATATAACTGCATTATATATAGGTCCTAGTAACATTCCCCCAAGATATGCTGGTATATAAGAAAATCCTATCTTATACCCTGGCAATTTAATGGCTAAAAATCTTGATAGAATTACTATCATTGCTATAAATATTCCTGCAAGTACTATTTTTTTTGTTTTTTTCATAATAAAAAATCCCCTTTCTTATAGGTAAAACGATTCCGCATACTTATAAGAAAGAAGATTATATCTCCTCTACAAAAAACAGCGGAATGCAAAAATAAATATGCGGTAACCCTTGCCCTAATAACAACTTCCCGTCTATTAGGTCTTAACAATTTATTTCTTACTCTATTTTTATTTTAACTATTATTTATATTACAACTTTTTTTGAAGGTTGTCAATGGGGACGGGGAATTTTGACAACTTTTAAAATTTTTTATCTAATTTACTAGAATTTATCAAAAAGTTATCAAAATTCCTCGTCCCCATTGACAACAAAAAAATAATCTTCAATTTGTGTTGTAATTTTCTGGAAATAAGTATACAATATCATTAGTTTTAATAATACTTCATAGGAGGAATTTTATGCAAAAATCATCAAAAAGTAAATTATATGAAATTGATAAAGTAGCAAATTTTAGAGAATTACTTAATCGTTCTGCTAATTTATATCCTAATAAAGTTGCATTTACATATAAATTAAATCCAAAATCTAGTGAATATATTACTCATACTTATACTGAACTTAAAAATGATGTTAAAAATTTGGGGACAGCTCTTATAGATTTAGGTTTATCTAGAAAAAGAATTGCTATTATTGCACCAAATCGTTATGAATGGTGTGTTAGCTACCTTAGTGTTACTACTTCTCGGTATGATAGTTGTTCCACTTGATAAAGCCTTGCCAGATAATGAAATTGAAGCTTCTGTTATTCGTGCTGAAGTCGATGCTATTATTTTTGATAAAAAATATTTGAAGCTTTTCCAAGATATGAAAGGTAGATCAGATATTAATTTAAAGCATTTTATTTGTATGGATTTAGAAAATGACACAAATGGAATTTTATCCCTAAAAAATGTTATGGACTTTGGAAAAGAACTTATAGAAGGTGGAAACAATAGTTATGATAATGTTGAAATTAGCGAAAATGAAATGACTATTATGCTTTTTACGTCAGGTACTACTTCCCTTGCTAAAATTGTAATGTTATCACAAGCTAATATTTGCGCTAATATTTATTCAACAGGTTGTATTGCAAAAGTGACAAAAGAAGATACTTTCTTATCCTTCTTACCTCTACACCATACCTATGAATCTACTACTACTTTTTTATATGGTCTTTATTCTGGTATTACAATTGCATTTTGTGATGGACTTCGTTATGTTTCACAAAATTTAAAGGAATATAAAGTAACTGGCTTTGTATGTGTTCCTCTTATTTTAGAAGCTATGTATAAAAAAATAAAAAAGGGTATTAAAGATAAACACTTACAAATTCCTTTTGCTATTTTAATTGCTATTTCTAATTTTTTATTGCTATTTGGAATTGATGTAAGAAGAAAATTTTTTAAATCCGTTATTAATGAATTAGGACGGTCATTTAAGACTTGTTATATATGGTGCTGCGCCAATGGATAAATCTACAATTAAAGGATTAAAGAATATTGGTATTGAATTACTAAATGGTTATGGATTAACTGAAGCCTCTCCTATTGTTTCAGCTGAAAATGATAGATATCAAAAACCTGGTTCGGTTGCTTTTGCCTTACCAAATGTAGAAATTAAAATTGATAATCCAAATAAACAAGGAATAGGTGAAATATGGGTAAAAGGTCCCAATATTATGCTTGGTTACTATGACAATGAAGAAGTAACTCGTGAAGTTCTAACTGATGGTTGGTTTCATACAGGAGATTTAGGTTATTATGATAAAAAAGGATATTTATTTATAACTGGAAGGAAGAAAAATGTTATAGTTTTAAAAAACGGTAAAAATATTTATCCAGAAGAGCTCGAATTACTAATTGCAAGACTTCCGTTTGTTGCAGAAAATATGGTTTTTGGAAAGCCTACTGAAAATGACGATTTAGAGATTAACGCAAAAATTGTTTATAATACTGATTACATGAAGCAGACTTATCCAAATAAGGAATCTAATGAATATAAAGATATAATTTGGAATGAAATTAAAGAAATTAATACGACAATGCCAACTTACAAACATATAAGAAATATAATTGTTACAGATGAACCTATGATTAAAACTACTACTCAAAAAGTTAAGAGAAATGAAGAATTAAAAAAGATATTAGGAGAATAACTCCTAATATCTTTTTTATAATTCTTTTCTTCTTTATAATAGATCACAAAGTACATTAATTAACTTTTTATAATCTTGGGTAATTCTTATTCTTGCATAGCTACTATCTAGATTAATAAAGTAACTACAATTTTCAGTAATAATACCTTTTTCTATTAATTTTTTATATAAATTCCTATATTGATTTGTTTTTACTGTAAATATTGGAGTCTCTACATTTGTATAAATATAATTTTCTTTTTTTAATGCTTTGAATATTTCTTTTTTTATCTCGATTGTTTTTAATTTTGTATATTCCAATTTATTATGATTTTTTAACATTTCAACAAATATACTAGATGACAAGTCAGAAAATGGAAATGGTAATGCTATTTTATTGTATATTTTTACTAATTCTTTGTCTGCAAACATATATCCTATTCTGTGATTAGGTAATCCATAAAATTTTGATGCACTTCTTAATACCATTACATTATCGTATTTTCCAACTAATGTTATTGCTGAATTATCAGCTTTCATATAATCACCATATGCTTCATCTACTATTACATTAATATTATATCGTTTTGCTTTCTTTACAATTTCTTCAATATCACTAATGTCTATTATTTGCCCTGTTGGATTATTAGGATTTTCTATTGAAATTAAACCATATTTATCTGTAATATTACTTATAAAATCTTTTAATATAAATTTGTAATTATTCTTTTTTTCTAAACTATAATACTCATATATTCCTTTTTTTAATTCTACCTCTGATATGAATCTTGGAAATTGGGGAGCAACTCCTAGCACTCTTGTTCCCTTTTGAATTAAAAATTCACTAATATTTCTTAATATACCCATTGTCCCAGCTCCAAATGCAATGTTATCTTTTGTTACATTTTCATAAAGATATTCTTTCCAAAATTTAAGTAATTCTTCTTTTAATAATTTATATTGTATAGAAGGATATTTATTGATTTCATAACTACATTTTGATATACATCCTTGTATAATACTTTTATCAATAAATGGATTCGTTCCTAAAGAACAATCTATCAAACTATTAGATATCTGATTTTCTAAATCACAATTATCCATATAGTCCCTTACTTTAAAATTTTTATAATGCTGACTTATCATTTTTATATTCTCCTATTGTAGTATTGATATCTACAAAACCTCCTATCCTTATTTTTAATTTTTAAGGTTAAGAGGTTTGTTCTAAGTTTTCTTTTTTATAATACAAATTGTAAAATTGCTACTATTACAACTCCTGGAACTCCTAAGAAGCCTACAATTAGTGCTGTGATCCAATTTAAATCTATTGTAAATCCAAAATTTGCACCAATTAAGTTTACTATAAATATTATTAAACCTCCAACTAGTCCATTAATTACTAATTTAATAATTAATTTCATTGGTAATGCTAATAATTTTAGTACAACAAATAAAATTGCTACTCCAATTAGTATTGGTAATATCATTGTAAAATCCATAAATTATCCCTCCTTTTCTTTAGTTAGTCATTGCTACACATATGTTTTCTTGTCATTTCTAGTAGATTTAATTCCGTAAAGCCTACTATTTGTGTTTTAGAACGGTCATTCTTTAAATTATCTCTTAGTACTTCGATAATCTTTTCTTTGTGCTCTTTTTCTTTCATATCTATGTAATCTATTATAATAATTCCACCTATATCTCTTAATCTCAATTGTTTAGCAATTTCTATACTTGCTTCTTTATTTACTATATATACTGTTTGTTCTAAATTTTTAGTACCTATATATTTTCCTGAGTTTACATCAATAGCAGTTAAGGCCTCTGTTTTATCTATTGTAATAAATCCTCCACATTTTAGCCATACTTTTCTATTCCCTATTCTCTCTAACTGTGTCCCTAAATCGTACATATCTAGCAGGCTTTCTTCTTTTAATACTAATTCTATTTTTTGTTTTGTTTCTTTCACAATACTTGCTATTTCATCGTATTGTTTTTTATTGTTTACTACTATTTTTCCAACATCTTGATCTATTAAATCAGTTAGTATTCTTTTAACCATTCCTGAATTTTTATATACTAGGCTTGGTGCAGTTTCTTCACTATTTTTAGATATTTCTTTTATTTTATTCCACTGTTTCTCTAAATTTTTAATATCTTCTATAATTTCTGTTTCACTTTTTCCCACACTAGAGGTTCTTACTATAATTCCTGCATTTTTAGGTATATTTTTTTGTACGATTTGTATAAGTCTTTCTCTTTCTTTTTCATTTTCTATTTTTTGTGATACTGTAATAAAGTCAGCATCTGGCATATATACACAGAATCTACCTGGTAAATTTATATGTGTTGATACTCTTGCTCCTTTTTTATTAGTACTATCTCTTTTTACTTGTACTAAAATTGGCATTCCTGGTTTTGCAATATCTTTTATATTACTTTCTTTAATTATTTCTTCAGGATTATTAGTTTTTGTATCTAGTTTAGGTAAAATATCTTTTATATGTATAAATGTATTTTTTCCTTCTCCAATATCTACAAATGCTGCTTGCATTCCTTGTAATACATTTTGAATTTTTCCTATATAAATATTTCCTTCTAATCTTTTTATTTCACTATTTTCTATATATCTTTCGATTAGGTTTCCGTTTTCTACTAGCATTATTGTTTTGTTTTCTTCTTTGTCTATATTTATGATTATTTCTTTCATGAGATGTCCCTTCTTTAATTAATTGTATTTATTCATTGCAATGTCAATTCCATTTTTTATAATTTCTTCTATTGCTTCACTTGCTTTTTTTACTCCAGTTTGTAATATTTCATATTCTTCATCTGGAATATGTCCTATTACATAGTTTATAGCATCATTTTTATGCTCTGGTGTTCCAATTCCTATTCTAACTCTTGGAAATTCTTCTGTTCCTAACTCTTGTACAACAGATTTCATCCCATTGTGAGTACCTGCTCCACCTTTTTTTCGTATTTTCATTATTCCCTTTTCTATATCCATATCATCATATATTATAATTATATCTTCTTTTTCTAGTTTGTAGAAATTTGTAAATTCTCGTACTGCAGTACCTGATAAGTTCATATAAGTTTGTGGTTTTACTAATATAACTTTTTCATTATTAATAGTTCCACTTCCATATATAGAATTGAATTTAGTACGACTCATTTCTATTTTATATTTGTTTGCTATAATATTTACTGTATCAAATCCCATATTGTGTCTGGTTCTTGCATATTCGTTTTCTGGATTTCCTAGACCAACTATCAAATACATATTCCCACATTCCTCTTTTTGTTTCATTTTCTTATCTATTTTACATTGTTTTTATTAAAATTACAAGTAATAGCTTGTAATTTTACCATTTTCTAATTCCCTCTATGTGTAAGAAACGCATTTTTATATAGTCATAACTAGAAACTCTTCTGCCATAAGAGTCAAATGTGTGTGTTGCGACAAATATATTATCTAAATTGTTTTCTAATTTTTCTACTATCATTAAACTATGTCCAAAATTTTCACCATTAAATGATAATTGTATAATATCTCCTATTTCTATTTCTTGTATTTTTGCAAGTTTTGCAAATGGTCCCACTGATTTATTGTTTAATAAGAAGTTATTTAAAAATTCTACTCCTGTCCAAGATGGACTTTTATCATTTGCACTATTATAATACCAACCATTTTTATTGTAATTCATTGTTTTACACCCACTAAAAATACACTGTGATACAAAGTTTGTGCAATCTCCTCCAATTGCATCATAGTTATAATAGGCCGGATTTCTCTGGTATGCCCACTTTTTTGCATATTCTTTTACCTTTTTTCTATCATATTCTATAATTCTCATAAAAAAACACCTCATATTATTTTATGAAAATAATATGAGGTTGTTAGTATGTTTGAAACCTTATTATTTAATGTCTAAATACCATTCGTCAATTTTTAATAACTGATTTTTTGATTCTTCTTTTATTTGGCTTATTTTTTCTTTATCTACTTCCTTAAAATCATTTAAATTAATATAAGTATTTTCTTCTAAATTCTCTATATTGGTATATTTTTCTGCTAGCGATAAATCTTGTATAACATTATCTATTTTTTTACTATATGATAATATATACATTTTTTGTCCAAGTGCAACAGAAATTATTTTTGCATGAAACCTACAACACATCATATATTCCATACTTTTATATATTTTTACAAACTCTTTAATATTACCATCATAATATACCTTTTTTAAACTATGTTTATACTGTTCTGGAATTTGACTTTCTATGTATTCTATTGCATTTTCGTCATTTTCTTCTTTACAAAAAGAAAATAAATATACTATTTTTCCTTGTTCTATATATTTTATAATATTATTAATCATACATTCTATATATGTATTTTCATATTTCTGTAGATTTTTTCTTATACTCATATCAATAATTGATATTCCTACTGTATTTTTTTGTATATTATCGTCAATATTTTCTAAATTAAAAATAAGATCGGGCGCATATCTCACTGTTGATATATCTTGAAACAATTTATATGAGTACATATCTCTAAAACAAATATCTTTACAATATTTAAACGTATCCTTTGCTAAGTCAAAATATTCTTGTGTTTGATATGGTCCAAAATTTGAACTTACATAAAAAAAAGGAATTTTTTTATTATAGCATTTTTTCATAAATTCGTTACATTCATTGTCTAAATTATATACCTTTCCACCTTCCATAAATATAGATCCTCCTACATAAATATAGGCGTCATATTTTTCTGGTATTCTGCCTGCAAAATTTTCTTCATTATTTTCTATAACTGTAATATTTTTATATTCCTTAAATGCTTTTGCAAATGACATTTCCTTAATTCCAATATAGAAATCTATGTCTTTATATTTTTCTAATAAAGTGACAATAAATAAGTCATCTCCTACATTCGCTCTAGCATATGCCATAATAAATACTTTTCTTTTTTTCATAGCTTCACCTCGTAATTTTAATGTTTGATTTTATGTTGTATTAATATACATTTTATTTATTATACAATATTTCTACATATTTCGTCAAATACTAAAAAAGAACTGTTCTTTCCTAATAAACAGTTCTTTTTTGTGTTTTATATAATTTATTTTTTAATTTATAAGACAGTCTTTTAATCTATTCCATACCTCATTTGTTTTTATATACTCTTTATAATGTTTCGTTACATTTTGATCTGCATCTTCTAAAGCAACAAGTATTTCGTTAAAATCGGCATTATAAAACAATTTATCTATTTGTGGAATACTCATTTTTAGTTTTTCTTTTACCTCGATAATGTTTTCTTTATATTTGCATTTATCTTTTATATACATTAGTAGCGGTTTATATTTAATCCAACCTAGTGATGCTTGTAAAAATCTATGTTCTATACTTTCCTCATCCACATTAATTTTTCTTAAATTTTTAGGCATCCTATCTCTCATAATTTGAGAATACTTCAAAAAACCATCATGAAAATGGTATGTTGGGATTCTTAATACTTTTGTATCTTTTAGTAATGTAGAGAAAAATGTATCTTCTCCTCTTGCCCCTTTTGGATTATAAAATGCTGGAATTTTATCTAATACTTTTAAATTTAAGCATAGAGTAGATCCTGCTATCCATTTTCCAGTTCCATCATATTCAATTTCATATGGACCATTATTTAATATGTCAATTTTTGCATAAGTAACTCCATTGTCCTTTTGAAATCTTTCTTTAATGTTTTTCCAATTAACAATATCATTGCTAATTCCTTCTATAAACTCCTTAAATGCTTCTTCTGTTATATCATCTCCTACCTGCATATATGGTATTGGAGAAATATATCCACAATGATGTCCAATAGTTATATCTGCATTTTCAATATTTTCTATATGATTTCTTATATTATTTTGTTTCAGCCATTCTAAAGTTTTATCTTCATTTTTTAGTACAGCTATCGGATATTCATCATCATCCCAAAATAGTAAATAATCCATTTTTCTTTTTAATGCAAAATACATAACGGTATTTCTACCTTTAGCATGTCCATGTCCTAATATTAAATCAACCTCATCCTTTTTAAAATCGTATCTTGATACTAATATTTTCTTTTCTTCTTCTATATCTTCTGGAGTTATATATTTAATTTTAATATTTTTATATACTTGTGGTAATATACCATAAAAATCAGTTCTCTTTGTGAATTGGTATTCCATATCATATAGTATAAATATTGTTATGTTTACTTGCTTATCCATATTTTCAACTTGTTCTACTATATTTTGGTAATATGCATTAATTATTTTACATACATTCGGTCTACCAGTTACAAATCCAATTCCAAATTCGATTGCATCACTCATTCTTATTCTCCTTTGTTTTAAACAATATAACCAACAAATTCCTTATTTAATATTTTAAAAATTTATTGGTAATACCTTTTTATTATATCACATTTCTACATTTACAGTCAAATATTGATATATTAAGAATTTATTAACGACTTTCTAATGTTTAGCTATTTCTATGTTGCAATTTCTTCCTTTTACTTGTTTTGCTTGCATTCCGTTGATTATGTCTTCCACATATTCGCCTGGTACTTCCACAAAAGAAAATTTGTCTAATATATTAATCTTTCCTATTTTATCTCCACTTATTCCACAATTTGCTGCAATACTTCCTACAATGTCTTTTACTTTTATATTATCCTTTTTTCCTAAATTAAAAAATAGTTTTACAATTTCGCCATTTTTTACATTTATTTTTATTTCATTTTTAATATCATCTTTTGGCTTGTTTTTACCACAGACTATTGTTAATAATGCTTTTACAATATCTTCTGTATTATTTCGCTCTTTTAATTCGTCTAATATGTTTTGATATTCAAATTCATTTTTATCTATCACACTCTTGATTTTTTCTATTGTAACCTTATTTCTAATTTTGTTAATTTCTGCAAGTGTTGGTATACTTCCTTCTTTAATTTTTGCATTACTATATCTTTTTATACTTTGAAGCTTGCTTTTTTCTTTTCCAACTACAAATGTAACAGCTTTTCCAGTATTTCCATTTCTTCCTGTTCTTCCAATTCTATGAACATAGTATTCCTCCTCTTGTGGCACATCATAGTTTAAAACAAACTCCACATCTTGTATATCTATTCCTCTTGCTACCACATCTGTTGCAACTAGTATTTGAAACTCTCCATTTCTCATACGTTTCATAATTCTTTCTCTTCCACTTTGTTTAATATCTCCATGTAGTGCTTCTGCTTTAAAATGGTTTTGTTTTAAGACTTCAATTAAATCGTCTACTCTTTTTTTAGTATTACAAAATACAATTGCTTTTTGTGGGCGATAGACTTCTATTAATCTCATTAATGCTTCACTTTTCATTGCTTCTTTAACTTGAATTGATATCTGCTCAATTTCATTTACTGTTAATTCTTCTGCTTGTATTTTAACCTTTTTTGGATTTTGTAAATATTTTTTAGTAATCTCCATAATTCTTTTGTTCATAGTTGCTGAAAATAATACTGTTTGTCTCCCACTTGGTACATCTTTTAGGATTGTTTCAATATCTTCTTCAAACCCCATGTTTAGCATTTCGTCAGCTTCATCAAGTACACACATTTTTACATTATCTAATTTTAATGTTTTTCTTCTCATATGATCCATTATTCTACCAGGAGTTCCAATTACAATTTGAACTCCTTTTTTTAGCATTTTAATTTGTGTTTCAATAGATTGTCCCCCATAAATCGCAATTGTCTTTATTCCTTCTTGATATTTTAGAAATTTTCTTACTTCATCTGCTACTTGTACTGCAAGTTCTCTTGTTGGGCAAAGCACTATTGCTTGTACCTTTTTATTTGTAGCGTCTATTTTTTCTATCATTGGTAAACTATAAGAAGCTGTTTTTCCTGTTCCTGTCTTAGATTGACCTATAAAATCTTTTCCTTCTAATACAACTGGAATTGCTTGTTCTTGTATTGGCGTTGGATTAACATATCCTGCATCTTTTAATGCTCTTTTGGTTTTTTCATTTAAGTTTAATTCTTCAAATGTCATTTTTCTTCTCCTTTATTTTAATTTATAAGCGCAAAAAAGCCAAGAAACAAATATAAAAAACTTGTTTCTTGACCAAACGACATTTTATATAATCGACATATTATATATTAAAAACAAATTTTATATACTAATTTCCTTTTTTTCTTCACGTCTTGCCATTATATCATAATTTGTTTTTATTTGCAAATTTATACTGATTCTGCTCCTTTTAGATAGTCAATATATTCTTCTAAACAATATCCTTTTTCCTTCATTACTTTTGCGTGTTCTTCTCCTACATATCTCCAATGCCAAGATTCATATGTAATCTTTGTAATGTCTTGCTTGTCCTTTGGATAGCGCAGAATAAATCCATAATCTTGTGCATTTTTCTGTAGCCACGTAAATGCTTTTGTATTTTCAAATTCATTTGTAACTGTATTAAAATCTGCAGCAAGAGCAAGATTGTGTTCACTCATTTCTGGTCTTTGTACTAATGTTTGAGCAAGTCTTTCTGCTTCTTCTTGTCCTTTTCCTTGGTTTTTATATGACGTAACTTTTCTATTAAATAATTCTTCTTGTTTTTCATAACTTCTATAAGCTGATTGAACCCAAATTCCTGTAATTTTATCTTTATGCATTGCATTTATCATATTTCTTAAATACTTTATCGCTCTTTTATCAAACATAATTCCATCAGCATATTCTTCTAGTTCTGGCACATATGTCCTATCTACTGAATTATCATTATTTACTAATTTTAAATTCCATTCATTTAATACACTGTTTTCTGGAATAGTAGATACTTGAGTTGCTTGATTTTCATCTACAACATTTGATATTTGATTTTTAGAATCTTCTTGGTTGTCCACTTTTTTTGTAAATAATGTAATTAAAAGAGCTATAAGTCCCCATAATATTCCAATTACTAGCGACAAAGCTATAATTATAATAAGTATTCCTTTTATAAATTTCATTTTATCTTTTATAACTAACATAAGACATCTCTTCTTTCGTCTTTATTCATTTATATTTTATTGTTTTTTATAGTCAAAGTCAATGTGTTTTTAATAATTACCAAATATTTAATTAATTCTTAATATTACAGTTTTCTTGCAATTAAAGCTTTTATTTTTATTCCTTGCTCACTAAACATCTTTTCATGTTCTGTTTCAATATTATCTTCTATATTTTCACTATGTAAATCGTATGTTTTCCATATTATTTCAAATCCTGTACTTTCAAAGTAATTTAGACTATGACTAAATAGATTATCATCATCTGTCTTAAATCTAATTTCTCCTCCATCTATTAAGAAAGTTTTATATAACTCTAATTGCTTTGGATGTGTTAATCTTTTTTTATGATGTTTTCCTCTTGGCCATGGATTACAAAAGTTAATATATATACGTTCTACTTTATCTTTTTCATCCATCATATTTAAAATTTGTTCAATATTACATCTTGTTAAAATTACATTATCTATTTCTCTATTCTCCCTAGAATATACCTCTTCTACATTTCTTTTTGCAAGGCCTAACATTGTATCAATTAAATCTACTCCTATAAAATTAGTATTTGGATTTTTAAACGCAAGGTTTGCTATAAACTGCCCTTTTCCACATCCAAGTTCTAAATGCATAGGTCTTTCCACTTTAAAAGCACTTTTCCACTTTCCTTTATTTTCCTCTGGATTATCTATATAAAATTTTGCTTCTTCTAATTCAATTTCTGTCCAACTTCTTTTTCTAATTCGCATATTTTTATTCCCCTTGTTACTCTCTTTTTTCAACATCATTTTATCATACTTTTATATTTATTTCTATTGTTAATTATAAAATATTACTATATGCTATTTTTAATTCCACAATGGAAGGAGGTGTGGAAAGGAATACAAATGACCTTATTGCCCTTTTAGTAATTCTAGTAATAGTATTAACACGACAAAAACTAGTACAAAAGTATATAGCAAAAACCAGAGTTTTAAGTGAACTCTGGTTTTTTATAGTGTTTTATTGAACACAAATGACCTTATTGCTGTAAACACGACTCTCACAGCTGTTATATATATGTTACTATATATTACTTTAAGTGTCAAATAGTTTATAGAATGTTTTTCTAGTGCTGGTAGCATTAATATATCCTTATGCACTCTTTAATTCAAGTCTTAATTTATCAGCAATCATTGCGATAAATTCACTATTGGTTGGTTTTCCTTTAACCGCAGATACTGTGTATCCAAAGATATTTTCTACTGCTTCAGCTTGTCCTCTTCCCCAAGCAACTTCTATTGCATGACGAATTGCTCTTTCTACTCTTGATGGAGTAGTTCCATATTTTTCTGCTATTTCTGGGTATAATTGTTTTGTTATTTGATTTATTACATCTATATCATTTACTACTAACATTATTGCTTCTCTTAAATATTGATATCCTTTTATATGTGCTGGAACTCCTACTTCGTGAATTACATTTGTTACTAATGCTTCTAAATTTTCTTGGTTCTTTTTACCTTCCTCTGGTATTTCTATGTATGGTGCTTTAATTTCTCTTGACATCATTGTTGCATTTTTAAATTGTGATGGTTGATAATTTTTTAAATCTTTTATTCTTTTTAGTAATAACTTAATGTCGAATGGTTTTACTACATAGTATTCTGCCCCTAAATCTAAAGCTCTTTGCGTTATTTTGTCTTGTCCTACTGCTGATAGCATAATGCATAGTGGTGGTTTCTTAGAAAGTGATGTTGCTATTTTTTCTAACACTCCTATTCCATCTAAATGTGGCATAATTACATCTAGTAGTGCAATATCAGGTTGTTTGTTAGATAGAATTTCAAATGCTTCATTACCATCTCTTGCTATACCTATAACTTCCATGTCTTCTTCTTGTTCAACATATCCTGCCAAATTGTTAGCAAATTCACCATTATCATCTGCTATTAGTACTGTAATCTTGTCTTTCACTTTAATTTCCTCCTAAGTTTTTAAAATTATTTGTAAAAATTTTACATTTGCGATTATATTATGTTTTAAAATTAAATGCAATACTTTTCTGGAAATTTTTTCAAATTTTTTCTCGTAACTGCTCATACTGTAGTGTTTGTTTTTATTGTTTTTCCTCTTAAAATATCAATTTTTGTCAATTTTATGGAAGAACTATCTATATCCTTTAAAATCCTTTCTACTATTTCCTTTGAAATTTCTATTAAAAATTCTACATTGTCTGAATATTCTTCCTTTATTATATTTATATTATTTTTTCTTGCATAATATCTAAAATTTTCCACACTATCATATGACAATATAACTTTTGCTTCTACGCCTATCTTCATTGTTAAAAAATTTGCTTCTTCTAAAGCGCTTTCAGTCGCTCTCGTATATGCTCTTACAAGTCCTCCTGTGCCTAACAGTATTCCTCCAAAATATCTTGTTACAATTACTAATACATTGCACAAATTATTTCCTTTTAAAATTGCAAGCATTGGAAATCCAGCTGTTCCTGATGGTTCTCCATCATCACTACATTTTTCTATTAATCTTTGTTCTTCATCAAAAACAATATAAGCATAACAATTATGTCTTGCATCATAATACTTTTTTTTCATTTGTTTTATTATATCTTCCGCTTCTTCCTCAGTTTCTATATAAAAAACATTTGCTATAAATTTAGATTTTTTTTCTACAATTTGGCCTGTAGTCTTTTCTTTTATTGTTTTAAATTCTTTTACTTGCATACTATTCCTCCATTCCTGCTGTATACCCAGTTGAATATGCAATTTGTAAATTAAATCCTCCAGTATATGCATCTACATCTATTATTTCTCCTGCAAAGAAAAGTCCCTTTACAATTTTAGATTCCATTGTTGAAGAATTAATTTCTTTTATATTAATTCCACCCGCTGTTATAATTGCTTCATTTATATCCCTAAAATCTTTTATTGTTAAAGTGAAATTTTTAAGTAAATGAACAAACTCTAGCCTTTCTTTTTTACTAATTTCATTTACCTTTTTATCCGGATTTATTTTTGATAATTCTATAATAGGTTCTATCATTTTCTTAGGTAGTAAACTTGCTAGACTATTTTTAAATTGTTTGTTTTTAAATTCTTCAAAATCTTTTAGTACTCTTACATCTAACTTTTCTTCGCTTAATGCTGGTTTTAAGTCTATTGATAAAGTAATTTTATCTTCTTTTAATAAATTTTCTATATTTTTTACTCTTAGAAGGTGGCTAGAACTACTTAATATAATTGGTCCTGATACTCCCTCATGAGTGAATAACATTTCTCCAAAATCTTCATATATTATTTTTTTGTTTCCATTGTTAATAAGTTTAATTTGAACATTTTTTAAACTTAAGCCTTGTAGACTAACACATAATTCTTTTTCTTTAGCTACAAGCGGTACAAGTGATGGTTTAATTTTTGTTACTGTATGTCCTAATTTCATTGCCATTTTATATCCATCTCCAGTGGAACCAGTTGATGAATAGCTTTTCCCTCCTGTTGCAAGTATTACTTTGTCTGCTAACAACTCTTTTTCTTGTCCATTTTCTTTATATTTAACACCTATAACTTTATTTTCAGCAGTTAATATTTCTGTCACTTCTGCATTAGTTTTTATTCTAACTTTTAAATCTTCTAATTCTTTAAATAAAGCATCTAACACATCTTTAGATCTATCACTTACAGGAAATACTCTATTTCCTCTTTCATTTTTTACTTTCACTCCATGTTTTTCTAGAATATCTATAATGTCTTGATTGGTAAAATTATTAAAAGCACTATAAAGAAACCTCCCATTACCTGGAATGCTTTTTATAAATTCACTCATATCCAAACTACTTGTAATATTACATCTTCCTTTTCCTGTAATAAGTAGCTTTTTACCACACCTATTCATTTTCTCTAAAATAGTAACACTATTTCCATTTTTAGCAGAACTAATGCTTGCTAACATTCCAGCTGGTCCTCCACCAATTATAACAACATTCATTTTAATCTCCTATATTTGGTTTATATATAATTTTTTTCATTTATCTATACTTCTTACTAATTCTTTTACTATTTCAATTACATATTTTTGGGCTTCTATTGCGATATTTTTATCATATTTTTCATTTGTAATTTCATTATCTGAAATTACTCGTATTCCAACCGTAGGTATATTTAATTTATTACATATACTATAGGTACTTATTGTTTCCATATCCTCACATAAAATCATATATTTTTCATTAAACCATTTTATCCTATCTATTTCGTTATCCCAAACGTCTCCGCTTCCAATAGTTCCACATATAACTTTTCCTACATTATAAGAATTACTACGTTTTATTGCTATATTACGTAGTTCTTCATCTGCATTTAATTCCAGCAATTCATCTTTTCCATCTTTAAAAGTTAATAACTCCCAATCCAATGGTATGCTTCCTTGTTTTTCTTTTCTAGGTTTTGTTATATATGAATTTATATTTATACATTTATCTCCTATAACTATATCTCCTATATGTAAGTTCTTTGTACAAGCTCCTGCGGTTCCTTGATTTATGACTAAAATAGGATTAAAATTAGTAATACCAATAAATGTAGCTATACTTGCTTCTATTAAACCTACTTTAGTTTTAGAAATTATAATTGGGTATCCTTCAAAATTCCCTTTTAAAAATTCATATCCATAAATTGTAACTTCTTCTATATCTGTTATAACTTCTTTAAAATAGTTTATTTCTACTTCCATTGCACCTTGCAAAAGAATTGGTCTTTTTTTATCCATAAAGTAATTCCTTTCATTATTTATCCATATTACTAATTGCTTTTAATACTCCTAATTTTCCATATTCATATGTAAGCCCACCTTGCATAAATGCTACATACGGTGGTCTGATTGGTGCATCACAAGATAATTCTATTGAAGATCCTTGTGTAAATGCTCCTGCTGCCATTATTACTTGGTCAGTATATCCAGGCATGTCCCATGCTTCTGGTATAGAATTTGAATCTACTGGTGAACCCATTTGAATTCCTTGACAATACTTAATTAATGCTTGTTTTTCACCAAAGCTAATAGTTTGAACAATATCTGCTCTTGCTTCATTGTATTTTGGTGATGGCTTATATCCTAGTTTTTCTAAAATTCTACTTGCAAATACTGCTGTTTTTAAACTACTTGCTACAACACTTGGTGCAAAGAATAGTCCTTGTAATATTTGTTTATTTATTCCTAAAGTTGGTCCTACTTCTTTACCAAGTCCTGGTGAAGTTAGTCTCTCTGCTGCAAGTTCTACTAAATCTTTTCTTCCTGCAATATATGCTCCATTTGGCGCAATTCCTCCACCTAAATTTTTTATTAATGAACCAACTATAACATCTGCTCCAACTTCTAACGGTTCCTTTGTTCCAACAAATTCACAGTAGCAGTTATCTATCATTATAATAGCTTCTTTATTTACTTTTCTTATCTCTTTTATTATATCTTCTACTTGTCCTATTCCAATACTATTTCTTAGTGAATATCCTCTTGAACGTTGTATCTCAATTAATTTTACATTTCCAAGTTTTACTCTATCTACAATAGCTTTTGTATCAAATTCATTATCTATCAAATCTATTTGTTCATATTTTATTCCAAATGCTTTTAATGAACTTTGGTTTTCCTCTATTCCAATTACAGAATCTAATGTATCATATGGCTTACCTGCAATGCTAATAAGAGTGTCTCCTGGTCTTAAAAATGCAAATAAAGCAACTGTAAGCGCATGTGTTCCAGAGATAAATTGTCCACGTACTAAAGAGTCTTCAGCTCCTAACACTTTTGCAAAAACTTTTTCAATTGTATCTCTTCCAACATCTCCATAACCATATCCTGTAGTAGTTCCAAAGTGCATATCAGAAATATTAAATTCTCTAAATGCATTTAGTACTTTTAAACTATTATATTCACATACTTTATCAATCTTTTTAAATTCTTCTTTCACTTCATTTTCAGTTTCTTGTGCAAGTTTTAATAATTTATCACTTATTCCATATTCTTTGTACATTAATTAACATTCCTTTCTTAAATTACTTATTAGTATAATAAAATTCGCCATAGCCATAATATACTTTATAAAATTCGCCTAGAAATTCTGGAGCTGAATTTGTCTCTATATTCTCATAAATAGGTTCTTTAACTACATTTCCTTTAGAATCTATTACTCCCCATTTATTATGAATTTTTATTCCTGCAAAACCATATTCATTAAATTCTGTAACTTTATCATAGCTATATTCTACTACTATGTTTCCATTTCTATCTACAAATCCCCATTTGTTATCTTTTTTACTAGCTATTAAAGCATTATCTTTAAACACTTCTTTAGTTTCTAATATTTTTCCATTAAAATCTAAATATTTATCTCCTTCTTTAGAATAAACTTTTAAATATTCGTCCTCTTTATATATATATCCATCTTTTACACTATATACTAATTCTAAATTAGTTGAATAAAAATCAGTCATTTTTTCTTTCAATATTTTTGCTTCTATTACGTTTGTATTATCAATTTTTTGTAGTACCTCATATTTTAACTCTATCTTTACTTCTTCTTTAGAATTAATAACACCTAATTTTCCACTTTTGTTTGATGCTATAAAATAGTCTTCAAAGAGATATTCAATATAGCTATATTTATTTTCTACTACTTCTTCATTTTGCCCGTTAATAATTCCATAAAAGCCATCTTCATTTATAGTGATTTGATAATTTTCATTTTGTGTTTTTAAAATAGCTGTATATTTTAAATCTTTAACTATTTCACCTAGCATATTATAAACTATGATTTCTTCATCATTTTTATATGCTTGTATATAAATACCTTTTATTTCTATTACACTATATTCTATTGGTATTATTATTTTCCCATTATAGTCACTAACACCATACTTATCACTTTTTTCTAATTCAAAAATAGAATTATTACGATCATATTCTATACCTTGATATGCATAATTTATTAAAACTTTATTATTTTTAACAACTCCATATTTACCATTTTTAGAAGCAATTAAATATATGTCTTTTTCATTTTTAATATCTAATATTCTTTCTACCTCATTGTGTTCAACATTTAAGACCTTCTTATAGTTATAATTTATATATCCATATCTATATCCTTCCCCGAGTTTTATTGCTTACAATATATCCAGATAAGCCATACTTATTTTTATCTGTATAAAACCCATCTGCAACAATGTTATCGTACTCTGGTTTAATTAGTTTCGCTCCTTTTGCATTTATTACCCCATATTTCCCATTAAGTTTTACTAAAAGTTCTGTTTCTTTGTTTTCTAATCCTTTTATTTCTTCGTAGATAGGCTTTGTTATTTCTTTTCCTTCAAAACTTATTATCCCATATTTTCCATCTTTTTTATATTTAAGTACTGTCTTTTCATATGGAATATTACTTGCTATTCCGTTTATCGAAATGGCATCTACTTCCTCGTATTCAGTAAAAATTTTTTCATTTAAGTTATTTAATACTATAAGCTTGTCCTCTTCTTTACATACAAATACTGCCTTTTCTGGATTTGGTATGGTTACATTATCATATATTGGCTCTACTATAATTTTACCTGTAGTATCTATAACACCATATTTTGAATCTTTATTTAATACAAAATAATTATATGTAGATACCTCTGTAATAGTGTAGTCCTTTTTCTTTGATTCCAATATTTTATATACTCCTATACTAATTATAGCTAACACTATAATTAGTATTAGAATTTTAAATTTATTGTTTTTTATGAAATCTAGAACACTTCTCATTTTATCTTTTCTCCTTTTAGTCCATCATTAATTTATCTAATGTACATATTATAACATAATTATTTAAATATAGATAGAATTTTTAACATTATAGGATGGACAAAATTTGCCCACCCTATAATATTTATTCTTTATCCTCTTTTTCACTTGGTTCATTAACATTGTGGTTTTTACAAGCTTTTACTTTTACAATTCTTTTATCTTCATATTCTTCTATTTTATATGTGATTTTTTCTGTTTCTATAATTGGTTTTTCTTCATCTTTTGGTATTCTACCTAATTTTTCTTGTAAATATCCTGATAATGTATCATAGTCTCCTTCTTCTATTTCTACTTGTAATATTTTACTTACATCATCAATATTCATAGTACCACTAATAAAATAAGTATCTTCGTCTACTTTTTCATATTCACTTTCTATTTCATCATATTCGTCATATATGTCTCCAACTAGTTCTTCTAAGATATCTTCCATAGTAATAAGTCCTGCTGTTCCACCATATTCATCTAAAACAATTGCTATTTGATTATTGTTTTTTTGTAATTCTTTAAATAACTCATCTATTGGCTTTGAACGTGGTACAAAATATGCTGGTTTTATTATGCTTTTTAGTTTAATATTTCTTTTGCTTTTTACGTATTTTAATAAATCCTTTAAATATAATATTCCTTTAATTTCATCTATTGTCTCATTATATACAGGAATTCTTGAGTATCTATATTCATCTAATTCTTCTATTAGGTCATTAACATTCATATCTATACTAAGTGCATATATATCTGTTCTATGTGTCATTATTTCTGAAGCTATAGTATCATTAAATTCAAATACATTGTTTATAAGTTCTCTTTCATTTTCTTCAATAGCTCCTTTTTCTTCACCTTCATCTACCATCATTTTTATTTCTTCTTCTGTTACTACTTCTTCATCTTTTTCGGAAACTCCAAATAGTTTTGAAACTAAATTTGTAGAAGCTGTTAGAAGCTTTACGAATGGTACTGTTAATATATAAATAAATCTTATAATTCCTATTGTAGCAAATGCAATTTTTTCATAACTTTTCATTGCAAGTCTTTTAGGTACAAGTTCTCCAAATACTAATGTAAAAAATGATAATATCATAGTAATAATTATAATTGATATACTCTGCCAAACAGAAATCGAAATTTGTGGTATTAGGTTATTTAAAATTGGTGCTAATTTACTTGCAAAAGCATCTGATGCAAACGCACTAGATAAAAAACCTGCAAGAGTAATTCCTATTTGTATCGTTGCTAAAAATTTGCTTGGATTTTCAAGCATCTTTAAAATTTGTTTTGCTCTTTTGTCTCCATTTTTAGCTTGTTTTGCAACTTTTGCATCATTTAAAGAAATAAAAGCAATTTCACTTGCTGCAAAAAAAGCATTTAAAAGTATCAATATAATTAATATAAAAATCTGTGATATCATTTTAATTTAAATTTTCCTTTCATTATATAATTTTACAAGAAATATTATATGTTTAAACTGTTTTCGTTGTCAATTGCTTAGAATGCAAATTTATAATTATTTACTTGCTACTGGCAAAATTGGAACTTTTGCACTATTAAGCATTACCATATCTATATAATTTACATAGTCTTTTCTCGTCATATTTAATGTAACGTTTTCTCCTTCAAGTTCTTTATTTTGTGTATATATTTCATCTATATAATTATTATAGATATTTTCTTTTGTTAAATTTGTTACATTTTTTCTATTAATAGTATTTATAAAATTATTTACATTATACAAGTTAGTTTCATTTATTTCATTTATTATTTCTTTGTTAATATTTGTTGTTTTTATGTTTGATACCTCAGTTATATTATTTTCAATTACATTTTTACTTTCTTCTATTACATTTATTTCTTTATTTAAAATAGTAACTTCTTCTGTAATAGGTTTTGTACTTTCTACTTTTATAGTAATGTTTTCTTGATTATCTACATCAATTTCTATTAATGCTTTATTTAAATTATATCCATCAATTGTACTTGTTTGTTGCAAGTAGTATTTTCCTTCACTTAAATTAATACTAATTTTACCTTCTGAATTTGTTACTAAATCTCTTTTTACCACAGTTCCATCTTCTTTAATTATAGAAAACACATTTCCTACAATAGGTAATTTCGTTTCGTGGTCTTCGTTTAATATTTCTACATTATTTTCTATTGCTACCTTTTCTACAAAAATTGCTGATGAAATAAATGATTCTTTTTCAGCTAATAGATATTGTTCTTCTAAGGTACTTGTTTTCCTATATGTATATAAGTTCGCTCCTCTCATTTCATAATTAAACTGAAGTGTTATTTCTTGATCTATATCTTTTGGTACTATCAAATAAAATATATCCCCATCACTGAAATTAGTTTTTGTTTCATTTGTTAATTTATCTACAACTCTAATGTCTTCTCCTTTTTGTATTGTAATATCCCCAGGAATTGTATTGGCTGATTCAATATTATATTCTTTATATTTATAAGCATTATCTTCCTCGTAAATTTTCCATTTTGTATCATTTGTATTAATATTTATTGTACTAGGCTTTTCTTTAGAAGCATTTTTTAATATTTCTTTTGTAGTATTTAAAATTCTATTTGCTTTTTCTTCTTCTCCTTGAATAATCTTATAATCTTCTATATTTCTTCCTTCTTTTGATACATATATAGCTTCTTGTGTTGCAATATATGCTTCTTCTAAATTATTTGTTCCTAGTTCCTCCCAAGTTTTACATCCATATCCATTTTTTAAAATATTTTTTATTTTTTCATCATTATAAAATTCTATATTACTCATTGTGAATGAAGTCATTATATTATTTTTCTTCATAACATACACTGGTATATTATCATCTGTAAATCTTAATACAGCTTTTCTTTCTTCATTGCCATATGAATATGGAATATTGTTATATTCTCTTACACTAATATTAACTTCCTTTCCAACTAAACTTGCACTACTAATATTTGAAATGTTTATTATTGTAATGATAATTGCTAATATACTAATTATTTTATGCTTAATTTTATATTTTGTTTTCATATTTTACACCTTTATATAGTAAAATACTATATCCTTTCTATGTTTATTTTTGTTATATTTTAACTTCGACAGCTTGTACACATCTTCTCATTTCTGGTTCTTCTAATATTCCAGTAATTAGAGTAAGTCTATTATCTTCTGTGGTGCTTAAATAAGACCAATCAGTTTCTTTAATTACTATATTAGTACTAACTTTATATTCTTTTTTTAAGTCACCTTTAATATAAATAATTACATCTCCTTCTACTAAATCTGCTAATTTTTCAAAATAATTTTCTTTATAACCAGAACTTGCTGCAATTAATCCTATATTCCCATTATCTTTAGGTGTTTCTCCAAAATGCCCAACATAATTATTTATAACTTCTCCCGAAGTGCCTTCTTTAATTTCTGCTGACACATTTATTTTAGGTATAATTAATCTCCATTCTTCAATTTCTTCATAAGTATCTTCTCTAAACTTATCTTGAGCTACTTTCGAAGTAGCTTGAACATAATTATTCTTCAAGCTAAAGACTATAAGTGTCAAGAAATTTGTTTGTATAAATATAATAACAGCAATAATAAGTGTCACTATACTAATACATCTTTTGCTACAACAATTCATGTATTACACCACACTCCTACATATTCAATTTTTAATTTTTGGATTTTAATTTAGATCTAAATTTTTTAGAATGTCTCAAAACAAAGTTTGAAACTTTTCTAGAAATTAATATGATAACATTATAATATCCTTTTCTTATTTTGTAAAGAATTTTTTATTGACAAGAAGTGCCAAAATTCGACTTTCAGCACTTCTAAATATTATTCTATATTTGGTTATTTCACCTAATTTTAAGCTTTTCTAGCATTCCTCCTAAGTTAATTTATATTTAATTTTAACCTTCAATATTAACCTTATAACTTATTTATAATTTTCCTCCTTTGCACTTCTATATTTTACCTATAATTTATGTTCTAATTGTGAATTAATTGTAATGTTTTAGTTTTATTCATTAATAACTTTACATAATTTTATAATTATGTATTGCATTATTTAAACATATGTGTTATACTTAATACATACTAGCAATAACGCTGGTAAATAATTCATCTTAAGGAGGACTAAACAAATGGTTAAACCCAAACGAAGTAACAACACACCTTTTTTGAAAAATGATCTCGTTATCAGCGGCGCGGTGACCGGCGGCAAGATCCAGCGGAGGTAGTTGTATGCGGAAGTGGACTTCAGGATTTGTTTAGTAATACCAACTTAATAATGTAACCGGCAAAGCCGGCAAGACGGGGGAAGCAATATATGCTCCCCCGACGTTTTTATTTTTATACAAAAATTTAAGTAGAAATCGCTAAAGATTTCTACTTAAAACTTTTTTATATATTCTATTTATTTAATCCTTTTTTATTTCTTAAAAATGATGGTATGTCTAAATCACTTGAGTTTGATGAACTTTCAGTTGATGTTGGAATTGAGTTTATTTTTTTATCCCAAGCTTTTGTTACTTTTTCTGCTACACCAATTGTTGAAATTGGAAAATCTTGTTCAAATCCTGTTGCTATAACTGTTATTGAAATTTCATCTCCCATATTTTCATCTATAACTGCACCAAAAATTATATTTGCTTCTGGGTCTACACTACGTTGTACTAATTCTGCTGCTGTATTTACTTCGTGTAATCCTAGTTCTGATCCACCAGTAATGTTAATGATAACTCCTCTTGCTCCTTCTATTGATGTTTCTAGTAATGGACTTTGTATAGCTTGTTTTGCAGCATCTTCTGCTCTATTTTCTCCTGATGCTCTACCTATACCCATATGTGCCATACCTGTATTTAACATTATTGTTTTAACATCTGCAAAGTCTAAGTTTACAAGACCTGGTACTGCGATTAAGTCTGATATACCTTGTACACCTTGTCTTAAAACATCATCAGCCATTTTAAACGCATCTACAATAGATGTTTTTCTATCTATTATTTGTAATAATTTATCATTTGGTATTACAACTAATGTATCTACTTTACCTTTTAAACTTTCAATTCCACGTTCTGCTTGTGAAAGTCTCTTTTTACCTTCAAAGGTAAATGGTTTTGTAACAACACCTATTGTTAAAATTCCCATTTCTTTTGCAGCAGCAGCAACTATTGGTGCGGCACCTGTTCCTGTTCCACCACCCATACCAGCTGTTACGAAAACCATATCTGCTCCACGTAACACTTCTGCTATTTCTGATTTAGATTCTTCTGCTGATTGCGCTCCTATATCAGGATTTGCTCCTGCTCCTAGTCCTCTTGTTATTTTTTCTCCTATTTGGATTTTAGTTGCTGCTCTTGATTCTTGAAGAGCTTGTCTATCAGTATTTACGGAAATAAATTCTACTCCTCTAATTCCTGATTCGACCATTCTATTTACAGCATTATTTCCTGCTCCTCCTACACCAATTACTTTTATTGTAGCTGTTCCGTCCATCATTCTATCATTGTTTTCTTCGTAATCTACCATCATTTTTTCCTCCCAATAATTTTTATTTATTTTTTAAAATTAAAAACTTTTTTGTTTTCTACGAATAGAAAAATTCTTTTATTCTTTCCATAATTGTAGTAAAGATATTTGTATCTAATTTTGTATCTATACTACTTGATACAGTTTTTGCAAAAGGTCTAGCTGCAATATATCTTACTAATGAATATGCTGTACGATAAGTTGGTCTTACTGTACTTATTAATCTTCCTGTTGATATCTTTACTGGTATATTTAATATTATTTTTCCTGCAACATCACTTTTATTTATATTTGTTATTCCTTGTCCTGTTAATACTACATTATTTATTCTAGGTTTAATGCCTTGATTTGTTATATCTTTATTTACTAGTACGAATATTTCTTCAATTCTAGCTTCAATAATCTCAATTAATTCTGAACTTTTTATAATTTTATTTTTTGAATCGCCTTTATAGGTATTTAAAATTATATCGTTATCATTATCAATAAAAGATTTTAAAGCAAGTCCATACTGTCTTTTTAATTTATCTGCCTCTTCTAAAGATATATTAAGCACTACTGATATATCGTTTGTAATACTATCTCCACCTAATGGTATTGTATTTGTATAGATGAATGATGCTCCCTCAAATACTCCAATGTCTGTGTTTCCTGCCCCTATATCTAATAGCATAACATTATCATGTAGTTCATTTACATCTAATATTAAGTTTCTTTCTGCAAGAGTGTTTGGTACTATTCCATCTATCTCTAGTCCTGCTTTTCTAAAAATTCCTGCAAGTTGTCTTGTATAATCTTTATCTGCAATTACAATTTGTGCATTTAATGTAAATTCTGGACTTAAATTTCCTACTGGATCTTTAGTTGTCTTTCCATCACTTAACACAAAATCATTTGGTACTATGTCTATAATAGTTTTTCCATCTGGAACTTCAATATCTCTTATTTGCATTATAGCTTGTCCCACATCTCTTACAGAAATTCCAGCATATTTGTCTTTTAATTCTTTTGTAACACTATTTTGCACTATGGTTGCATATTTACCTGGTATTGTAACATATGCAGAATTTATCTTTAAATTTGATTCATCTTCAGCATTCTTTATTGTTTTAGCTAACGCTTCCGCAATTTTATCTTCGTTAATTATTTTTCCTTTTTTGATACCTTCGCATTTACTGCTAGTTGAACATATAATTTCAATTTGATTAAAATTATTAACTTCCCCTACAACAGCTGATACTTTAGATGTTCCGATATCAATTCCAACAATTATATCACCTATTGCCAAAGCTTATTCCTCCATCTTTATATTGTATTTTTCTTACGTAAGAATATTATATTTTATTAAAAAAGTCAATAGTTTTTGTAATATTTTTGTAATATTTTCGCCTCACTTTTGTAACAATATTATGTGTCACTTGCTACAGTAAGGATTTGCCGTTTTTTACCAATTTACTCCATTTTTTATAGGAATACATAGTAAAATAGTTATTAGTAATATAAAAATAATAAAAGAGTAATAGACAGATTAAAGTCTATCTATTACTCTTTTATTATTTATTATCACTAGTTTTTCCTTCTTTTTTATTTGTCCATTTATCAAGGTAATATCTACGTATAATTGCTAAGTTTGTAAACATCCTTCCAACAAATACTATAATTGCAGCAAGATAAATATCTACATTTAATTTTTCTCCTAAATATGTAAGTAATATTGATAAAATTGCATTTCCAAAAAAACCTGAAACAAAAATTTTTAAATCAAAATTACCTTTTAGAACAGATGTTATTCCACCAAATACCGAATCAAGTGCTGCTATAATTGAAATTGCTAAATATCCTGACATACTATATGGTATAATTGGTGCATTCATTCCAGCAAGGGCTCCTATAATACACCCTATTAAGATTGCTATAAAAATCATCTTATTTTTCCCCTTCCATATCAATATATTTTATTTCTATTTTACTAGAATATTTAGGTATTCTAATATTATTTTGTCTTTCCAATGATACTGCATATTCAGAATACATATCCATAAATCCTACTGTTTTTGTAGTAAGTGCACTTTCTAGGTATTTTGGATCACCAATTGCTTTTATAACATATGGTGATACTACTTTTTCTTTATTTATTAATATATAATGTGCTATATCATCAACATATATATCTACAATATCACTCATATTAATAATTCTTTGATCATTAATACTAATTGCTTCAGCACCTGCTGAGTTTAATTCATTTATTAAGTGTACTAAAATATATGATTTTAATAATTCACTTGCTTCATTTTGCGCTAAAGTTATAACTATTCCGTCTCCTTTTACGTCAGTCTCACCAGCTATTATTTGTGCTTGTAATAATTCTTTATCTAATAATTCTATAGCTTCTTGATTTGCTTCCTTTTTGTGTCTATATTCAGCAATTGTCTCATTTGTTTCTTGCAATTTCTCATTTGTTTCTTCATATCTTTCTTTCCATAATGCAATTTTTTCTCTTAATTCAGTTTCTGTCATGGTTTCTATTTCTGTTATATTAGTTTCTTCTATTGTTTTAAACTGAATAAATATGACATATGTTAAAATGAAACATATAAGTCCTATTGTTACAATCATAATATTTTTACCTTTTTTCAATTCAATCACCTACTCTGCATTTTTTATGTATTTATTAGTTAATACACCATTATATTTTTTTATTGTAATATTATCGCTTTTTTTAACATCTATTGAAATTTGCTCTCCATATTGTTCAATAAATGACCCTGGTCTTAGTAGATTATTATGCAAAGCATTACTTCCTATTGCTTCAATAATAAATGGTGCTCCTATTGGTTCTCCATTTATTTGAACAACCGCACCAGCACAGCTTATTACTGTTCCTGGTACAATTCTTTGTCCATTAATACTTATTGCATCTGCTCCTATGTTTTTTATTTCATTTACAATTGCTCGTAAATCTCCATCATGTACTAAATCATTTGAGGTTACAAATTTAGAATTCGTATTATCTTTAACTGTAATAACTACACCTGAACCTGTTACATCAGTTAAACCTAAATATGTATTTAGTTCTTTTAATCGTTCTTGTTTCTCTATTGAACCTGAATCTGTACTTGTGCTTGTCTTTCTTTCATTTTCAAGAGTTTTTTCTGCAATATCTAATTCAGCATATACTTTATCATATCTTTCTTTCCATCTTAACACTTGATCTCTTAATCCATTTTCTGTATCATTTTTTCCGTGCAGTATTTGTTGCATCTTCTATTGTGTTTAATTGTACCATAATACAAAATGTTAAAATAATGCACATAATTCCTAATGTGATTGCAACTTGTCTTTTTTTCACTAAAACTTCCTCCATTTCTCTATTAGTCAAAATACTTAACTTATTCTTTCCTTCTAAAATAAACATTGCTTTTGTTTAAATCACCATTTATAAAAATTTCTCCTTCAATTCCTAGTTCTTCTGATAAAATTGCTTTTAAATATAACATTCTTGTACTTAAATTTGATGCATCTCCTAGATAAACTGTTTTCTTTTCTCCTTCTAAAAAAATAATATAATTTTGTTTATCACTAATATTTATCTTTGTAATAAGGTTACTTATATCATTTACACTAGAAGACTCCATAATCTTTAACACTGTTCCTAATTTTTCTAAATCCTCGTCGTTTAACCTATTTCCTACTATCATATTCTCTCCACTTGTTGTATATCCTTCTATTATAGGAACTTCTAACTTGTTTTCTAGTATATCCAATATATAACCTTGATTATTTATATATACAAAGCTGTTTGCATATTCTAAGTTATATGTAGTTTTTCTTTCTTTAACATTTATTTGTATTATATTAGGTAATTTTCTTTTTACTTCAACACTTTCAATATAAGCATTTTGTTTTATGTTCTTCTCTATTTTATTAATGCTTGTCTTATAAATATTATCTCCTATTGTAAGCCTAGATAAACTAATAATTGTATCCGTGCTTATTTTTTCATTATTCTGTATTTGTATTTCTGATAAATTAAATAAAGGTGACATCATAAAATATATAAATGCTGCAATTAATGCTGAAAGTAAGATTGTCCATTTTATTATACCTTTTACAATTTTACTTTTTCTTTTACTATTTTTTGAATTTTGTTTAGTTTTTGTTTTATATATATTATCTATATTCTCTCTTGTTCTTCTGTTATTTGAACTATTTATTTTGTTCTTTTCCTTTTTTGTATTTTTATCTTTAACTTTTGTTTTTATTTTCTTTTTATTATTGGTTACATTATTTCTTTCATCTGGTATTTTAGTTACTCCAATTACAATTTCATTATCAAAATTAAATGTATTACTCTCTTGGGCAGACCTTTTGCCTGCCCTGGTATTTTTCTTCTTTGTTTTAACTATATTTTTCTGTTTCTTAGCATTTTTTTGCTCATCCATATAAAGAAAATTTAGTTCTGTATTTTTTTGTTTACCCATAACTTGTTTTTTCACACCATCACACTTCTTTCGTAATTTTTGCTCCTAATGTGCTTAATTTATCGTCTAAATTTTCATATCCTCTTAAAATATATTCTATGTTTTCTATTTTTGTTTTTCCTTTTGCATTAAGTCCTGCAATAACAAGTGCTGCACCACCTCGTAAATCTTTAGCCATAACATTTGCACTTGTTAATCTCCTTACTCCTTTAATTACAGCTGTTCTTCCATCTATTACAAATTTTGCTCCCATTCTTTGTAATTCACTTGCATATTTAAATCTATTTTCGAATATGTTTTCTATAACAACGGATGTACCTTTGGCAGTAGTAAGCATACTTCCAAAAATGGCTTGCATATCTGTTGGAAATCCTGGATATGGCATTGTTTTTATATCTGTCGCTTTTAATTTTTTAGGTGCTTGTAAAGTTATTCTGTCTTTTTCATAATCAATTTTGCAACCACATTCTTCTAATTTTTCAATTACTGGAGCTAAATGTTCTACAACCACATTTTTTAATGTAATATTTCCGTCCAGTAACAGCTCCTGCACAAAGTAAAGTACCTGCTTCAATCCTGTCTGGCATTACTTTATACCCTGAATTTTTAAGATTTGACACCCCTTGAATTATGATTTCACTAGTTCCTGCACCTGTTATTTTTGCTCCTAATTTGTTTAAAAAGTTTTGTAAATCAACAATTTCTGGTTCCATTGCTGCATTTACAATGGTAGTTTCTCCAGCTGTTAGAACAGCAGCTAAAATAGCATTTTCTGTTGCTCCAACACTTGGAAAATCAAAATGTATTTTGCTAGGTTCTATTTTATCACATTTGCACTTTACATATCCAGTGTTTTCGCTAATATTTATACCTAAATTTTCAAATGCTTTTAAATGTAAATCAATAGGTCTTGCACCAATATCGCATCCACCTGGACATGAAAATGTTGCTTCTTTAAATCTTCCAAGTAGTGCTCCTGCAAGAATTATGCTTGAACGCATTTTTCTCATAAGTTCTTCTGGTATTTCATATTTTTTTATTTTTCTTGCATCAATAACTATTTTATCACTACTACGCTTAACTTTGCAACCTAAACTTTTAAGTATTTCTAACATTACTCTTGTATCATGAATATCAGGAACATTATATAGTTTTGTAATACCATTATTTAATATGGTCGCTGCAAGAATTGGAAGTGATGCATTCTTAGAGCCGAGATACTTCTACCTCTCCGTGAAAGCTTTTTCCCTCCTTCTATAATATATGTACCCATTAAAAAATCACCCTCCTTATGATATATATATTATGCTAACTGCATAAATTGGGTGATTGTAATGATTTCTACTTTTCTAGAATTTTCCTTATTTCATTTATTTTACTAATTGCATATTTATATCCTTCCTCATAACAATAATCTATCTTTTTTATACTAAAAACATTTGCTTTGCTTACATCTATATCGCATATATAATCACTATTTTCAATTGCTTCTCTAGATAAGCCATCATATATAGTGTCAACACATTTCATTGTTATCCCATATATTCCCCTTGGTTTTGAATTTCTATTTAAAACAAATTTTATTGTTAAAATTTTGTCTACTCCTAATTTTTTTACTTCATCTGCTGGAATATTATCTAAAACTCCTCCATCTACAAATCTATATTCTCCATAATCAAAAGGTGCAAATACGCCTGGATATGTACAACTTGCTCTCACTGCTTTTGCTATTTCAATATCTTTAATATAATAATCTTCTTTTTGGTTATAATTCGTAAATACATATTTTTTACTTGTATTAATATCTACTGTAGGAATTGCAATTGGTATAGATAATTCATTTATATTACTTACATTTTTATATTTCGCAACTTCCTTTATTGCAAGTTCTACATTTATACTAGAAAATGCCCCATCTAATCTAAGTCCTTTTCCAGTTCTAACATTAGTTACAACATCACCTGGATTTGCTTTTAACATTCCCTTTGAAAAATATCTAAATAGTTTTATCATTTCATCTTCAGTATAACCAAGTGCATATAATGTTGCAACTATACTTCCTGCACTAGTCCCCGCAACTGCATCTATTTTAATATTATTTTCTCTCAAAGCTTTAAGTACTCCAATATGTGCTGCCCCTTTTACTCCTCCACCAGAAAATGCAACTCCTAATTTCATATAATTTCAACTCTCCTTTTTACCTTTTTATTATATATCAAATAAAAACTAATTTGAAGGCTTTATTTGATTTTTATTGACTTTTATATTTAAAGTACATATAATAAAATCATAAATTTATAAGAAATGAGTGATTAGTATGGATATATCTAAAGCAATACAAATTGCAAAAGAAACACGACTTAATGCTTGTGCAAGTGAATATTATGTTGGAACTTGTCTTGTTACTAAATCTGGTAAATATTATTCAGGTTGCAATATTGAAAATGATGGAATACAAAGTATTTGTGCAGAACGTACAGCATTTGTTAAAGCATTATCAGAAGGAGAACGTGAATTTTCTTATATTGTAGTGGTTGGTGGATTAAAAGATGCTACTATTTTAGAAAACTGTCTTCCTTGTGGATATTGTAGACAATTTATGAATCAATATGTAGATAATGATTTTAAGATTTATGCTTGTTCTGGAGAAAATGATGAAATAGAAGAATACTCTATAAATGATTTATTACCACATAGTTTTAAACTACAAATTTGAAATATTTTATACACTTTACTCTAATATATTTAAAAATGTTTTTTATTTTAGATATATTTTGTCATTTTGAATTTTATTGTTGACATTTATATTTTGATATGGTATTATCTTATCCAAGGGAAGTTGACATTGGGCTTTATATTTTTTATAGATAGGAGGTGTACCCAATGGAAAACAAAGAAAATTCCACTATAATTACAATACTTAATGAAATGAATCAACAAATTATTCAAATTAGTGAAAATTTAAGTCAAAAAATTGATGAAGTCAATGAAAACTTAAATCAAAAAATTGATCAAGTCAACGAAAACTTAAATCAAAAAATTGATCATAATTCTGCTAATATAATTAAAATTCTAAATACTGTTTCTAAAATGCAGGAAGATATTAATGATTTGCGTGATGATGTTGAAACTGTTTATAGTTTAGAAAAAGACTCCCGAAAACAATTAAAAAGATTATTGTAAGTTTTTTATAAATGAATAATTAAATTGATAATTTAAAAGTCAATAGTTAAAGCAAATTTAACTATTGACTTTTAAAATTTTAAACCTTATTTTTACTTATCTATATCTAATTTTATATGAACATCTTTAAGTTGTTCTTTAGATACCTTACTTGGTGATCTCATAAGCAAATCTCTTGCTTTTTTATTCTTAGGAAATGCTATTACTTGTCTTAAATTTTCTTCATTTGCAATAAGCATTACCATTCTATCTAAGCCTGGTGCTGCTCCTGCATGTGGTGGTGTTCCATATTGAAATGCATTAAATAATGCTCCAAATCTTTCTTCTACATCTTCCCTTTTATATCCTGCTATTTCAAATGCTTTTACCATTAATTCTGGATCGTGATTTCTTACTGCTCCTGATGCCATCTCATATCCATTACATACAAGGTCATATTGATATGCAAGTATGTCTAATGGATTCATTGTATTTAATGCTTCCATTCCTCCTTGTGGCATTGAAAATGGATTATGATTAAAGTCTATTTTTTCCTCGTCTTCATTATATTCATACATAGGAAAATCTACAATCAAGCAAAATCTATATACATCTTTTTCTAATAAATCTAGTCTTTTTCCAAGTTCAATTCTTACTCCTCCTGCTATTTTTTGTGCTATTTCTAATTCGTCTGCTATAAAGAATAATGCACTATTATTTTTTACTTTTGCAATATCTATTATTTCTTCTTTTTGTGCATCAGAAATAAATTTTGAAATACCACCATTTAACGTATTTTCGTTATCAAGTTTAGCCCATGCAAGTCCCTTTGCACCTAATTCATTTACTGCAAATTCACTCATACTATCAAAGAATTTTCTTGGGAACTCTTCTTTCATTTCTACTGCTATTACTTTCACTGCTTTTCCTTTAAAAGCATTAAAATCTGTATTTTCAAATACTTTTGTTACATCATTTATAATTAATGGATTTCTTAAATCTGGTTTATCTATTCCATATTTTTCCATAGCTTCTCTATATGGAATACGTATAAATGGTCCTTTATCAACTTTCCAGTTTGTAAATTTAGAAAATACCTCTGGAACTACTTCTTCTAATACCTTAAATACATCTTCTTGAGTAGCAAAACTCATTTCAAAATCTAGTTGATAGAACTCGCCAGGTGCACGATCTGCACGTGGATCTTCATCTCTAAAACATGGTGCTATTTGATAGTATTTATTAAATCCTGATACCATTAATAATTGTTTGAATTGTTGTGGTGCTTGTGGTAAAGCATAAAATTCTCCTGGATGTAATCTACTTGGTACTAGAAAATCTCTTGCTCCTTCTGGTGAAGAATTTGCTAAAATTGGTGTTTGAACTTCTGTAAAACCTAATTCCTCCATTTTATTTCTTAAGGTTTTCATTATATTTGATCTTAATAATATATTTTTATGAATATGTTCATTTCTTAGTTCTAAAAATCTATATTCCAAACGCAAATCTTCTCTTACATTTGATAAGTTATCAGAAGTCGGTTCAAATGGTAATATGTTTTTACATTTTCCAAGTATTTCAATAGAATCTGCTACTATTTCAATTTCTCCGTGTTTTCATTTTATCGTTCTTACTTGCTCTTTCTACTACCTTTCCTTCTACTTTAATACAAGCTTCTGTTGTTAAGTTTTTACACATATTTTCTGTTTTTTCATTATTTTGTATAACAATTTGTGTGATTCCAAATTCATCTCTTAAATCTATAAATGTCATTCCACCTAAATTTCTTATTTTTGAAATCCAGCCTGCAAGTTTTACTGACTCGCCTACATCTTTTATATTTAATTCACCACAAGTATTTGTTCTATATTCGTTCATATTAGAATTCATTTCCTTTCTCAGTCTATATTTTAATATTTTACTATATATAATCCTAAAAATCAAGAAAAGTTTAGAAAGTATGTATAAAATCTTGAATTTAAGAAAGATTTTATATATAATATGTAAAACATTATTTTAGGAGGTTACAATATGGATAAATTGACAATTAGAAATTTATATAAAGATACTGACAAATATGTAGGTAATAGAGTAACTATTGAAGGTTGGGTTAAAACTTTAAGAGATTCTAAAACTTTTGGTTTTATAGAAATTAATGATGGATCATTTTTTAAGAACATACAAATTGTTTTTGATAATACTTTATCTAATTTTGATGATATATGTAAATTAAGTATTAGTTCTTCAATAAAAGTAACTGGTAACTTAGTAAAAACAGAAAATGCAAAGCAAGCTTTTGAAATAAAAGCAGAAAATGTAGAAGTATACAATATATCAGATGCTGATTATCCTCTTCAAAAGAAAAGACATTCTTTTGAATATTTACGTACAATTGCGCATCTTCGTCCACGTACAAATACTTTTAATGCAGTATTTAGAGTACGTTCAGTAGCTAGCTATGCTATACACAAATTTTTTCAAGAAAGAAACTTTGTATATGTACATTCACCAATAATAACTTCAAGTGATGCAGAAGGTGCTGGTGAAATGTTCAGTGTTTCTAACTTTGATTTTAACAACATTCCAAAAACAGAAGATGGAAATGTAGATTATTCAAAAGACTTCTTTGCAAGGCCTGCTCATTTAACAGTAAGTGGTCAGTTAGATGTTGAAAATTACGCATTTGCTTTTAGAAATGTATATACATTTGGTCCAACCTTTAGAGCAGAAAACTCAAATACAGTAAAACATGCTGCAGAATTTTGGATGATTGAACCAGAAATTTGTTTTGCAGATCTAAAAGATGATATGGATTTAGCAGAAGATATGCTTAAATTCGTTATTTCATATGTTTTAGAAACTTGTCCTGAAGAAATGGAATTTTTTAATAATTTTGTTGATAAAACTTTACTTGAAAGATTGAACAATGTTGTAAATTCTGATTTTGGAAGAATTAGTTATACAGATGCTATAAAAGAATTAGAAAAATGTAATGATAAATTTGAATTTCCTGTGTCTTGGGGATGTGACCTTCAAACAGAGCATGAAAGATATTTAAGTGAAGTTATATTTAAAAAACCTGTATTTGTAACAGATTATCCAATGGATATTAAAGCATTCTATATGAAACAAAATCCAGATGGAAAAACTGTTGCAGCTGCTGACCTTCTTGCTCCTGGAATTGGAGAAATAATTGGTGGAAGCCAAAGAGAAGAAAACTTAGAAAAGCTTGAAAGAAGAATGGATGAACTAGGATTAGATAAAAAAGATTACTGGTGGTATTTAGACCTTAGAAGATTTGGAAGTGTAGATCATGCAGGATTTGGTCTTGGTTTTGAAAGATTAATAATGTATATTACAGGAATGCAAAATATACGTGATGTTATACCATTCCCAAGAACTCCAAAAAATTGTGAATTTTAAAACTAAAGCCAGCCCAGAGTTTTACCTCTAGACTGGCTTTTCCATTTGTTAATATTCATTTTAGGACTCCTCTATATATGTGGCTATGAACAAAATTATAGCACCCACTATCAGTCCTGCTACTTCTCCAAAAATGGATTGCATAGTTGGATCAGTAATATAGCCGATTATCCCCCCTATTACTAATCCTATCCAAAGCACCCAGCTCCACCATTTTTTGAAGTTGAAATATACATCCTTTAATTCCTTCAGTGCTTTTTTTCTTGCCCGTTTATTCTTGAACATTTTCCTTCCTTTCTCTCTATAACAGAGTATAAGAACAATTTTTATCTAGCTACTTAATTATAATTATAGCACTTTTTACTCACATTTTCAACTTTTGCATTTTACATTAATTTATGTTATAATTAAAATAATAAAATATATAGGAGGCTTTATATATGCTTAGCAAGAAAAAATCTACTACTTCAACTCTTTCCCCTATGGGACGGCATTGGTATCCTTTAACTGGGCCGAAGGTTCCTACTTATATTAATTCTATCATTGACAAAAAGCCCATTAAGCAGTACCGATAAGCTTCGCAAAAAACTTGATTTGGTTTTATTATAACCGGCAGAAAGATACATCTTTCTGCCGGTTATGGTTATTAATTATTATTTAAATTTTTACTCGTCCTATTAATTCTTCCGCCTTAATTACTTCCTTTTTACCTGTTTTAATATCTTCAAATTCTACATATCCATTTTCTACTTTATCTCCAAGTACAGCCATAAATGGTGTTCCAAGTACTTTACAGTCTTTCATTTTTGCTCCCATCGTTATGTTTTGTCTGTCGTCTATTATTACATTAATTCCTTGTTTAATTAATTTATTATAAAGTTCTTCTGCCTCTTTTAATTTTTCTTCATTTTCTACTTTAGGAATAATTTGTAATTTATATGGTGCTACTTCTTTTGGAAGTACAATTCCTTTAACTTCATTTTCATATTTTATTACTGATGCTTCATATATTGCTGCAACAGTTCTACTAACTCCTATTCCATAACATCCCATATAATAAGGCATTGATGCTCCATCTTTATTAATATATGAACCATTCATCATACTAGAATATCTTGTTCCTAATTGGAATATATGTCCAAGTTCTATTGTTCTTCTTTCTTGTAATTTTGAAATATCTGTTATCCCATATTCATCTTTTAAGTATTCTTTATAATCTTCTCTTTCTAATATTTCTGTATTTAATCCGATGCCTGTTTCCTCGTCATATAAAATAGTATCTTCTCCAATATTAGATAGCATCATAAATTCTTCACTTTTCTTACCACCCATTGCTCCATTATCTGCGACTACTGGGATAACTTTTAAACCTAATTTCTCAAATATTTCCATATATGCTTTTCTTATATTATCATATGCTTTAATTAAGCCATCTTCGTCTTCATCAAAGCTATATGCATCCATCATTGTAAATGATTTTCCTCTTAATAAATATCCTCTTGTTCTAATTTCGTTCCTATATTTTTCTCCAATTTGATAATATGTTACTGGCATATGTTTGTATGATTTTAACTTTTCTCTTGCAAATTCTACCACTGCTTCTTCTCCTGTTGGTGCTAAACAAAAGTCTCCTTTATCTGATGTAACTGTAAGCATTGTTCCTTCATCAACGTATTTATCCCATCTACCTGAATTTTTCCAAATTATATCTGGTTGCAAAGTTGGAAGCGAAACTTCAATACAACCGTATTTATTTAAAACTTCTTGTATGATACTTTCTACTTTTCTTTTTATTAATAATGGTATATTTCCATATGCATATATACCTGTTCCATATTGTACTAATTGTCCTGATTGTAAAAGCAAGTCTTGTGCAGGATACATTTCGTCTAATTTATTTATCCTCATTGTTCCAATACCTGATCCGTGATAATCTCATTTTTATTTCCTCTTTTCTATAAAATTTCTTTTAGTAGAATTAATACTTCTTCTACTCTTCATTTTTAACTTAATTTTCCCTTTCGGGTTCTTTAGCCTCTATATCTTTTTCATTATTATCTTCATTTTCTTCTATATATATCTGTTCATTATTTGTTTCTTCTTTTTTAGTATTCTCTTCTATCAAATCCTCTATTACTATTTGCTGATTTTCATCCATTCTATATCTTGGAAGGTCTGGTAATTCGTCTAGTCCAGAGTATCCAAACATTTTTAAGAAATTTTCAGTTGTTCTATAGGTAGTAGGTCTTCCTGGAGCATCTAATTTTCCAGCTTCTTCTATTAAATTATACTCTAATAGTTTATAAATAGTAGCATCTGAATTAACTCCTCTAATAGCTTCTATCTCCGCTCTTGTAATCCCTGAATTATATGCAATTATTGCAAGAGATTCTAGTGCTGCATTTGATAGATTAGGTTTATTACGTTTATCAAATATAGGATAAATATACTCATAATATTCTTTTTTAGTACACATTTGATATCCATCATTGATTTTTATAATCTCTATTCCCCTATTTTGATCTTCAAATTCTTGTCTCATACTTTCTATTATTGTTATAACATCATCTCTACCTATTTCTAATGCTGAAACAAATTCATTTATCTTTATAACTCTTCCTGATGCAAATAAAATCGCTTCTATTATTCCTTTTACTTTTTCTATCTCCATATAATACCTTCTCTTTTTTAATCTTCATATATTATTGCACGAAATGTTTACAGTGTCAAGAAATAGTTGTTGCACTTTTTATTTTTGTATGATAGTATATAAATATATGAAAAGAGAGGGTGAATAATATGGATGATGCACCAAAACCAATACAAGTTGTTAATGGAAATGGAAAAGATTTAGATATTTCTCCTGTGTATAAACATTTATCTATACAAAAACCAAAAACTAAAGATGAAAGAAAAAAAGAAATTATTATACCTAAAGAAAAAAAGAAATAAGGGCTACATTAAGTTATGCCCTTATTTTTGTATAAAAAAGAAGATGGTTTATACCATCTTCTTTAATATGAATTCATATTTTATATTCATTCACAAATCTTATTTTTTATTAACTAAATCTTTTAAAGCTTTTCCTGCTTTGAAAACTGGAGCTTTAGATGCTGGTATTTTGATTTCTTCTTTAGTTTGTGGGTTTCTTCCTTTTCTAGCTGCTCTTTTTCTTACTTCAAAAGAACCAAATCCAACTAATTGTACTTTGTCTCCTTTTACTAATGATTCTGTTACAACGTCAACAAAAGCATTAACTGTTGCTTCAGCACTTTTTTTTGTGTCTCCTGTTTTAGCAGCTATAGCTGCGATTAAATCTGATTTGTTCATTAAAATTACCTCCTAAAAGTTTTGTTTTTATGTAGCTTTTTTCATCTACAATATATTTATTCGCCAAAATTATTTAAAATCCCTCTTTTTTTTATTTATTTTTTCTTTTAATCCCTAGATGTTCTAAGCTAAAGTGGTTTTTTGGCAAAAAGTTAAGTTTTTTTATATGGTTTTTTCTTCCTTATAAATTCCAATTTTTTCAAGTAATTTGTATATCTTTTGTCCGTAAGGAATCATGTGTATTTCCTCTTTTGTAAATATTTTTAATGTTACAATTGCTAGTATATAAACTATTACAGCACTTACTATTGCTAATATTGTGGCAACTTTTCCTGAAAATATACCACTAATTCCTAAATATATTGAATAAGAACATACTGACATAATTATTGTAGCTAAAATAGGTTTAAATATATATTTCGAAAATCTGAATTTTATATCCATATTTTTCTTTAAAACTATAAATCCTATAACACATGCAATTAAATTGCAAAAGATAGTTCCAATTGCTGCACCATTTACTCCTATAGCTGGTATTTTTATTAATACTATATTAAGTACTAATTTAACAACAACTCCGTACACTAAATGCAATTGCAGGCACCATTACTTTTCCTAAACCTTGAAGTGCTCCATTTATAGTTTGTGCAAGTACTGTAAATATTATTGCAATTGAACTAATTTGTAACAATGTTGCTCCTGCTGCTTGTGCTGGAAATAATAATTTTAATATTTGCTCTGCAAATACAAACATTCCTGCAGTACATGGAAGTCCTATTAATATAGTAACTAAAACTGAAAAACCAACTCTTTTATTTGCAGTACTCATATCATTTTTCGCTCTTGCAAATGAAATTGCAGGAACTAGTGCTGTTGCAAATGCTATGTTAAATGATAATGGAAGTGATGTTAATGTGTCTACTTTTCCACTTAAAATTCCATACTGTATTTTTGCTTCAGCCTCACTCATAAAATTACTTAATCCTCTTACTACTGTTGTAGAATCAATATTTTTATTTATTGAAGATAATATTGCACTTAATGAAATTGGTGCTGCAACATATAATATTTTTTTTACAACACTAAATATACTCTCTTTTTTGGTTATAACATTTGGAGCATTTACATTTAGTGTTCTATTATTTTTATAAAAAATAAATAAGTATATAAAACTTCCGTATTGTAGCAACTGTTGTTGCAAGATTTGCTCCAGCAGCCATTATAGTAGTATTGATTCCAGTAGCAATTACTACTAATTCAACTAGCAATATTGTAAATACTGTTTTAAATATTTGTTCTAAGGTTTGTGAATTTGCTGTTACTTTTAATGTTCCATTACCATTAAAATACCCTCTAATAACACAAATTAATGCTACAAAAAATATTGATGGTGATAATGCAACAAGTGTCATTTCTGCTTCTGGTATTTTTAGAATTACATTTGAAATATAATGTGCTCCTAAAAATAATATCATTGTTCCTACAAAGCCTAAAATTCCAAAAATAAAAAATGCAATTTTAAAAATCCTATTAGCTCCTTTGTTATCTCCTAGTGCTATTCTTTCTGATACAAGTTTAGATATAGCATTTGGTACACCTACAGAAGAAAGAGTTAATAATAGAGAATAAATATAAAATCCAGAACTATATATAGCATTACCTTCATCTCCAAAACCTTCTCTATTAGTTAAATACATTTTATATACTAAACCTAATAGTTTAATTAGCACTTGAGAAAACATCATAGCAAAAACACCTTGCATAAAGCTTTCTTTTTTATATGTTCTTTTTTCTTTTGCCATATTTCTTTCCTTTCAATACTATCTTTTTATTTTTTAATTATATTAATAATAGCTACAACATTCAAGTAATTTTTATGATTTTTTATAATTATATTATAATATGTAGCTTTTAGAAGGTTTTTTAACACTTTTTCTTCAAATACTCTTGTTTTTTTTACAATTTTGTAGGATAATATATATTGTAGGATTTTATGAGAAAGCGGTGAAAAACGTGTTAAAGAAAATAGATAAATTTTTAAAATGGTTAGGAACAGATAGAAACACCTTCGTTACATTCATTTTAACTCTAGCTACTGTTTATGTAATGGTAGATAGAATTGCAGAAATGCTTATATTGTTCTTTACTGGTATAGGCGTTTCATATTGGGGACCAATTACATATACTTTTGCACTTGCATGTCCTGTTTTTGCATTTTTATTTTCAGGATCATCAAGTTTTGCAAAATCATATAAATTGAAATTAACATTTTTATATGTATATTGTATTGCATTATATGTAGTTGGAATTTCTATGGCTGTACAGTGGATTAATGGTGCATTATGGATGTTACTAATTTCTGTTCCAAACTACACAGGCATAGTTACTGAATTTTCACATCTAATTAGGCCTGCATTTCAAGCATTAGCAATATATTTACCACTTATTACTTTTTATCCTTTATTTAAATGGTTATTTACATTTGTTAATGAATCAAAGGATATGAGAGATGGTATCAACGATTATGCTGGAATTGATTTATCAGATAAAAGTGCTGGTATGGGTCCATATACTTGTGAAAATATTCTTTGTAGAGATAAAATCAAAGGACATATTGCCAAAATTGCAGAAACAAGGAGGTTTTCTCCTACTTTAATTGTAGGTATCTCTGGAACAGGTAAAACAGCAATGGTATTTGAACCAATGATTGCAAGAGACATTGAAAAGAAATATTTCTTTAAAGAAGTATCAAAAGAAATGGGATTTACAGCATTAAAAACTGGAATAGCACATTTAAATCGTCCTTATAATAACGATTATTTAAATGAAAATTTTACTTTAGATATGTTAACACCAACTGAAGGAAAAGAAAAATTATATAAAGCTTATATGAAAAAAATGATTTATAGTGAAAGTTCAAAAGGAATCATTTATAGAACTTTAGGAATTACTCACATATCACCAGATATAGAATCAACAAATCATATGATAGAAGTAGCAGAGAATTTTGGAATACATTATAATCTAATCGATCCTAATGATTCTCGTTCAATTGGATTAAATCCATTTACATATGAACCAGCATATGCAGCTGTTGCTATTTCAACTATATTAAAAGGAATGTATAAACAAAACCAAGTTGGTGAAGAAGAATCTTTTATGATTAATTCTTCAATACAAGCTGTTGAGAATCTATCTATATTATTAAAAGTAATGTACCCAATACTTCATAATGGAGATTTACCAAATCTTGAAGATATGCTTAAAATGTTAAATGATTTTGATTTAGTTGAAGATATGTGTAAAAAAATGGAACAAATTCCAGAGCTTGCAGAAGAATATTCTTTACAAATAGGATATTTTAAAAAGCATTTTTATAAAGAAAATAATAGATCAGATACTGAACGTTTTGTATATTCTGCTATTACACAACTTGATAATCTATTACGTATTGGTAGTGTAAGAAGTATATTGTGTAATAGAGTAAACAATATAGATTTTGATAAAATGCTTAGTAATGGAGAGGTAACCTTTGTATGTACAAGAAGAGGTGATTTAGGAGGTGCTCATCTTTCATTTGGATTATTCTTTATTTTACTTATGCAATTTGCTGTACTAAGACGTCCTGGAAATGAAAATTCGAGAATACCTAACTTCTTATATGTAGATGATTTCCCAGATTATATAAGTTCTGCAACAGAACCATTATTTACTATATATAGAAAATACCATGTAGGAACTATTATTTCTACACAGAACCTTACTTCTCTTGGTTCTCGTGCAACCAAATATCGTGATCTTATAATGTCAAATGCTACATCTAAGTTGGTTTTTGGTGGTGTCACTCGTGAGGAAAGTGAAATATGGCAAAAAGAATTTGGAGACCATAGAGAGTGGAAATTACAATGGGCATATAATACTGATAAAATCGCTTACGATTCTAAAATTAGTAGTCCTAAATGGGATTGGAAAGAAAACATTGCATCTGGAAAATTACAAGCATTAAAATTTAAAGATTGTGCTTATATAATTAAAGATTTGAAAGGTAGAAATAACTATGGTGATGGTAAAGTTGACTTTTTAGAAGCAAAATACAAAGAACCACATTCTACAAAGAAATATGATTTCTCTAAATTTACAAATGGTATTGCAGAGGAACAATCTGCTGTAAGTAAAAAGAAAAAAATAGATTTAACAAAAATAGATTATTCAACTGATGCACAAGGAGATATAGACCCAATAAAACTAGATAATTCAGATTCAAAATTTTTGTTTAATAATGAAGATGCAATTGTATTTGATTTCAAAAAAGGAAATTAAAATTAAACAAAAACCACACTAGCTTATATAGTATAGTGTGGTTTATTATAATTTGATTTTTATTATTTGTTCTTGTCTTATTTTAGTATTAGACTGTATAAAGAAACTAGGAGCTACTTTTGGTAACTCCTAGTTTTTTAATCTAATAATTTAAGTTCCACTTCTTCTACTTTATATTTATTAGTTACTTCATCTAATCTAAATTCAACTAATGTTTTTGCTAGTGTTTCGTTATTTTGTCTTAAATCTGTTGTAAAGTATAATTTTATTTGTGGTATTTCTAACCCATTTGTTACTATTGTTTTAAAACTTTCAACCATATTTTTCTCATCTTCACATACAAAGATTAATTGTGGCATTGCACTAAATCCAGAATCTCCTTGTAAAAAGTTTTGATAGAAATCTTTATATAAATTCATTTTATCAACTAACTTTTTCTCCCACTCTTCTTCTCTTCTTATTACTTCAAATAAGAAAATAATTGATTTATTATTCTTAGTTAATTTTACACTTCCACCTGTTGCTTTAAATGTTTTTCCAAGTGTTTTTGCTGTAATTTGTGGTTTTACTGTATATTCATCAAATGCTTTTACTTTTCTTAAATACGCTAAAATTGTCTGATTTCCAGCTAATCTCTTCTTTATCATTGCAACTGGTTTTGTATTATCTGTTGGTTGCCATTTACATTCAATTTCTTTTGAATTTAGTAAATATTTCCCCATTTTTTCTAGACAATATATTCTATATATACCTTTTCCTTCCTCTGAAGAAAAATAATATCTTGTTAAAATTTTTGATTTTACTAATTGCTCTAATTTATTATTTAACTTATCTTGAGATTTGTAATCTATACCTTTCCAAGATAATATTTGGCATAATTGTCTTGAGGTTATAAATTCAAATTCATTAACAATTTCTAATATTTTAAAATGTAAATCCCCTATATGTCCTATGTTTATCTTATGTACAATTTGATTCATAGATACATATCCATCTTTTCCATCAAATACTTTTATTTCACCCTCTCTAATTGCAAATGGTGAATTTTTCGCTTCAATTTGGTTATCTTCAACCATATTAAACTCCTCCTTTTAAACAAAAACTAATTTTACTTTTTTCTTTTCAGGAATAATCTTTCTAATGCTTACATCTACAAGTTGTCCATATTTTAAATTTTCTTTATAATCTGCAAGTCCTACTAAGTTTGGTTTTAGTTCTATAAATATACCATTTTTTTGTTTTTCTTCTTCTCTTACTATTCCTTGCACGATATCTCCTTCTTGATACCCTTTAATGTTTTCTTCCCAAGTACCAAAAAGTTCTTTATATGATAGAAGTACTCTTTCATTACTTCTATCTATATATTTTATCATAATATTTATCTTTTGTCCAATTTTGAATCTTTCTTCTGGTGTTCTTATTCTTGCAACTGAAATATCTTCTATATGAAGTAGCCCCACTACTCCACCACCAATTTCAACAAATACTCCATATGGCCTAATATTTTTTACAATTCCCTTTACTATCATACCAACCGCTAAGTCTTCTGTAACCCATTTAAGTGCATCTTTTCCTACTGCTTTTCTAGATAAAATTGCATAATCTTCTTTTTTAATATCTTTTACCTTAAATTGTACAATTTTATTAATTTTGCTTACACAAATATTAGGTTTAGGAAAACCCGTTTCATCAATATTAATTGCTTCAACTTCTTCTCTTGGTATAATTCCTTTTATATTGTTTCCAAGATCAACATATAGATTATAATTTGAGTCACACCTAGTTACCCTTCCATCTATAATACTACCATTTTGAAAAGCAGTATTAAGTTCAAATGGTGTAATTGGCTTACATTCCTCATTCCATCCCTCTGGAAAAAATCTTTGGCAATCCATACATATCACCCTTTTCTTTCGTAACTATCATCATTATATATATAATTTTTTTAGTTGTAAATAGATTATATTAAGAAACTAGCACAAATATCTAATTAAAACTTTCTACTTCTTTTTTAGTTAAATATCTCCACTCACCTATTTTTAAATCTTTTACCTTTAACTTTCCTATTTTACTTCTATGTAATGCAATTACTTTATATCCTACCGCTTCACACATCTTTCTTACTTCTCTATTTTTACCTTCATGTATTGTTATTTCTATTCTAGATATTCTCTTTTCATAATCTATTTTTAATATTTTTACTTTAGCTGGTTTTGTAATATAATCTTCTATTGCTACTCCATTCTCGAGCTTTTCTATAGCTTCATTTTGTATAATTCCTGATAATGTTGCCACATATGTTTTTTCTATTTCATATTTAGGATGTGTCACTTTATATACAAATTCTCCATCGTTTGTTAATATTAATGCACCTGAAGTATACATATCTAATCTTCCTACTGGTACTATTCTTTCTTTTACTCCTTTTATTAAATCTATTACAGTCTGCCTTTCAAATTGGTCTTTTACTGTTGTTACATAACCTATTGGTTTATTTAATAATATATATACCTTATCATTTTTTTTACTATTTTCTATTCTTTTTCCATTATATTCAACAATATCTTTAGAAGGCTTTACCTTTACACCCAATTCAGTAATTATTTTTTCATTCACTTTTACAAGTCCATTACTAATATATTCTTCACATTTTCTTCTTGAGTCCACTCCACAATCTGCCATATATTTTTGTAATCTTATTTCTTCATCTTTGTATTCCTCATTTTTCATTAGTTACTATTCACTTCCAATTCTTCCAATTTTATGTAACAAAAAATTTATTTTTTCATATAATACTTATGCAAACTTTGTTATTATTCTTCTTTGTATACCTAGGGATACAAAGTTTATATAGATTTCATTTGCTCAGGCATTTAATATTTATTTGTCTGAGCAGATACTATTTTAGCTTATTTAGCACTTCTTCAAAATATTCTGGTAATGGTGCTTCTAAGTTTAATTCTTTATTTGTTATAGGATGGTTAAAAACTAAGTTTTTAGCATGAAGCATTTGTCCTGTTACTCCAAATGGATTTTTTCCATTTGAATAAACTGCATCTCCTACTACTGGATAACCAATATGAGACATATGTACTCTAATCTGATGTGTTCTTCCTGTCTCTATTTTTATTTCTAGTAAAGTGTAATTTTCATATCTTTTTATTACTTTAAAATGTGTAATTGCATTTTTTCCATTTTTTGATACTGCCATTTTCTTTCTATCTTTTGTAGATCTTCCTATTGGCATATTAATTGTTGCTTCATTTTCTTTTACAATTCCTCTAACTAATGCTATATATGTTTTATTTACTTCATGATTTTTTATTTGTTCACTTAAAGTTATATGTGCTTTATCATTTTTTGCAATAATTATTAGTCCTGAGGTGTCTTTATCTAATCTATGTACAATTCCTGGTCTTATTTCTCCACCTATCCCAGATAAAGAATCCTTGCAAATATTCATTATTGCATTTACTAAAGTTCCATCTGGATTACCATTTGCTGGATGTACAACTAGTCCTTTTTGTTTATTTACTACAATAATATCATTATCTTCATATATAATGTCTAAAGGTATCTCTTGTGCTTCTAAAGATATTTCTTTTGCTTCAATTTCCCCTACTTGAATTTTATCTCCAAGTTCTACTTTATATGATGCTTTTGCTTTTTTATCATTTATAAAAATTTTATCTGCTTCAATTAGTCTTTGTATATTGGTTCTAGATAAATCTGTATATTTTAAAGCAATTGCTTTATCAAGTCTTAATCCTGCATATTTTTCTTCAACAACAAATTCTTTCACTTTACTCTCCTTGCTTTATTTACTAAATCTTCCTTTTGTTTTATCTTTTGCAAACATTACTTTAAATAAATATACTGGCAACACTAACTGTCTCTTTATTCTTCTTGGTTCTCTACACAATCTCCAAAACCATTCCATACCAATTTTTTGTACCCACACTGGAGCTCGTTTTATTTTTCCTGCTTCATAATCATAAGTCCCACCTTGTCCTGCTGCCACATCAACTTTTAATTCACCTTTATGTTCCTTTATCCATTTTTCTTGTCTTGGTGCACCAAGTGCTACAAATAGTACATTGGGTTGTAAGGTATTAATTTCTTTTATTATCTCTCTTTCCTCATTTTCATCAAAATACCCATTATGTACTCCCACAATATTTACATTTGGGAATAACTTTTCTAAATTTTCTTTTGTCTTTTCTGGTATTCCTGGTTCTCCTCCTAGCAAGTATATCGAATATCCCTTTTCATTCGAAAGTTCTATTATCTTTCTAAAATAACTTTGACCTGGTATTCTTTCTTTAAAAAATTTCTTTTGTAATTTCGCACCAATCATTACACCAATACTGTCTGGAGTTGATAGACTTGATTCTTGTAATAAATCAAAAAATTCTTTATCTTTCTGAGCCATCATTATAAATTCTACATTTGGAGCAAATACCATTTTACAGGTCTTATTACTTTCTTTTATTAGTTTTTCTGTTATATCCCCAGCTTCATCCCTAGTTATATTATCTACCTGAACTCCTAATATTGTTATTGTATCTCTCATATCTTACCTCTTTAATTTTTTACTATTTTTTATTTCTTTATAGCTATACATCGCAAAGATAAATGCTAGTATTACCCATCCAACTGTAATATATATGTCTGCTAAATTAAACTTAGGAAAGTTTATACTAGGAAATATATTTAAAAAATCTATAACATATCCTCTTGATAGTCTATCAATTAAGTTTCCAAATCCACCCGCAAGTATAACAAATAATGTGTATAATGTTGCCTTGTCCATAAAATCTTTTTGCAAATATATAAATCTTATTATAAGTCCTAATACCACAAGATTAGTTATAATAAACATACCAGTATTTCCTTCTCCCACTCCAAATGCTCCTCCTGTATTTTGTACTGTGTGTATGTTTAAAATATTAGGTATTAAAGTTACATTTATATTATTTTCAATAATAATAACTTTTGTAATTTGGTCTAGCAATAATAAGATAATAGCAATTATTATTGCATAGATTAGTGATTTATTATTCTTTAGTTTTTGCATTGTATGTTCCCCTTTTATTTTCTTTTACAAAACATATCTATTTTGATAGTCTTTCATATATTACAAAATTATCATCTTTATACAGTTCCTCATAATTATCATCTTGCTCTATAAATAAATTCATTTTTGCATTATTAGGTATTAATAAATGTGTAATTTCATATTTATCAAATATATCTTCATAATGTACTGATAATGATGATACATTTAAAAAGTCTGTAAATACGTCTTTATCTTTATCACCATTAAATTCTGGTGTATATAAATCTGCTCTTGAATCTATAAATACAGGTATTCCTTGGTATAATAAATAACTTCCATAATTGTATTCATTATATAATCTTATTTCTTCTAAATTTAAATTTTCTTTTACGTATTCTGCTGCTTTCACAGGATATGCTCTTTCATCTACAAATTTATCTTTTATTTGTGCTTTGCATATGCAAATACTTAATAATACCACAAGTAATATTGTTATTATTTTTCCAAATATATTGCTAATAGCTTTTATAAGACTATCTGTTCCTGCTGGATCATATTTATTAAATAAATCTGTAATTAGCCTATTTACTGAATATACTCCCAAAATTACTAGCATTGATAACTGTCTTCTAGACATTAAGGAAAGTATTATTAAGCCTCCTAGCATAAAGAAGTCTTTTAATCTTATTTTGGTATCTGTAAATATTAATATAGATAATACAATTGCAAGTATTGTAAGAGTATGAGTATTTTGTATTAATACCATTGGTAAATGTTCATTTATACTTTTGGTTGTATTTCCCTGCATTGTTTTCACAAGATATGTATATGGTGTATCTCCAAGAGGTGTTAATAGTCCTGTAAATAAGCATATTATCATAATTACAATTAACCATTTTGAATTGTCTTTTCTTTCAATTTTTAACTTATATGGGTGTTCTCTTCTATATTCTTGATTTTGTTTATACTTTTCGAATTTCTCTTCTATCTTTTTATATGTCTCTTTTAATTTTGTAATCTTTTCTTCATTTCCTTGTAGTTTTGATAGTTTTTCTATTTTATTTTTTATATTTCTTATTTTAAATTTATATATTAAATGAGAGTCTAATATTAAAGCTATTAGATATTCTACAATATATGGTAAGAATGGTACAAAATAGAAAGGCCAAACTGCTAAATGAACATTTGCAATAATTATAGGAATAACTATTAATCCTAAAGCATATCTCTTCTTTTTAGTTTCTATAAATTTTTCTATAAATAGTATTTGTAATGTAAATAATATATATGTAAATAATTGTGCACGTGCTGCTATAAATGCTCCTAACACATACATTACACCTAGTGTTAATAAAAATGATACTAAATCATTCTTTACAATTTTTTTATTTGTAAAATATATTGTAATTCCTAATATGCAAGATAAAATAATTGTAGATATATATATACCAGCCATTCCGCCAATACTATATATAACATAAATTGCTACATCATATAACCAATGAGGATATGTATATGGAATATCGTGAAATGAAAATGGATCTTTTGCCATATCAATTCCATTTTGTAATATATGTTCTCCTATTTTTATTGTATAAAATGTATCGTTTTGTAATGTGATTGGTGCTAAAACCGCACTAAATATTAATATACATACGATTGCTACTACATTAAATCCTATTTTTGTATTCTTATCCATCCTTATAATTCTCTCCTTTTACTATAATGCTTGTATTATATCAAAAAAAAGATAAAAAGCATAGCTTTTTATCTTTTTTTATATTTCTACTAAGATAATATCGTCTCCAATACATTTTATGTTTTTCCATGGAATTACAATATCGTTATTTCCTGAAAACATATTTAATAATTTATTATTTCCGTGGAACAATTATAGATGTTATTATTCCCGTTTCCAAATCTGCTGTAACATCTTGAACAAAACCGTAGTCTTCTTCCATCATTTATATTTACTACTTCTTTATGTTTAAAATCTAACCCCTTTTGCCCCATAAAAAACACCCCATATATTATATGAGGTGTTTTTTATTATAATGTCATTTAATTATACAATAAATTTTTAATTATTTGCATATTGGTATCCAAATTTCTGTATCTTTTTCATCATATAATTCAAAATCGATATTCATACTTTGTTTGTATTCAGATGTACAAAATATTCTTTATATATTTTTGACCATAGTTCATTTATAGCTTCTGCTTTATTTCCTGCACCTTTAAATATAACCCATTTACTTTTAGCAACATTAATAATTTCTGTTCCAGGAACTTGTTCATCATTTTCTTGCATTTCTATTCCAATTCCATACTTATATTCTTTTGCATTATTTGCTCCAACACAAACTCCCAATATACATCTTGTATAATCTTTTACTATCTTCTCATAATTAATATCTTGTTCAAGATTATCTTCAATATAATCTAGTGCTTTTTGAAGTTCTACAATATAATTCATAATATCCTCCCTTTCAAAGATAATTATAGTGCTTATATAGTTTAGCTTCTTGATTTTTCTTGCACAAGTTTATTTTTTGTCTTTAATTTTAATAATACCATAAAAAACACTTCATATTGAAGTGTTTTTGTATATAATTTCATTTTATTTTGTTACAGTATTTTTATCTGTTATTTGGTTCGATATCTGGTTTTTATTCGTTATACTTGGTGTTGTATTCTCTGGTTTACTTATCTCGTTTTTATTGGTGGTCTCTCCTGCTGTATTATCAGGTTTATTTGTATTACTAATTGTATTATTGGGCACCTCTGGTTTTGTAACTGTATTATTCTCATTCTTTTCTGGTGTTTTATAGTTCTTCCAAGGGTTATTCGAGTTTGGATCAGTTGGATCCCAATTTCTTAAATAATCCTCATATGAAGATATTTTCTTTGCCGATGGTTTTCCAAGTGGTCCTGGATTAGAACTACTATAAAATTCAACCTGTGTCCCATTTTTACAATTATCGTATATCCATTTTGCATCTTTAACAGTTAAACGAACACAACCTGCTGACGCAGCCGTTCCTAACTTATCATATTCCCAATATTCTAAGCTATCTAGTTCCCCTTTTCTTAGATATGGTACTGAATGGAATAATATGTTTCCTTTTATTTGTGTACTATAATGTCCCCATACATATCCTTGAAGACGTAACCATTCCCATCTTGCAGGAATTTTATATACCCCAGATGTTGGGGTTGCTTCCCCTGTTGAACATACCATTGCTTTTACTGGAACTGTATAATCTCCATTATCGTCTTTTTTATATATTGTAACTACTTGTGCTCCATAGTTTACCTTTATATAGTATGTGGGGGTATTATCCTTATTAGTTGGTTTATTGGTATAAGTTTTATTATCTTCTTTTTTATTATCTATTACTACTTCATTTTTTGGTATATCTTCACTAATTGTATTTCCGAGTAGTATCTATCTTATTATTATTTTCTACTATATTTTTATCTTCTTGTTCTTCAAGCATTGGCTGTGCTATTGTTGGTTGTTTGTTATTACTATATATACCATAAACAATTCCTCCTATAGCTACTAAAAGTACCATTATCACTATACTTAATATTATAGTTTTTCTGTTTCTTATTAACTTCATATATAATTCCCCTTTTTTTAATCTTATGTTTCCTTTTATATTATAGCATAACAATAATTACTTTTCTATGCTATTTTATAAAATTTAGTTTTTAATGTATATTATAAAAAATACCTTGAATTTATACTAAAACTATGTTAAAATATCAATATTAATAATTAGGCACTAACAAAAGAATAGTACTAACTTTTAGTTTTATATAGAGAGCCTACGGTTGGTGAAAGTAGGATAAAACATTTTAGGAATCTACTTTTGTTGCTTTTCGTAAAAAACGAAACCAAGTTATGCTAGGTTATAAGCATTTAGAGATACTAGTTTTCTAGTAATTAAGGTGGTACCACGGATTATATTCGTCCTTATATTTATAAGGGCGTTTTTTGTTTTATAGGGGGTAATAGTTATGTTAGATATTAAATTTGTAAGAGAAAATCCAGAACTTGTTAAAGAAAATATAAAGAAAAAATTTCAAGACCATAAACTTCATTTAGTTGATGAAGTTATAGAATTAGATACTAAAAATAGAACTACTAAGCTAAGAGGTGACGAACTTCGTTCTAAGCGTAATAGTTTAAGTAGTGAAATTGGTATTCTTATGAAAAACGGTGAAAAGGATAAGGCAGAAGCTATAAAAAAACAAGTCGGCGACATAAATACAGAACTTGTAGAAAATGAAAACTTAGAAGCAAGTCTTGCTATAGAAATCAAAGAAAGAATGATGAAAATACCAAATATCCTTCATGAATCTGTTCCTATTGGAGAAGATGACTCTAAAAATGTGGAAGTAGAAAAATTTGGTGAACCAATAGTACCAGATTATGAAATTCCTTATCATGCTGATATTATGGAGAGTTTTTCTGGTATAGATTTAGATTCTGCAAGAAGAGTTGCTGGTAATGGATTTTATTATTTAATGGGTGATATCGCAAGACTTCATAGTGCTGTTATTTCATATGCTAGAGACTTTATGATTAATAAAGGCTTTACATACTGTGTTCCACCTTTTATGATTCGTTCTGATGTTGTAACAGGTGTTATGAGTTTTGAAGAAATGGATGCTATGATGTATAAAATTGAAGGTGAAGATTTATACCTAATTGGAACAAGTGAACATTCAATGATTGGTAAATTTAAAGATCAAATTTTACAAAAGTCTAGCCTACCATATGCTATGACCTCATATTCTCCTTGCTTTAGAAAAGAAAAAGGAGCTCACGGTATAGAAGAACGCGGAATTTATCGTATACACCAATTTGAAAAACAAGAAATGGTTGTTGTTTGTGAACCAGAAGATAGTTATGAATGGTATAACAAAATGTGGTCTTATACAGTTGAACTATTTAGGAGCTTAGATATTCCTGTTCGTACTTTAGAATGTTGTAGTGGTGACCTTGCAGATTTAAAAGCCAAGAGTGTTGATGTAGAAGCTTGGAGTCCAAGACAACAAAAATATTTTGAAGTTGGAAGTTGTTCAAACTTAACAGATGCACAAAGTAGACGTTTAGGTATTCGTATAAAAGGGGAAAAAGGTAATTATTATGCTCATACTTTAAATAATACTGTAGTTGCTCCTCCTCGTATGCTTATAGCTCTACTTGAAAATAACTATAATGAAGATGGAAGTATAAGTATTCCAAAGGCATTACAACCTTATATGGGTGGAAAAGAAAAACTAAAAAAATAAAAATATATTAGAAGAGGTTGAAAATGAAAGTTAATAATCCTAAATTTGAAGTTTCTGCTGTTAGTACAAAACAATATCCTACTAATGGGTTACCTGAGATAGTTTTAGTTGGAAAGTCTAATGTTGGAAAATCTTCCTTTGTAAATACTATGATTAATAGAAAATCTCTTGCTAGAACTAGTAGTGAACCTGGTAAAACAAGACAAATTAATTTTTATAATATAGATGATAAATTTTATTTTGTAGATTTACCTGGATATGGTTATAGTAAAATGTCAAAACTTGAGCAAGAAAAAGTTGGTAAATTTACAGAAGAATATTTAGTTAAACGAAATACTATTTCTCTTATTATTTTTCTAATAGATATTCGTCATAAACCAACTGAAAATGATAGATTAATGCATGATTATGTTATGAGATCTAATTTACCTTTTATAGTACTTGCAAATAAAGCTGATAAAATTGCTCCTACAAAAATAGAAGCATATGTTGAAGATATAAAAAAGGAGCTTCGGTATTTCTTTTAGTACAATTCTTCCATTTTCTTCAGAGAAAAAAATATATACAGATATGGTGTGGGATAAAATAGAAGAATTTATATTTTAATTATGAAGTTATTAAATACAGAAAGGACTGTTTACAAGTTATGAAACTAAATGAAGATAGTGAAATTTTAGCAGAAAACAAAGTTTTAATTTTATATATTTTAAATAAACTTGATAAACCAATAGATAATGATAATCTTTTAAAGCTTACATTGTCTATTAAAGAAATGAATTATTTCTACTTTCAACAATTTTTATTAGATTTGCTTGAAAATAAATACATCATTGGCTATACAGAAGAAGAAAAAACTATGTATAAAATAACAGATTTAGGAAAAGAAACATTAACTCTTACAGAAGATATCTTGCCAGGTATCATGAAACTTCAGATTGATAATGCTTTAAATGAAGAAGTAGATGATGTACAATATAAAGACCATGCTTTTTCTGAATTTACTCCAAAAAATGAGCATGAATTTATAGTTACTTGTAAATTAGTTAAAAATAATGTGACTATTTTTGAAGTAAAATTACAAGCTAGTTCTAGTGAAGAAGCAAAACATATAGCTGAAAAATGGGAAAATAATTATGAAGAAATTTATCCTATTATTGTAGATATATTAAGTGGAAAGTAAAAAATAACAACCGCAACTTACGGTTGTTATTTTTTATTTATTTTCTGTCTTACATATTCATACAAAATTACACTTGTTGCAACTGATGCGTTTAAGCTTTCTGTCTTTCCTAGCATTGGAATTTTTGCTTTTATATCTGCAATATCTAAAATTTCATTTGATACTCCATTTGCCTCATTTCCTATTACAATTACTTTTTTATCGTATTCCACATCATATATACTATCTTCAGTTTTAAGTGATGTTGCAACTACTTTAAATTTATGTTTTTTTATTTCTTTTAGCGTTTTTACTAAATCTTCTGCTACAATTACCTTAACTCTAAATATTGCACCCATTGTTGATCTTACTACTTTTGGATTATATGCATCTGCTGTTTCTTTTGAAATTATTATTTGGTTTAAACCGCACGCTATCTGCAGTTCTTAATATTGTTCCTAAATTTCCTGGATCCTGTATTCCATCTAAAACTACAATAACATCTTGATTATAATCTATTGCATCTTCTTTATTTTCTTTTTCTACTACTGCTAAAATTCCTTGAGGATTTGTTACTTCCGTTACTGCATTAAATACCTTTTCTGATACATATATACAATTATATTTTGCAATTTCATACATTAATTTTTGTTCTATAGTATTATTTTCTACGCAGTCTTCGCATACTACTATTGTATCGATTTTAGCTTTTTCTTCTACTGCTTCTTCTATTAGTTTAATTCCTTCAACAATATACTTATTTTCTATTTCTCTATATTTCTTGTCTTTTAATTTTCGTATGTTTTTTATAATTTCATTGTCTTTACTTGTTATAACTTTCATAATTCCTCCTTCTTAAATAAACAGCTGTCTATATTATACACTATTTCACTATTTTTTAAAACTCATTTTGACCGATTCTTAAATTTGCTTTTTTTCTATTGTTGCTGTATAATTATCTACATAAAAACTTCGAAAGGGTGGTATAACATAATGAAATATGAAAATCAGTCCCTTTGTAAAGCTTGCGGTGGATACTGCTGTATAAATTGCCCATGCTTTTTTATGCCAGAAGATTTTCCTGATTTGACTTTAGAAGGATTATTAAAGGAATTTCGGGAAAAGGATTATTTATGTATTATCGCAAATGATGTTCCTTATATTTCTATGCGAGCGACTAATTGGAAAAGAATTGTTCAATTATTTGAAAAAAGAATTACAAATCCATGTATGTTATTAACATCTACTGGATGCACTTTTTCTTATGATGAACGTCCAACTGGTGGCAAATTATTAATCCCATCTTCTCATGGCTGTTATTCTAAATTAGATGCTATAAGTATATTTCAGGCATGGGCACCATATACAGAAGTTCTCTTGCAAGTAATGACACATCTTTAAATAATTCGTCCCTAAATATAAGTATCTTTAGGGACGAATTTATCATTTCACGCATTCTTTTAAGAAGTCTTTTATTTTTTTCACAATAACTGCATCATCATTTTCTGGTAGTTTATATGTTATATATGGCTCGATTCCTCCGTGAAAATCTTATTTCATTTCTATATTTTTTAACTAATTTATCTACTATATTCATATTAAAGTTACTTGCATCAAAGTTAAATATAACACTTTCTCTTCTTCCTGCAATTTTTGTTACAAATGCTTTTTTTGCTAGTTCTTTTATACGTGCAATTTCAAGTAAATTATTTACCTCTTCTGGCATTGCACCATATCTATCTATAATTTCATCTATTACATTTTGTATATCTTCTTCACTTCTTGCAAGTGCTATATTTTGATATACCTCAATTTTTTGGCTACTGTTTTCTATATATTCATCTGGAATGTAGCTTGAAATATTTATATCTATTTGTACATCTATCTCTTCTTTTGTTTCTATTCCCTGCATTTCTTTTACTACTTCATCTAGTAATTTACAATAAGTATCATATCCAACTTGATCCATATGTCCATGCTGAATTTCTCCAAGCAAACTTCCTGCTCCTCTTATTTCTAAATCACGCATTGCTATTTTAAATCCTGAACCAAATTCAGTAAATTCTTTTATTGCTTTTAATCTTTTATCTGCTACTTCACTTAATAGTTTGTCTGGTTTATATGTAATATATGCATAACTTTGTGTACTACTTCTTCCTACTCTACCTCTAATTTGATATAATTGTGCTAAGCCCAATCTATCTGCATTTTCAACAATTATGGTGTTTGCATTTGGTATATCTATACCTGATTCTAGTATTGTTGTACACACCAAAACATCTATCCTTTTTTCTATAAAATCTAGCATAATTTCTTCAAGTTCTTTTCCTGTCATTTTTCCGTGTGCAAAGCCCACTTTTGCTTCTGGTACTAAATTTGCAACATCTTCTGCTTTTTTTATTATACCTTCTACATTGTTATATAAATAAAATACCTGTCCATTTCTTTCTAATTCTTTTGTTATTGCTTCTTTAATAACTTCTTCATCATATTCAAGTACATAAGTTTGAACTGGTCTTCTATTTACAGGTGGCTCATATATTACAGACATATCTCTTACCCCAACAATAGACATATGAAGTGTTCTTGGTATTGGTGTTGCTGTCATTGTTAATACATCTACATTGGTTTTTAACTCTTTTATTTTCTCTTTATCTTTTACACCAAAACGATGCTCTTCATCTATAATTAGTAACCCTAAATCTTTAAATTCTACATCTTTACTTAAAATTCTATGTGTTCCTATAACAACATCAACTTCTCCAAGCTTTAATTTTTTTATAACTTCGTCTTGTTCCTTTTTAGTTCTAAATCTGTTTAAAAGCTCTACATTTATTGCAAAATTTTCCATTCTTTCTTTAAAGCCTTCATATTGTTGGTTTGCAAGCACTGTTGTTGGAACCAAGTATGCTACTTGCTTATGGTTCATAACTGCCTTAAAGGCTGCACGAATAGCCACTTCTGTTTTTCCATAACCAACATCACCACAAAGAAGTCTATCCATTGGTTTATCTTTTTCCATATCTTTTTTTACTTCTTCTATACATCTTAACTGATCTTCTGTTTCAACATACGGAAAACTATCTTCAAATTGTGTCTGCCAAGGAGTATCCTTTTCAAAGGCATACCCTTTTATCTTCTGCCTTTTTGCATATAGCTCAATAAGATTTTTGGCTATTTCTTGTAAATTTGATTTTACTTTCTTTTTGGTGTTTATCCATTCCTTACTTCCAAGTCTATTTAATTTAGGGCTAGCTTCTCCACCACCAATATATTTTCTAATGCTATCTAGCTGATTTGTTGGAATATATAAAATATCGTCATCTCTATATTTTATTTTAATGTAGTCTTTAGTAATATTATCTGCCTTAATTGTGTTTACTCCTATAAATTGCCCAATTCCGTGAGTTTTATGTACTACATAATCTCCTATTTTTAAATCCGCAAATACTACTTTTTCTGCTCTTGCAAATTCACTATTTGCTCGTTTTCTTTTTTTTGCATCTTTACTAAATAATTCTTCGCTACTAATAACTAAAAGGTTTAAATCAAATATTTCAACTCCTGTTGATAATCCTTTTGTTGACACAATTACTGTACTATTTGGAATTTCTAAATCTAGCTTTTCTACGTATTTATGTGGTATTTCATTTTCTAATAATAGTAAAGAAAGTTTTTTAGCTGTTTCTTCACTTCCTGCTAGTACTACTACCTTTTTTTGTTTTTGACAGACAGCTTTTGCTTCTTCTAAAAATAGTTCCATACTACTTTTATAGAAGTTTACTTCTCGAGTTTCAAAATTTATTGCTTTTTGTTTTAACTCTTCACTTTCTTCTAGCATTCCTATATCTTGTTTTTCTAAATATATGGTCTTTCCTTTTAATATTTTTGCTAAAATTTCATCATATTCATATAAATCTTTTAATCCATCTGGAATAATTTTTCCTTTTTCTATTAACACTTTTTGTACGTTTTGATTATCTATTAATACATTACTAGCTCTTGCTTTTATTTTTCTTGCTTCATCTAGAAATATATGATAATCCTCTAAATAGTCTAATAAATTTGTAGTTTTAGTATAAAAGCTATCATAATATTTATCTATTTTGCTTATATAATTGCTAGATTTTATTAATTCTATATCTGCATTAATATTATCTTTATTTTCTAAATCTTTAAATCTTCTTTCTATATCTTTACATACATCTTCTATATTTTTTTCTAATATGAATTCGTGTGCTGGATAAATCTCAATTTCTTCTATCATTTTGGTTGAACGTTGATTTGATATATTAAAATACCTTATAGAATCAACTTCATCTCCCCAAAGTTCAATTCTTACACCTTCTTTTTCTGTTATACCAACATCTATAATTCCGCCTCTTATACTAAATTGGCCTTTTGCTTCAATTAATTCACATCTTGCATATCCAAGTGATAATAAACTTTTTTTAATAGTTTCTATATTGTAACTTTTTCCTACTTTAAAATTCAATATTTCATTAAATAGTAATTCTTTTGGAATAATTCTTTGCTGAATAGCTTCTATTGTAGTTATTACTACTTCTGCCTCACCTTTATAAATACTACTTAATGCTTCTGCTCTTTTTGTTTGTAAATCATTGCTTTCTGCAACATAATCATATGTAACTATTTCTCTTTTGGGAATAAATACTATCTTTTGGGTAAAATAGCTCATATCTTTATATAATTTTCTTGCTTGTATTTCATTATAAGTAATTATACATATTTTTTTACCTAAATATTCTTTTGTTCCATATGCAAATAAAACTTTAGAAACGTCAGTAAGCCCGGGTTAAAACCTCTGGGCTTTTTTTATTTTTTAAATTCATAATATAGCTATTAAATCTTTTTGAATTTGATAGTATTTGTATAATCGAGTTCATAAAAGCTATCTTCCCCTTTTGTAAATTATGCTAATATTATATAACATTATTCTATTTTTTAGAAGGGTTTCTAGTAATTTTATATTTTTCAAAATTTGACAATTTTCTGCTTTTACCATATATTATATATAGATTTTTATTTAGGAGGATAGGCTATGTTAAAAGAATTTAAAGAATTTGCAACAAAAGGAAATGTTATGGATCTAGCTATTGGTGTTATTATTGGTGGTGGATTTCAAAAAATTGTTAATTCACTAGTTAATGATATTATTATGCCTTTCATTTCTGTTTTTACAGGAAAAATTGATTTTAATGATATGATGTTTACAATAGGTGATACTTCTATTAAATATGGCTCATTTATAACTAATGTTATTAATTTTTTAATTATCGCATTTAGTGTTTTTCTTATGGTTAGATATATTAATAAATTTAATAAAGCTTTAGAAGAAAAAGCTAAAGGAATGGCAAATGGTATAAATAAAAAACTTGAAAAACAACCAAAGTTTTTTAAGAAATTAAGGAAAAGTAAAATAGAAGAAGAAATTCCTGCACCTACAACAAAAATATGTCCTTATTGTTTATCAGAAATTAATATTCACGCTTCAAGATGCCCTCATTGTACATCTATTTTAGAGGAAAAAGAAGAAGTAGTAGGGGAACAATTAGAAATTGAAGAAAAATAGGAAAAAGAGGAGGCCTAGAAAACTTGGCATCCTCTTTTTTAATACACTATTGCAACACTTTATAGGCTGCAAGCACTACCTGCCCTCCATCCGTATATGCTTCAAGCATAATAGGATAATCGCAAGTATTGATGAAAACAAAATTCTTGTTTGGATATGCCACGGTTGCATCCATTCCCTTTTCAACATAGGAAGATGCTTTGGAATGATTATGGTGTTCAGTCGGGACAATACCAATTTTGTAAATACAGTTATATACTGCTGTACTTACCTGGCATACTCCTCCGCCAAATCCCTTGACATATTTTCCATTTAGAATTATGTTGGCTTTTTTATAGCCATTTTCTTCACTTGCTGAGCCCACTACTGCAGCAATTCCTCTTTCTTTATCTCCATACCAATTAAATTCTTCGTTGGTATCAAGAAGCATACCGTTTATTGCTTCACACGCTCTTGACATGTTGAAGTTACGGTCCTCAGAGGAGTTTTTTGAAGTAATAACAGCAACCGAGATAAGTTCATACTGACTAGTATCTATATCAGGAATCACAATATATTCACCTGATACATAGCCTTCCTCTCCTGTTTCTGTTCTCACTCTTGCCCACCCGTTCTGTAATACTTCCAAAACCTCTACCAAATCTCCGGGTTTTAGCTTTGATAGACTCACAAAACTTGTGGAGGGTCCTTCTCTCAAGTTTAAACTACTTTCCACCTTGACATAGGCCCAACCCAAGCTTTGTTCCTCTTCTGCAATTACAGTTAAAGTACTGCAAAAGAGTAAAATTGTTACTAATAGAGTTACAATGTGTTTCCGATACTTCATTTTGAAGTCTCCTTTCTATGCTGCTTTTATGTTACGTTAACTATTATAATACTTTTTTTAATATTTTACAACTCTATATAATTATTTAATACATTCTTCATAACATTTTTTTAAGTTTTCTTTTGTGATAACTTTATTTATTCCATCTTTTGCTACTTGCTCGAGTATTGCGTCTTCAAATTTCTTTAATTTTTCATTTAATAAAAAATCCTCTCTTACTCTTTCCCAATAATTCAATTGATATTCTTTTGTCCAATCTTTTCCTTGATACACAATTCCTGCTGCTAGTTGGTCACATATCATTTCACAAGCATATTTATATGGCATAATTGGTAATTTTTCAGGTGAGTTATTATCATACCAATATTCTGGATGATGTTTATTTCTTCCTTTATGATGAAGCCACGCTTTTGAATACCCTATTTCTTGTTTTTCCAGCTGTATTGGACTCCTTTTTCCTTGATTAAAATATTTTACACTATTTACAAATTCTGTTATAGAATATTTTGATAAATCGTGTACTAATCCCCTCCATAGTATTCCTGCTTTTGCACATAGTTTTAATACTACCCATTTATGATGTGTTATTACTATAAAATGTTTTACAGTGTTTATTAATATTGTTCTCATTTTTTGCTCCTCTTTTTAGTCTCATATTATACGACTTCTACACCTTTATCTCTTTTTTGTTATTTACTTTACCTTTCGGCCTAAATTTTCCCATAAGGTTGTCAAAATTCTCCGTCCCTCTTGACAACTTCCTTTAAATCTTGCCAAAATTCTATTTTTTTAGAATCATCTCTAAGTAATGCTGCAGGATGCCAAGTTGGCATATATAAAATTCCTTTTTTCTCTATCCATTTTCCTCGTGATGCTGTTATTCCATATTCTTTTCCTAAAATATTTTTAAGTGCTACACTTCCTAAAAGTACTATTATTTTAGGTTTAACTAACATTACTTGGTTTCTTAAATAATCTAAACAGCTGGCTGCTTCATCATCTTCTGGATTTCTATTTGAAGGTGGTCTACATTTAACTATATTTGCAATATATACCTCTTCTCTATTTATTCCTATTCCATCAAATGCCATATTCATAAGTTTTCCAGCTTTTCCTACAAATGGAATGCCTTCTTTATCTTCATCTGCTCCTGGTCCTTCACCAATGAACATTATTCTAGCATTTCTATTTCCAGTACCAAAAACAATATTATTTCTATTATTACATAATTTACACTTTTTACATCCAATTATTGATGCTTCTAATTCTTCCCATGTTTCAAACATTTTCTTCTCCTATTATTTTCTTTAATTCTTTTATTATCTTATCTTTTGCAATTCTTATAAATTCATATATTTCTTCCATTTTAAATATTTTTAATTCATTATTTGATACCTTCTCAAAATGTTCTTTCATTACTTTATAAATATCCTTTGTTTGCATATTATACATTTCTTTTAAACTACCCTCATATTTGCATTCTTTAATAAAATCTATACCTATATCATAGTTTTTTATTATTTCTTGGTTCATAGCATCATAATCTTCATATATTATTTCTCTTTGATCCTCTAATAAGCCATTTTTAGTTTTTATATATACCTTATCTCCAACCTTTTGTTTATGTTTTTCTACAAGCATATTAATCCACAATACATCAGTATAAAGATGCGAATATATTCCTAATTCTATATCATCTTTACTTTTTAATTTTAGAACATTTTTTAATTTTTCTAAATCTGGAACCTTAAATTCTATATCATTAATGATCGATTTTCTTTCAAAATGTGTTATTTTTCTTCTATCATTATGGTTATTTTCAATATTCGAAAAATCAGGCAATATATTACCATATAAAAATTTTTGTTTATCTAAATTTAATTCCTTTAGTATTTCTTTTGCTACACATAAATGAATTATAGATGATGACATATCTCTTTCCCTTCAAATTGTATATTTATTTTAAGTATGTTTCTACTATTCCTTTTCCAGCTTTTGATGTAATTTTTAACATTGCCCCATTTACCATTGCAAGTTGTGGTGGAATGTGTCCTATATCCGCTTCTGTAATAATATGAATATCTAAATCTCCTATTACATCTAGTATTGCTTCATTAGCGGTTATTCCATAATCCTCTCTCATAATAAAAGGTCTTCCAAAAATTATTCCACTACAATTTTTAAAGTATCCCGCATTTTTCATTTTCCAAAGGATTCTTTGAAACTGTGGGGTGCTCATTTCGTAACATTCTAAAAACCATAAAATTCCATCATTTTTATATTTTTCTATATAATCTTTTACTACATCAAATTTTGTTCCAATTATTGTATCTATACAGTCTAAACAACCACCCAATGCTCTACCCTTAATTATAATTTCTTCTTCAGCTTTTAAATTATTCCATTTTGTTTCCTTTGTTAAATTATAGGTATAATCTTCATTATCTTCTTTTTCAGCTGCATACTTTTCAAAAGAATTTTGTATGATATTTTCTCCTGATATAATCTTAAAACTATCTTCTAGATTTTTGTATAATGGTTTCATTGCATAGTCTTTCACTGACTCACAATACATACTTGGTATATCACAAATGGTGTTAAGTAAAAAGCTTATTGTTGTTATATCTGAAAAGCCTTGTGTCCATTTTGGTGGATACTTTTTTATCTCTTCAAAGTCTAGTTCATCTAGCATTTCCATTAAAAAATCTCCACCACCAGCATATAGAATCAATTTTACCTCATCATTTTTCCAAAGCTCCATTAATTCTTCTACTCTTTTTTTACTAGATGTACTTCTGCCTCTTTCGCTTTTTCTTACACTTTCTGTTTCTATTACTTTATAACCCATTTGTTTTAAATTTCTAATTGCGGTTTCTAATTTTTCTATTTTTTCAGGTTCACTAATTCCATCAGATGGTGCACATATTCCTATAGTATCTCCTATTTTTAACTTTTCTGGATAATTCATTGTTCCTCCTTATTTTAGCCCCATAATTGCTGTATTTCTTCCAGCTACTTCTTTATCTACTCTATATGAATGCATAATTTTATAATTACATACTGTACAAATTTTACTGTCTAATATGTTTTCTTCTTTTAATCCCGCTTCTTTTAGTATTATTCTATTTATTAAAACAGTATCTATATAATATTTCTCGCCTTTTTTAGTTATTATATCATTTATATTGCTTAAATAGGAAAATTCGTTATAGAATAATTCTTGTACATCAACATCTACTTCAAAATGACATTCTCTTATTGTTGGTCCAATACAACAAATGATATCACTCGGATTTGAATTATATTCTTCTATCATTTTTATAATGGCTTTTTCACCAATTCTTTGTAATGTTCCCTTCCAACCAGAATGTATATTTCCTATAACTTTTTTAACTGGATCATATAAAAATAGTGGTGTACAGTCAGCATATCCAAGTGAAAATATAACGTTTTTTTTATCCGTAATTAAACCATCTACCTCCCAATATTTCTTAAGAAATATTTGTATTGTTCTTGGTGTCTCATCAACTTTTCTTATCACATCTGTGTGTGTTTGATATGGTCTTATAATGTGATTATAGTCTATTTCTAATGTTGTAGCAAGTTTTCTATAATTATCTAATACCACTTCTTTTCTATTTTCCATAGTGTCATTTCCTGCAATATCAAAATTATTAGTACTTAAAGTATAGCAGTGTACTAACTCAGGATATTCTAATAATCTTCTAAATTGCAAATATTCTATGTTATCTTTCTTAATATGTACGACTGTATCATTAGTTAAATCTTGCATAATAAATCTCCTTAATTACTTTCTTTAATCATCTCAAGAACTACCTCTTTATCCAAATCAGGCACATAATTATACTCATTTTTTGTACTATCAAAATTACAAATAGACTTATATTCACAATATTCACAAGGTGTTTTTTTCTTTTTTCTATTATAAGTTGGTCTTATATCTATATTTCCACTTAAAATTTCATTTGCAATTTCTTTAATCAATTTATTAGTATACCTTTGTAAGTATTTAAATTGTTCCTTATTTACACAGTTAGACCTTGTATTACTTAAATTATTATCTTTATCAATATATGCAGGAATTATATTAGATGCTCCTTTGTCTAAATTCTTATCCATCATTCTAACCACACTTATATCTGCTAAAATTAACCCTTGCATTTTAAATTGTTTCTTAAGCTCAAGTTCTATTTCCTCATCACTCATATTTCTATCTGCTTTAATTATTGGATCAATCAAATTAAAATATAATACTCCTGCTGGGATTACATCCTCTATTTTAGAAACAGCATCAAGATATGTTAAAAGTTGAATTTGAATACCTGCCATAAATTCATTTAAATCTATATTTTTAACACTAGATTTATAATCTATTATACGCATATATTTTCCGTCCTTATTTTTTGCAAGGTCTATTCTATCAATTTTACCTGTTATTTCAACCTTTTTTCCATCTCCTAATTCTATAAGGATTGGCTTATATTTTTTCCCATTTTTAAATTCTACTTCATTTCCAAATATCTCGAAATCACTTTCTGTTATAGTTTTAATAATATATTTCATAGATTTTAGAATTACGTTTTTTAATCTTTTAGTTAAAATTCTATATTTAGCAGTACTATTAAATATATAATTTCTATTTAAGGTTAATTTCTCATTTATTATACTTGAAACAATTTCATTGATTTCTTCATCTGTTATATTTTTAAGTGTTAACTCTCTTGATACTACTTGTTCAAAAAATTCGTCTATTACATCATGCATAAATGTTCCTGTGTCTAAACTTTCTATTTTAAATAAGCTTTTATCTGTTAGTCCAAGTCCATATTTTAAATAATATGAAAAAGCACATCTTTTATATTGCTCAAGTCTTGAGATACTTGTATTTAAAACATTTTTATAAAGATTATCAATATTTTCCTTACTTAAATTTTCTGATTTATTTGTATACTTTAAGCCTAATACTGCATTATCTAATTTTTCTTTATATTCTGGATCATTTTTATAAATGTTGTAGATATCAAACCATATACTATCAATTTCTTCTTTATCTTCATATTTTCTAATGTTTTCTAATAGTTCTTCAAAAGTAGCTTTTTTATTAGTTATCATTATATTAGAGTTTACTATGTCACTTTTTTCAGCTAATTTTACAAATATTTTCTTTATTTTTGATATAAGCATTGATGGTCTTAGAGATTTTCCTAAATTGTCACTTGATGCATATGATAGATATAACTTTTCTTCAGGCACTAATAAAGCTTTGTATATATTAAAATTTTCTTCAAATAATAAATCTTTAGACCCTTTTGCAAGCTCTATTCCATTTTGTTTTAAATATTCTCTATCCTTATCATTAAAAAATCCTTCATCTTTATTTAACTTAGGAAAATTTCCATCGTTTAGTCCTATTATGAATGCCACTTTTACTTCGTGTGTTCTAGACCTATCTACATCTCCAACTATAACTTGATCTAAGGTAGTAGGTATACTACCTAGTCCACTATTTTGCAAACCTATTTTTAATGTTTTTACATATTCTTCAAATGAAATTTTATCTTCCTCTAATACTAAAACAATTTCATCTAATACATTTATTAAAGTATTCCAACTGGTTGTATAAAGGTTTGCTAAAGCTATTTCTCCATTTTTTTCTAGTGTATTTGCTTTATTTATTAATTCTTCATCTATCTTATTTTCAATTAAAAATTCATATAATTTTTCTGTTATTTCTTTTGCATTTTTTACTCTATTTAAATTGTCTTTAAATTCAAGTAATGGTTTTACTATTTTTTCTCTTAAGTCATTAAGAAATTTAAGTTCCTCATCATCTTTTGCTATTTTCCAAGGCTCTTTATACCATTTACTTCCTCTAATTCCATATTTTAAGCAATAATTCTCTAGTAGGAAGATATCCTTTATATCTATCCCAGAAAGTCCTGTTTTTAAGTAATTAAATACTGCTTCATATGACCAATTTTTAGAAAATATTTCTATAACTGATAAAACATATTTTATTAATATATTTTGGCTTAAATCTTTCTTTTCATCTATGTAGACTGGTATATTATATTTATTAAATACCGCTTTAATAATTTTAGAATAAGTATCCATTGTTTTTGTAATAACTGATATTTCTTTATATCTAAGTCCATTATCTCTAACAAGTTTTACTATTTCTTTTGCTATATTTTCTATTTCTGTAAATTGATTTTTTGCTAAGAATAGTTCTATATTTTCTACATCTTTACTATATTTTTCGTATTTTATATTATATAAATTTCTTTCTAGATGTTTTAACTCTAAAGTTTTATATTTTTTTGTTTCATCTAAATTTACTGCATCTTCTATACTTATTTTTTCCTCTTTTGCAATGTTAATTAGTTTTTGTAGAGTTTCTCTACTCGCTACAAATAAGTCTTGTTCTTTATCTACAGTATCTATTTTAGTGTCCATACAAACAGTGATATTAACTTGTTTTGCTTGTTTTAAAAGTTTTCTAATAATATCATATTCTTGTTTTGTATATCCTACAAATTCATCTATATAAATAATCGAATCTTTAAACATTTCTGTTTTATCTAAGCTTTGGGCAAGTATGCTTAATGTATCTTCTTCATCTATAAATTTAGAACTTATTTCTTCTTCATATTGATTATACATTATATACATATCATTTAGCTTTAATTTTAAATATTGATTTTTTGTACCTTCTATTATATTTTTTAATTGTTCTACAGTTATTCCATGTTTTTTGAATTCTTTAATTCCGCGATAATATTACATCTATGTTTTCATCTGATTTATTTAAGAATTTTAGTTCATCTTTCTTTTTAGATAATATGTTATCTATTAGTATTGCTTTTCCTGCTTTTGAAAGATTTGTTTTGGTAAGTCCTCCGAGTCTCCCCGCTTACTCTATATGCCATACGATTAAATGTTATAACTTCAGCATTTATAACAGCATTTTGTTTAATGCTGTTTAGCAGTTTTTGTTCTGAAGTGAAGGAAAATTGTTCTGGTGTAATTATATATATTTTGTTTTTTCCTGCTATTTGTTCACTTATTTCGTTAAAACATATCTCGCTTTTTCCTGTTCCTGCTCGTCCATAAATTAATCGTAAACTCATTTTTCTCTTCTTTCTTTTACGCAGTTTCACGTTTCCAATAAAATAAATATTGTTGCGCAAGTCCTGCAAGGTTTTTATATTTTTCCATAGCTAGTTTTTCTATTTCTCTTTTGTTTACTTTAGTTTCATCGTCGTTTTTTATGTATAAATCGTTCATTACCCTTCTTACCCATACATCAATTGGAAATACTTCAAATCGCTTTAACCCAAATAGCATTATACAGTCTGCAACTTTTGGTCCTACGCCTGGAAGCGTCAATAACTTTTCTCTTAATATATTTACATCTTTTTCTTCAATAAGCTCTTTTAAGCTTATCTCATTATTTAATATTATTTTAGTAGTATCATATACTCTTTTATCTCTAAAACCTAGTCCTAATGCTCTTAAATCTTCTACACTTGCCTTACTTAATTGTTTAGGGGTTGGAAAGGTATAATATTTCTCGTTATTCCATTCTATTTCATTTCCATATTTTTTTGATATTCTCTCTATTATCCCTTTTATTCTTGGAATGTTATTATTGGCAGATATTATAAATGATATAATTGTTTCCCATAAGTCTTGGTTTAGTATTCTAATTCCGCTTCCAAATTCGATACTTTCTTTTAAATATTCGTCTACATTACTTAGTTCTTTTTTTATTTTGTTATAATCTGTATCAAAATCAAAATAGTCATTGATTACTTTTATAATATTATCATTACATATCCCTTTAAATATAATTTTATTGTTTTCTTTTTTTACATTTAAAACATTATTTTTAAATACTCCTGTATATGATCCATCAGTTTGTATATTCCATCTAAAACATTGTCCACACTCAAATATATGACATGGCTCAAAATCTTTAAAATTTTCTAAAATAAATACTTGTTCTTTCATATATTCCTCCATATGTCTATATTTATTTTAGCATAATTTTAAATTTGTCTCAATAAATTTATTATTAAAAGTTACAATAAAGTTATAATTCTTAATATTATTGTAACTAATACAACCATAGTAATATATTTTTTTAATTTACATATTGATAATAAATTAAACTATTGATATAATAAACTTTGTTAGGGAGTTTAAAATGAACAAAGAGGAAATAATAAAACAAATTAAAAATTATATTTCTTTATATTCACGCTTTATTTGTCCTGATTATCCTGATTTAAGGATTTATACCAGCCAATATGAGGACATTTTAATGAAGCTTTTTAATAATGCAAAAACTACTTGTTCATTAATATATAGTGATATAAATAAACTTAGTGTAGTTAATGAAAGATATGGAAAAGAACAAGGAGATAAAACCTTACACACTCTTCTTAGACTTTTTACAAAATCTCAATCTATGCCTAATGATGCACTTACTGTTAGAATTGGCGGAGATGAATTTATAACTCTTGTACCTAATAAAACTAAAGAAGAAACAGAAAAAATAGTAAAAGCTATTTCTATAAATATTGAAGATCAAAAAGATTATCTTTGTGGTTCTAGTATTACTTTTGGCGTTGAAGATTCTACGATGGGTAATTATGAAAAGATTTTTACCCTTGCAGAGCATTCTGTACAAGTTCAAAAAATGAGTAGAAAACACGATCCATTTTTAACAAATGCTAATGCTTCTAAAAAATTTTCTCAATTACCTATGCCTAAAAATATATCAAGTCAACAACAAGAAAAATGGGAAACCTTGAATGCTAAAATTAATGTTGCAATAGATAATCACTTGCGTGATATACGACCTTCTAGAAAAAGTTTTCAATATGATATTGATACCATTAAACATGATGCAAAAACCTTTATTGATGCTTTAGGAAATCTATTAAATAGTAAGTCTCAAGAATCTTTTGAAGAAACTAATATAAGCCAATATCAATTAGACCTATCCTATGAAGAGGCTGTAACTTTACATTCTCTTTTTCAAGGAAATGATGTAAATTTAGAAACATTAAATGAAGATACATTAAACAATATATATTCTAATTTAAATTTATTTTGTAAAAGTTTAATTAGAGAACCACATAGTAATTTATTAAAGAAATCTTATTTTAAATTATATTTAGCTGACGCTTTGCTTGATTCTAAACAGAATTATCAAGCAACATATTATAGTATGTCTGGTATAAGACCTCGCAATACAGCTTATGGACATTCTATTTGTGATGTCGGAATTAAAAAAACCTCTGATGTTTTAATTGCTGAATATTCTAAAAAGCATGAATTTAATAATGAACCCTTTACATTTGATAAAAATGATTCGTTTTTAATAGACCAAGGAGGAGGAAATTTTATATCCTTTACTCCAATGGATACAGCTATATCAGAAGATGAAAATCAAGAAATTGTCAATAAGGTTAACTCTCATTATACAGATGATAAAACTTCTACCTTTAGAATTTCTACTGCTGTTAAAAATAATGTTAACAAAATGAGCATTCCCCTTTTTGTTAATTCGTCAAATGAAGCAAAGAAGTCTGTTATTGAAACTATAAGAACAATTTATCAAATAATAAGTAATAGGTTAAGAAAAAATAAACTTATTATGGGATCCAGAACTTCTCGGGGAAATCGTTAATGATAAACCTTTTGTGCAGTTTGCAAGGCATTTAAAGGAGGCTTGTAATAATAAAAAAGATCCTATAAAAATACAAGCCTTATCAGAAAACATTAATAGAGATTCTATAGAAGCTATTTTTGATGATGTTGTTAATTTCTATTTAACTGAAATTGATGATGCCTCTTCTATAGAAAATCAAAGAGTGCTTTTAGAAAATGTTATGCTTTGTTTATCTACACATGAAGTTTATACAAATGCTGTAAATCAAAAACTTTATAGGGATTCTGTTAATAAGAGAAAAATATTTAAAAATCTTTTTAAAGCCTCTTTAGAAAATCCTGATTTAGAAGAAGAAAAATAGATAATTTATTAATATTTAAAATTAATAAATTATCTATTTTATTATTCTTTTTTAAATCCAAATCCAAATGCTTCTCTTGCATTTGAAATTACCACAAAGGAGGCTGGATCTATTTTTTTACTTATTCCTTTTATTCTCATTGCTTCATTCCTTGAAGCAACACACCAAAGCATCACTTTTTCATCATTTGTATACATTCCTTTTGCATATATTCCTGTTACTCCTCTTCCTACATGTTCTCCTATTTTATCTGCAATATCTAAATATTTATCTGAAACTATATATATCATCTTTGTGAAATTTACACCTTCAAATATAACATCTATTACTTTTCCCATAAGATAAATTGTAATACTTGAATATAATCCTACTTCTATTTTTTTAAAAAAGATTACATTTAATATTATAATAACTATATCTATCATTACTATTAAATTTCCTGTTCTATATGTTGGTTTATATTCTCTTATTATATATGCAAGCATATCTGTTCCACCCGTTGACCCATTTGCCTTTAATACTATTGAAGTTCCAAGTCCCATTATTATTCCACCATATATGCAAGCGAGTAACCTATCATTTGTTAATGGTTGAAATTTGTCTAATACATCTAAAAATAATGATAAAGAGGTGGTTCCGTATAAGTCCTTTTATAAAAAATTCTTTACCTTTTTTTATAAAAGACATTATAAATAACGGGATATTTAATAAAAATATTGTTAATCCCATTGGTAGTTTAAGTAGATAATAGAAAATTGTAGCAATTCCAGTAAATCCTCCTGAGGATAGTTGGTTTGGTAATAAAAACTGAGATACTGCAACTGCCATAATGAATGTTCCTACTATAATTTGAAAAAATTCCCAAGAATATTTCTTTATTAATAATTTTCGTCTTTTTTCTTTTAAGCTCATAAAAAAATCACCTATATTGGTATTATTTACAAATATAGATGATTTATACTTATTTATTGTATTGTAGTTTCTTCTTTAAAATCTGTAAAAGTTTTTAACACTTTTATTTCTGATTTTCCTATTTTTATATTTTCGTCTGCTTTTACTTTTATATCTACTTCATATAATTCTTTTAGCTTTTCTGCATTTTCTCTTTTATGTCCTATTACACTATTTACGTCTTGTGGATTTACTTTTATTTCAACTTCTTTTACTTTTACATTAAATTTCTTTATTTTTTCTACTATGCTATCATACCATATGCTATCTTCTACTAGTTGTCCAAATGCTGGATGATATGGTCCTGCCACTACTTCACTTTCTTTATTCTCTGGATCTGTTATTAAATCTGTGTTTTGTAGTCCTATTCGTATTACTTCTATTTTCTTCTTATTAAATAGATATACCAGCTCTTTAGAAGTTTCTACTGCTTGGTTTAATGTTATTGGCTCATATTTATCTTCATTTAATTCTTTTTCTAATTTTGTATTTTTTATTACTAGTACTGGATATATTCTAATCATTTTTGGTTTTAATTTTATTAATTGTTTTGCTGTATTTAGTTCATCTAATCTTGTACTTTCTGGTAATCCTACCATCATTTGATGACCAAGTTTAAAACCATTCCATCTAATTAATTTTGAGGCTTTTTTTACATCTTCAAAATTATGTCCTCTGCCTGCTCTTTTAAGAATATAATCATTTGCTGATTGTACTCCTAATTCAATTGTTTTTACTTTATATTTTTTTAGCATTTTTAGTATTTCTTTGTTTATACAATCTGGTCTAGTTGATACTCTAATTGCATGAACTTTATTTGCTTTGATGTATTCATATGCAGCCCCGAAGTAATGATTCTTGAAGTGATATATCTATTGCTGTAAAACTTCCTCCAAAAAATGCTACTTCTATATATGCATTATCTTCTCTAAAATTTTTTAAATAGTACTCTATCGTAGTTTTTACTTCTTCTTTTGTAACTTGTTTTAATTGTCCACTAATACTCTTTTGATTGCAAAATATACAATCATTTGGGCAACCTAAGTGTGGCACAAATATTGGTATAACATACTGCTTTTGTTTCATATTTTTTCCTCCTTTGACATTGCATTTTTCGCCGCTTCCATTTCAGCCATTTTTTTAGAAGTACCTATACCGAGTAGCTAATGGTTTTCCATTTAATTTAACTTCAGCTGTAAATAATTTATTATGATCTGGTCCAGATTCTTTTATAATTTGGTATTCTATATGTACTCCTTTATGAACTTGTAATTTCTCCTGCAAAACTGTTTTGTAATCTTTCATTCCTACATTTTTACTTGCAACTTCAATTGCTTCTTTTAAATTATTAATTATAAATTCCTTTACTTGTTCTATTCCTGAGTCTAAATACATAGCCGCAATAATTGCCTCTACACTATCTGCAAGTATTGCAGGTCTTACCTCTTTACCATTTGAAAGTTCACTTTTACCTAGGTATAAGAAATCACTAAAATTATGCCTTATTGCTATTTTATACAAACTTTCTTCACATACAACACTTGCTCTAACTTTAGTCATTTCTCCCTCTTTTAAATGTCTATAATTCTTATACAAATATTCACTTGTTATAAATTCTAATACTGCATCACCTAAAAACTCTAACTTCTCATTACTTGTTACATTTTGTTCATTAGCATATGAAGTATGTGTTAATGCATTTCTTAATAATTTTTTATCTTTAAATGAATATCCTATATTTTCTTCAAATTTCTCAAGATTCAAATTTTTTTCACCTCCTACATAATACACATTATACAATAAAAGTAAAAAAAAAGAAAGGTATTCCCCTTCTTTTTTGCC
>CAQUUC010000004.1 GCA_948896235.1 uncultured Clostridia bacterium
TGGTCGAGGTGACAGGGATCGAACCTGCGACCTCATGGTCCCAAACCACGCGCGCTACCAACTGCGCTACACCTCGATATTATTTAAAGCACCTATATAATATAGCACAAATTAAGAAGGTTTGCAAGACGTTTTTTAAAAAAAATTAGTAAAATATAAAAAAAACTTAAAGAATTGTCCATTTAAAATTGACAAAGCAAAAAAATTATGATAGAATACTTACTTGTAATCCGCTTAATTAAGGTTCATAAAAGTTAATTAAATTTAACTACCTAAAATTTAGGATTAGCGAGTATACAAAAAAGGGAGGTGTACATATATGTACGCAATAATCGAAAGCTGTGGAAAACAATACAAAGTAGCACAAGGTGATGTTGTATTTTTTGAAAAATTAGATACAGAAGAAGGAAAAAAAGTTACTTTTGATAAAGTAGTGTTAGTATCTGATGGAGAAAAAATAGAAATAGGAAATCCTTATGTTAAAGGCTTTAAAGTTGAGGGAAAAGTAGTAGCCCACGGAAAAGGTAAAAAAATACTTGTTTTCAAATACAAAGCTAAAAAGAACTATAGAAGAACACAAGGACATAGACAACCATATACAAAGGTTGAAATTACTTCTATAAAAAAACCAGCTGCTAAAAAAGCTGAAGCAACAGCTGAAAAAGTAGAAGCATAAATTTAGATTTTATTAAAAGAGATATATCACTATAAAATTAGGAGGGAGTGAGAAAAGTATGGCTCATAAAAAAGGTCAAGGTAGTGTTAAAAACGGAAGAGACAGTGAGTCTAAGCGTCTTGGTGTAAAACGTGCTGATGGACAATTCGTTCTAGCTGGAAACATATTAATTAGACAAAGAGGAACTAATGTACATCCAGGAACTAATGTTGGAATCGGTAGTGATGATACTTTATATGCATTAGTAGATGGAATCGTTAAATTTGAAAGATTAGGAAGAGATAAAAAGAAAGTTAGTGTTTACGAACAAGAAGTAACAGAATAATAGAAAATAGCATACCAAAAGGTATGCTATTTTTGTATTTATTATTAAATAATATTAAATATATACTAAACGAATAAAATTCAATATTATTTGGAAAAATAATATTGGTGATAAAAATGAGAATATCTTGGTTAAAAGCAAAAGATGATGAAAAAAGTTTTAAGTTTCAAAAGAATATGGGATTTGATGTATATGAAATAGAAGATTTAGAAAGAACAGATAACAAAATTAATGAGTTAGTTGAAAAAAAATATCATACAATAATATTATCAAATGAAATAGCAGGGTTTTCTACAGATATAATAAAAAAATATTCTAAAAGCGATACAGTAAACATTATAATTGCAAATAATAAAAAAGAATATTAATAAAAATTATTGAATATAGATATAAAGATAAATATTCTTATACAAATTATGAGGTGATAAAATGCTTACAAGAGATATAGTATTTAATAATTTTGTAAATGAATTTAGCAGTAAAATATATAATCTAAAAAGTGATAAACCCTATACAGATTACATATTTTTATGTGTGGGTTCAGATAAGATAACAGGAGACGCCTTTGGACCAATAGTAGGAGAAAACTTAAAAAAGTTATTTAAAAATTTTTATAACAATATTAAAGTAGTAGGAACTTTAGAAAATCCAGTATCAGGAATAAATTTAGAAAAAGAAGTAAGTAACATTATAAATTTATATGAAAATCCATGTATAATTGCAATAGATGCAGCACTTTCAAAAAAAGAAGATATAGGTAAAATTGTTGTATCAAATCAAAAAACTAAATTTGGAAAAGGTACCAATAAAAAAATGATAGAAATAGGGGATATTAGTATAAAAGGAATTGTTGCAAGAGATTATAATATACCAAGATATAATTATAGGGAATTACAAAACACATCACTAAATATAGTAATGAATCTTGCAGACATTGCATCAGAAGGAATTTATAATGTTATAAAATATAGATAATAAAATGTATATTCCTAAAAAAAATGGAAAAAATTATAATAACCAATTTTTTAGGAGGATACATATGGAACAAAACAATATGAAAAACATAATAGTATTAAAAGATTTACCATCAAATCTTATTGAAGAAGCGATAGTAATATTAAAGGAAAATGCTAATATTAAAAATACAAATAAAAAAAAGGAAAATGTGAAAGTTACTGCAAGAGGAAAATTAGCTTCAAAAGACTATATTATAAAAGAAGCAGAATCAGTAGTAGCAAGCTATATAGCAAGCTTAGAAAAGCCAAAACAATTAGAAGTAACTAATAGTAAAATAAAAAAGAAATATAAAAATCTAAAAAAGTTAACTGCTTTTTTTGCAGTAGTAGCAGTATTAGGAATTATAGTAAATTTTATATAAATTTTACAAAGAAAAATATTTTATATAATTAAAAAGAATAAAACACTTTTTTCTAACATATATATTTAAAAAAATATATTACGTTAGAAGAGGTGTTTTTTTATTGGAAAGAACTTTAAGCCCAGAAGAAAAAATTAAAAGAGCAGAAGAGATTTATTCAAGAAGAAGAGGTGGATATACAAGTAGAAATATTGCTACAGTCAATGTATCAAATGAAAAAAACTATGGACTATTAAAAAAAATGATATTACAAATTGCTATTTGCTTAGTAATTTATTTTATATTCTATTTAATTCAAAATAGTAATTATGTATTTTCACAAGATATAATAAATAAAACAAAAGAAATATTATCATATGATATCAATATAGAAGAAATATTTAATAATATTATCAATGGAATAAACAGCTTTAGTAATGAACTAGTTTTAGATGGTACGAATAATACAATAAATAGCGAGGAAAATAATACAGTAAATATAGAGACTCAAAATGCAATAGGTGGAGCAAAATTAGCAAGCATAACAGCAGAAGATATTGCACTTCTTCAAAATTCAAAGGCTGAGGAACAGAGTAAAGAAAATATTAGTGAGCAAAATAATAATGGAGAAGATAAAAAACTAGAAGAATTAACAGATGAGGAATATGTAAAAACATTTAACCTAATAAAACCTATAGAAGGAATAGTATCATCAGAATTTGGAATAAGAAGTGTAGATAACCCAATAGTAAGCAAAGATCATAAAGGGATAGATATAGCAGCCAATACTGGTACTGAGATAAAAGCTGCAATGGATGGAACCGTTACGATTTCTTCTACTACAGGGAGCTATGGATATCATATACAATTAACCAATAATGATATAAGTACTATGTATGCACATTGTAGTAAGTTATTAGTCAATGTTGGAGACAATGTTACTAAAGGACAAGTAATTGCAGAAGTGGGGTCTACAGGTAATTCAACTAATCCACATCTACATTTTGAAATAAAAAGAGGAGATAATTATATAAATCCTAGAGATATACTAGAATTTTAGGAGGAAAATCATGTCTATAAATATTAACTTAAAAATATTTCTATTTGCTATCATATTCTACTTTACCAAACAAATAGAAATATATGCACTACTTATGATATTTGCTATTTTACACGAAATGGGACATTTAATTTGTGGTTTAATATTGGGGCTTAAGCCAAAAGCATTAAAAATAATGCCACTTGGAATAAGTATAGAATTTAGTGTGATATATAACGATTACAATAAAAAAGTAAAAAATGCAAATATACTTAGCTTAAAAAAGATGATAATTGCACTTGCAGGTCCAATCACAAATTTTCTTATAGTTGGAATATGCTTAATATTAAGAAAATATATAAATTCTTTTTACTGTAATGAAATAATATATGCCAACATATTAATAGCGATATTTAATTTACTTCCAATATATCCATTAGATGGAGGAAGATGTATAAAATCACTAATACATATTTTTAGAGGGAATAAATCAGCAATAGAATACACAAATCACATATCAAATATATGCGTAATACTTATAACAATGCTTTCAAGTATTGGAATATATTATTATAAAAATATAGCAATATTGTTAATATTAATATATTTATGGACATTAGTTATTATAGAAAACAAAAAATATAATACTAAAAAGAGAATATATAAAATAATAGAAAATAGTTGAAATAAAATAAAAATAATAGTACTATATACATAGGAAAAAACGGAGGAGTTGCAAATGATAAAATTAAAACAAAATAAAGGAATAACTCTTATAACACTTATACTTGATATTATTATAATGCTAATAATATCAAGTGTAATATTGTATAATGCTAATACAGCAATCAGTACAAGAGCGTTAAATGATATGTATAAAGATATAACAATAATAAAAGATAAAGTGGATATATATTATGCACAATATGGAACACTTCCAATAATTAAAACATTATACACAAATGTGGAAAACATTAAAAATATTAATATAAACGATAATGAACAATATTATGTTGTAGATTTAGAAATACTCGAAAATATAACGTTAACATATGGAAAAGGTTATAAGGAATATAAGCAAGCTCCAAACGATGAGAAAACAGATTTATATATAATAAATGAGCAAAGTCATACAGTATATTATGTGGAGGGTATTACATTAGATAATATAAGTTACTATACAATACCAAATGAATATACAAAAGTAAAAATACCAGAAGTTAATAGATTAAAATTAAACAGGTTAAATAATAATATAGCAACATTAGAACTATATGCAATAAACAAAAATGTAGGAATTCAAAAGATTAATTTATATAAAGGGAACGATATTTATAAAACATATGAATATACAGATGTAATAAAAGAACCAAAACAAGAAATTATAGATGTAGAATTAGTTTTTTATGAAGAAAGCAACTTTCATATAGAGATAATAGATACAAAGGGAAATTCTACAACATCAGAAACGATTACATTAAGAAATGAAGATATAATAAGTACAAAAGAAGACCTATATTCACTGGCAAAAGTAGTAAATAGTGGAAATACCTTAGAAGGAAAACAAATAAAGCAAATAAATGATATAGATTTAGAAGGTAGCCAAGATAACGAATGGACACCTATAGGAAATTATGAACAAAATGAAAACTACTATTTTGCAGGAACATATGATGGAAAAGGACATACAATCAGCGGTTTGTATATTAATAATAATGTAGGATATAAAGCCTTGTTTGGAAAAAATATAGGGACAATACAAAATGTAGTACTAAAAGTAGAAGATGAGAATAATATTATAGAAATATGTTCAGTAAATACAGGAATAATAAATAACTGTATAAATAATTCTAATAAAGTAACACAAGATAACCAAGAAATACAAGATTAAGAACTAAAATGTGGATAGAGATTATAGCCTCTGTCCACATTTTATATACTAATCTTCAAAAACTTTATCAAAATTTATTAAATTTACTTGAAAAACACCATAAAAGCAAGTATAATAGTAATGTTAATAAAAATGCAGCTGTAGCTTAGTTGGATAGAGTGTTCGGCTACGAACCGGAAGGTCGGGGGTTCGAATCCCTCCAGCTGCACCAGACTTACAATAGGCAAAAATGAAGAGATGAGAGTGAATAGTTAAAAGTAGTAATACTTTTAACTATTCATTTTTTGTATGTAAAAATCTCCAGTCCATATTATACCGAAGAGTCAGTTTAATATATTTTATTTTCAAAATGTGATATAAAAATAATATAAAATAGGAGGTAGGTATGGATAAAAGATTATATTCATATACGGAAATAACTGATTTAAAAGATATGTTAAACAAAACAAAAGATATGTATAAAGATGAGATAGCATACAAAATAAAAATAGAAGAAGGAAAATATAAGACATATACACATAAAGAGGTAAGGGAAATAATAGATAATCTTGGAACAGCACTAATAGATATGGGATTAAAAGATAAAAAAATAGCAGTTATAGGAGAAAACAGATTTGAATGGGAAATAGCATACTTATCGATAGTATGTGGAACAGGTATAGTAGTACCACTAGATAAAGCATTACCAGAAAATGAATTAGAAGCATTAATAGAAAGGTCACGGAATAGAAGCAATATTTTACTCAAAAAAATATGAAGAAATTATAAACAAAATCAAATATAATGAAAATAATCAATTGAAACATTTAATATCAATGGATATTGAAATACATACAGATGGTGTATACTCACAAGAAGAACTAATAGAAAAAGGAAAAAAACTAATAGCAAATGGTGATAGAAGATTTTTAGATGCTAAAATTGATGCAGAAAATATGAGTATTATGCTATTTACATCAGGTACAACTTCAAAATCTAAAGTAGTTGCACTATCACACAAAAATATATGTTCAAATTTAATGGATATAGCAAGTGTTCTAGATATTAATGAACAAGATACCTTGCTTTCTATCTTGCCAGTGCATCATGTTTTTGAATGTACAGTTGGATTTCTATTATCGCTATATAAAGGTTCTAAGAGAACTTTTTGTGATGGGCTAAGACACATAGTAGAAAATATAAATGAATATCAAGTTAGTGTTATGGCATGTGTTCCAAGTATATATGAAAGAATTTTTATGATGATTAGAAAACAACTTGAAAAACAAGGAAAACTTAAGGAAATATTAGAGAAAGAAGAAAAATATAAAAACTCTTCAATGGAAGAAAAAAAGGAAGCATTTAAAGAAATACATGAAATGCTAGGAGGAAAAATAAAACTATTCATAAGCGGAGCGGCAGCCTTAGACCCAGTAATAGAAGAAAAATATAGGTTACTTGGCTTAAATCTAGTACAAGGATATGGACTAACAGAAACCTCTCCAGTAGTAGGAGTTGGAAGTAATAAATACTATAGAACAGGCTCAATTGGTAAAGCTGTTCCAAGTGTAGAAGTAAAAATTCAAGATGAAAATAATGAAGGAGTAGGCGAATTACTTGTAAAAGGACCAAGTGTAATGCTTGAATATTACGGTAATAAAAAAGCAACAAATGAGGCAATAAAAGATGGTTGGTTTCATACAGGAGATCTAGCAAGAATTGATAAAGACGGATACATATTTATATGTGGAAGAAAGAAAAGTGTAATAGTTCTAAAAAATGGTAAAAATATCTTTCCAGAAGAAATGGAAAACTTAGTCAACAAAATAGAAGGGGTTAAAGAAGCCTTCATCTTTGGGAAAAGACAATCTAGTGATAAGGACGATATAAAAATAAATGTAAAAATAGTATATGATAAGGAATTGGTTAAAGATACATATAAAGTAGTAAGTGAAGATGAAATATATAAAGTATTATCAAACAAAGTAAAAGAAATAAATCAAACAATGCCCAAATACAAAGCAATAAGAGGAATATTACTAACAGAAGAACCGTTAATAAAAACAACAACAAATAAAATAAAAAGGCAGGAAAATTTAGATGTTATTGAAAAATCTAAAAACTAATTTTTTGGGTAAAAATGCAATTTATTATAAACAAATAGACTCAACACAAAATAGAATTTGGAAATTATTAAAAAATGAAAATACACCAAATGGAACCTTAGTAATAGCTGATATCCAAACAAAAGGAATAGGAACACACGATAGAATTTGGTATACGGATGAAGAAAACAACATAGCATTTTCATTTTTAATAAAAATGGATTGCAACATAAAAAAAATAGAAGGAATAACAATAAAAATTGCACAAATTATACTAGAGATATTTAGAAATCTATATCATATAGAATTACAAATAAAAGCACCAAATGACATTGTATATAATGGGAAAAAACTAGGTGGAATTCTAACACAAACTAAAGTAATTGGAGAAAATGTAAAATATTTAGTAGTAGGAATAGGAATAAACACCCAAAAAGAAAACTTTAATATGGAAATACAAGATATAGCTACTTCAATAAAAAAGGAATTTGGTATTTATATAGACACAAAAGAATTTATAACAGAATTTTGTAATCGATTTGAAAAAGAAATATTAAAAAGGATGGAAAATTAAATGAAAATTGGATTTTTATTTCCTGGGCAAGGCTCACAAAACATAGGAATGGGAAAAGACTTATACGAAAAATACGAAATAGTAAGAAATATCTATAATAAAGTAAAACAACTAACAGGTATAGACATTGCAAAAATAACCTTTGAAGGACCAGAAGAATTATTAAACGAAACAAAAAACACACAACTAGCAATATTAACAATGAGTTTAGGAATATTAGAAATATTAAAACAAGAAAATATAAAATGTGATATACAAACAGGTTTAAGTTTAGGAGAATATACAGCACTAATAAATGGTCAAGTCCTTTCATTAGATGAAGGAATAAAACTAGTTCAAAAAAGAGGAGAATATATGCAAAACCTATTACCTAAAGGGGATTGGCAAATGGCAGCAATACTAGGACTTACAGATGAACAGGTAGAAAAAATATGTAAAAAAGTAAAATCTGGTTTTGTAAAACCTGCAAACTATAATACATTAGGGCAAGTGGCAATCTCAGGAGAAGAAAAAGCTATTAAAGAAGCAGAAATTATTGCAAAAGAAATGGGAGCAAAAAAAGTAATGGTATTAAAAACAGTAGGACCATTTCATACTGAAAAACTATTAGAAAGCTCAAAAGCCTTAAGAAAAGAATTAGAAAAAATAACGATAAATAAATTAGAAACAAAAGTAATAAAAAACATAAATGGAGAATTTTACGAAAATACAGATGATATTAAAGATATACTAGCAAAGCATATTATAAATCCTGTAAGATTTTCAAAAACTTTACAAAATATGATGGATAATGGAATTGATACCTTTATAGAAATAGGACCTGGAAAAACCTTATCGGGATTTGTAAAAAGAATGAAGCAAGAAAAAACAATACAAATATTTAATATAAATGATGTAACAAGTTTAGAAAATACATTAAGTTGTATAAGAGATTAATAGATAATTACATAAAGGAGGAAGAAAATGAATAAAGTTGCATTTATAACAGGGGGAGCAAGAGGAATAGGAAAAAGCATTGCAATAACACTTGCAGAAAACGGATATGATATCGCAATAAATTATAGAACAGAAAATGAAGACCTAAAAAACACAAAAAAAGAAATCGAAGAAAAAGGTGTAAAATGTCTTGCCGTAAAAGGTGATGTATCTAGTTTTGAAGATTGCCAAGAGTTTACAAAAGAAATTATAGAAGAATACGGAAAAATAGATATATTAGTAAACAATGCAGGAATAACAAAAGATACACTACTAATGAGAATGAAAAAAGAAGATTTTACAGATGTAATAGATATAAACTTAGTTGGAACCTTTAATGTAACAAAAAATGTAATTAGTCATATGATAAAAGCTCGTTCAGGCAAAATAATAAACATATCCTCAGTAGTAGGAATAGCAGGAAATGCAGGTCAAACAAATTATTCAGCATCAAAAGCAGGAATAATAGGTTTTACAAAAAGTTTAGCAAAAGAAGTAGCATCAAGAGGAATACTGGTAAATGCAGTAGCACCAGGTTTTATAGAAACAGGTATGACAGATGTATTAAAAGAAGAAGTTAAAGAAGAAATTTCAAAAACAATACCATTAAAAAGAATAGGAATTCCTAAAGATGTTGCAAACGTTGTAAAATTTTTAGCAAGTGATGAAAGTTCATACATAACAGGGCAAGTAATAAATGTAGATGGCGGAATGCTAATGTAAGGAGTAATGAGAATGGAAAAAAGAGTAGTTATAACAGGACTTGGAGCAATAACTCCAATAGGAAAAAATACAAATGAAATGTGGGATGGAATTTTAAAAAAGAAATGTGGAATAGATGAAATAAAACTATTCGAGGCAAGCGATTTTAAAACAAAATTTGATGCAGAAGTAAAAGACTATGACCCATTAGAGTATTTTGAACCAAAACAAACAAAACGATTTGATAGAAGTTCTCGGGTTTGCAATAATTGCAGCAAGGGAAGCTCTTAAAGACTCTGGAATAAGTGAAGAAAATACAAACTTTGAAAGAGTAGGAGTATTTGTTAGTTCAGGAATAGGTGGATTAACTACAATACAAGAACAATGTGAAACAAATTATATAAAAGGACATAATAGGGTTTCACCTATGTTTATACCTATGGGAATTGCTAATATGCCAGCAGGAAACATTGCAATAGAAATAGGAGCAAAAGGAGAATCTATTTCTATAGTTACAGCATGTGCTTCTTCAACACATGCAATAGGAGAAGCATATAGAAACATAAAAGATGGATATGAAGACGTTATATTTGCCGGTGGAGCAGAAGCTGCAATTTGTGCTGTAGGAATGGCAGGATTTGAAAATATGAAAGCCCTAACACATGCGGATACAAAAGAAAGAGCAAGCATACCTTTTGATAAAGAAAGAAGCGGATTTGTTATGGGTGAAGGTGCAGGAATTATTGTACTAGAAGAGCTAGAACACGCAAAAAAAAGAGGAGCGAAGATATATGCAGAAGTAATAGGATATGGGGCAACCACAGATGCATATCATATTACTTCACCTGATCCAGAAGGAGTAGGAGCAACAAAAGCAATTTTAAGAGCAATAGAAGATGCCAATATAAAACCAGAAGATATAGACTATATAAATGCACACGGAACCTCTACACATTTAAACGATTCTACAGAAACAATAGCTATAAAAAATGCACTAAAAGAAGCAGCAAATAAGGTAATGGTAAGCTCAACTAAAGGAAATACAGGGCATTTATTAGGAGCAGCAGGAGCAGTAGAAGCAATAATATGTACAAAGGCAATTATAGAAGGAAAAGTTCCACCAACTATCAATTATAAAGTAAAAGACGAAGAATGTGATTTAGACATAGTACCAAATGAGATAAGAGATGCAAAATTAAATATTGTTATGTCTAACTCTCTAGGTTTTGGAGGACACAATGCAAGCATTATTATTAGGAGGTTTGAATAAATGGAATACGAAAAAATAAAACAATTAATGGAAGATATGGGAAATTCAAAATTAACAGCTATAGATATAGACTTTGCAGATGGTACGAAAATCAGTATGAAAAAAGAACAAAAACAAGAAATAATACACGCAAATTCTACTTTAGCACCAATTATTAATGAACAAAATGTAGTTACTATGGAAAATATTGAAAAACAAGAACAAACTAATGGAAATATTGTAAAATCACCAATGGTAGGTACATTTTATATTAAACCATCTCCAACCTCTAATCCATATGTAGAAATTGGAAAAGAAGTTAAAAAAGGAGATACACTTTGTATAGTAGAAGCAATGAAACTAATGAATGAAATAGAAAGTGAATTTTCTGGAAAAGTTACAAAGATTTTAGTAAAAGACGGAGAGCCAGTTGAATATGGTACACCATTATTTGTAATAGAATAATGAGGCAACCGAGGTTGCCCCAAATGGAACTATCCGAGGATAATTTTAGCCGTGTTGTCCTCCAAGAAATGTTTGATGTCTACAAAGGTACAGCAGGAATAGGAATAGATACCCTCATCCAAAAAATCTTTTACCCAACTGTCATAAGAGGCATCAAAATCCTTGATGGTAAACTCCTCAGGCAAGTAAAACCGACCATCGCTGATGTGACTTATAGCTTCTGTTAAAATACTTTGAGCTATTTTTCCACATTCAGCATTAGGATTGTCTTGCTTAAGGTAATGCCCAGCACTACATAAATCGAATTCAAAATCATAATTTTCCATAAACAAGCTCCTTTCTACAACGCTTTATTGCGAAACAACTATATTATAGCACAATTTTATGCAAAATACAAAACAATGTCGAGTTTATTGATACTTATTAAAAAGAAAAGAGGTTAAATCATGTTAAATAAAGAACAAATAAAAGAAATAATTCCACAAAGAGAACCATTTTTGATGATAGATGAAGTAGAGGAATTTATACCAGGAGAAAGTGCTATAGCATATAAAAACGTAAATGAAGAAGAGTGGTATTTTAAAGGACATTTTCCAGGAAACCCTATAATGCCAGGAGTATTAATTACAGAAAGTTTAGCACAAACAGGAGCAGTTGCAATTTTATCTATGGAAGAAAACAAAGGAAAAAATGCTTTATTTGGTGGAATCGATAAAATGAAATTTAAAAAAATGGTAGTTCCAGGAAATAGACTTAAACTAGAAGTAAAAATAATAAAAAGAAAAGGACCAATAGGGGTAGGAGAGGCTATAGCAACAGTAGATGGTTGTGTTGCAGCTAAAGGAGAGTTAACTTTTGCAGTAGTGTGATGTGTATGAAAAGAAGTTTATATTTGGTTATGTACAATAATAAAAAGGAGGACCGTTTCTTGCCCTCCTTTCAGATGAAAATTAGTTGTTTTCATCTTTGACTTGCTTATTTTCTTCATCCCTGGAATGCCGACCTGACAGCAAGAAACAAGAAAAAAATACAGCAAGAATAATTATTACAACTAAAATTAAAGCAATAATAATTACTTTCATAAGAGGGATCCTCCATCCATATAATAAATATGTAAACTTATTATATCACAATACAAGGAAAAAAGAAAGGAAAAAATCATGAATAAAATATTAATTGCAAATCGTGGAGAAATTGCAGTCCGTATAATTAGAGCCTGTAAAGAAATGAATATAAAAACAGTTGCAGTATATTCCCAAGCAGATAAAGATGCACTTCATACACGTCTTGCAGATGAAGCAATATGTATAGGACCAGCATCATCAAAAAAAAGTTACTTAAACATACAAAACATAATTGAAGCAGCATACATAACAGGAGCAGATAGTATTCATCCAGGTTTTGGATTTTTATCTGAAAATGCAGAATTTGCAAAAATATGTGAAGAATCTAATATTAAATTTATAGGTCCAAGCTCAAAAGTAATAAACTTGTTAGGAAATAAATCAAATAGCAAAGAACTTATGAAAGAAGCAGGAGTTCCAGTTATACCTGGCTCAGACGGAAGTGTAAAAGGATTAAAAGATGCAGCTGACGTTTGTGAAAAAATAGGTTATCCTGTTATGCTGAAAGCAGCAGCAGGTGGTGGTGGAAAAGGAATTAGAATAGTAAATAATAGTAATGAGTTAGAAATAAACTATAATATTGTAAAACAAGAAGCGAAAAACTCATTTAATGATGACGAAATTTACATAGAAAAATTTATAAAAAATCCAAGACACGTAGAAATTCAAATATTAGCTGATGAACATAAAAATATTGTACATTTAGGGGAAAGAGACTGTACAATTCAAAGAAACCACCAAAAAATAATAGAAGAAACACCATCAACTGCAATTGATGACAAATTAAGAAACAAAATGGGAAAAGCAGCTATAAAAGCAGCAGAAATAGCAGGATATACAAGTTGTGGTACAGTAGAATTTCTAGTAGATAGTGATAAAAACTTCTACTTTATGGAAATGAATACAAGAATACAAGTAGAGCATCCTATAACTGAAATGAGAACAGGTATAGATATTGTAAAAGCACAAATAAAAATTGCAGCAGGAGAGGAATTGAAATTTAAACAAAAGGATATTAAGTTTAATGGTCATTCAATAGAATGTAGAATAAATGCTGAAAATCCTATGAAAAATTTTATGCCAAGTCCTGGAAAAATTAATGAAATCAACCTTCCAGGAGGAAATGGAATACGAGTAGATACTGCAATATATAATGGTTATACCATACCACCAAATTATGATTCAATGATTGCAAAAATAATAACACATGGAACTACTAGAAACGAAGCAATAGCAAAAATGAAAAGAGCCTTAGAAGAATTAGTAGTAGATGGAATAAACACAAATAGAGATTTCCTTTTTCATATAATAAGAAATCCAGATTTCATTAGGGGAAACTTTGATACTTCTTTTATTGAAAAAGACATACTAAAAACTCCAAACCAAAAGAAAGAGGACTAGAAAATGATTGTTGATAAAATAAAAAAAAGAGAAGTTACAAATGTTAAAAATAAAAAATCTAAAGTAGATATACCAATAGGTAAGTGGGTAAAATGCGAGGGTTGTAAAGAAATTATATATAAAGAAAAAGTTAGAGAAAATCTAAATATTTGTCCAAATTGTGGACATTATTTTAGAATGCATATTGGAAAAAGAATAGAATTAGTTATAGATAATGGAACATATGAGAGATTTAATATAAATATTGACACAACAAACCCATTAAACTTAGAAGAATATCCCAAAAAATTGAAATCATTAAGGGAAAAAACAGGACTTGAAGAAGCTGTTAGCTGTGGTACAGGAAATATAAAGGGAGAAAAAGTTGTAATATGCATAATGGATAGCGGATTTTTAATGGGAAGTATGGGGATTGTAGTAGGAGAAAAAATAACTTATGCTATTGAACAGGCAATAAAACTAAAATTGCCACTTATTATATTTTGCGTATCAGGTGGTGCAAGAATGCAAGAAGGTATTATATCCCTAATGCAAATGGCAAAAGTATCAGCAGCACTTACAAAATTAGAGGAAGCAGGTTTACTTTATATATCTGTATTAACAGATCCTACATATGGAGGGGTTACAGCATCATTTGCAAGTTTAGGAGATATAATTTTAGCAGAACCAAAAGCTATGATAGGTTTTGCAGGGCCAAGAGTTATAGAACAAACTATAAAACAAGAATTGCCAGTTGGATTTCAAACAGCAGAATTTTTATTAGAACATGGATTTATAGATAAAATAGTTGAAAGAAAAGATATGAAAGATATGCTATATAAGCTGATACAGTATCATAAATAGGAGGTGTTAAATTTGAAAAAACAGCTTACTGCATGGGAAAGAGTTGAAATAGCAAGAAACCCTAAAAGAAAAACATCATTAGATTATATAGAAGCTATATTTGATGACTTTATAGAACTACACGGAGATAGAAATTTTAAAGATGATAAAGCAATTGTGTGTGGCTTAGCAAAAATAGAAAATCAAAACTTCACAATAATTGCAGAACAAAAAGGAAGACGGAACCAAAGAAAATATAGAAAGAAATTTTGGAATGCCTAATCCTGAAAGTTATAGAAAAGGGATTCGATTTATGAAACAAGCAGAAAAATTTAAAAGACCAGTTATTACTTTTATTGATACAAAAGGAGCATATCCAGGGATTGGTGCAGAAGAAAGAGGTCAAGGAGAAGCAATTGCAAAATCTATGTTTGAAATGGCAAAATTAAAAGTACCAATAATAGCAATAGTAATAGGAGAAGGTTCAAGTGGAGGAGCCCTAGCAATAGGTGTTGCAAACAAAGTATTTATGTTAGAAAATGCAGTTTATTCAATACTTTCACCAGAAGGTTATAGTACTATTTTATGGAAAGATTCAAGTAGATATAAAGAAGCAGCAGAAAAAATGAAATTAACTGCAAAAGATTTGTATAATTTAAAAGTAATAGATAAAATAATAAAAGAACCAGATGAAGAAGAAGCATTTAAAACAATAGTAAATAGTTTAAGAAGAGAAATAACTGTTACTATAAATCAATTAAATAAATTAAGTACAGAAGAAATTATACAAAAGAGATATGAAAAATTTAGAAATATGGGAGAATATAGGGAGGTATAAAAATGTTATTGAAAGATAAAAAAATATTAATTATGGGAATAAGAAACAAGTGGAGTATAGCTTTTGGAATTGCTAAATCTGCTTATGAAAATGGAGCAAAACTAATTTTTACATATATGGGAGAAGAAAATAAAGATAAAATAGAAGAATTAATTAAAGAATTTAAAGGAAGTAGAGCATATGTATTAAATGGGGCATCAGAAGATGAATTAGTAAAAGAAACCTTTACCAAAATAAAAGAAGAAAATGGGAAAATAGATGGAATTGTTCATGCAGTTGCACATGCAAATACAGAAGATTTACACAATGATTTTGTATATACATCAAAAGAAGGATATTCACATGCTGTTGATGTAAGTGCATATTCATTTGTACTTGCTACAAGAATGGCAAAAGAATTAGATATGTTAAATGAACAAGCAAGCATAGTAACTTTAACATACCACGGTTCTACAAAAGTATTAGAAGGATATAATGTAATGGGAGTTGCAAAAGCAGCATTAGAAGCAAGTGTTAGATATTTAGCAGAAAATTTGGGAAAAGTTGGTATGAGGGTAAATGCTATTTCAGCAGGACCAATAAAAACATTATCTGCAAAAGGAATAAAAGATTTTTCATCTATATTAACAGTAGTAGAAGAAAAATCACCATTACACAGAAATGTAACCACTGAACAAGTTGGTAATGTTGCAACATTTTTACTAAGCAGTATGGCAGACAGTATAACAGGTCAAGTAATATATGCAGATAGTGGATATAATATAATGGGAGTCTAAGGTAGTCAATGGGGAAGGGGAATTTTGACAACTAACAAACAATTTTTAAGGTTGCCAAAACTCCCCGTCTCAACTGACTACTAATTAATCTAAATTTATTAATTCCAAATCCTTTATGCTTGGATCATATAAGCTTTTACCAGTATAGCTAAATCTAGAACCATGGCAGGGACAATCCCAAGTTTTTTCTAAATTATTCCAAGATAGTTCACAACCAAGATGAGTACAAACTGGTTTTATAGCAAAAAATTTTCCTGCTACATCTCTATAGATACCAACTTTAACACCTTCTACTTCTACAATCTTACCTTCATCTCTACCAATTCCATTTAAAGTATCCTTTGGAATTTTAAATTTATCTAAAACTAGTGAATTAGAAACTTGTTTTAACATATTTGTAAATTCTGTACCATTTTTAATAGGCTTAAATCTAGTAGATAAAAATATATCTTCATAAGGATTAGATTTACCTAAAATTTTATCTGTAATAATATTAGCTGCTACATTTGAAGTAGTCATACCCCATTTTTTAAAACCGTGTTGCAACAAAAACATTTGGCATTACAGTAGAAAATTCACCAATATACGGGATTTTATCAAGTGAAACACAATCCTGGGTCTGCCACTTAAATAACACCTTGCTATCAGCATAAAGAGCTTTTGCAACGTTCTCTAAGTTAGTATAACAATTTGATAAATCTTCTTTAGCACCAACCTTGTGCTCTGAACCACCAATTAAAAGAATTTTCTTACCATTATAATTAGCTGTCCTAAAAGAAGTAGTTGGAGCTTTAGTATTAATATACATACCTTCAAAAAGAGGGGAATTAGTCTCTATACCAATAATATAAGATGCTTCTTGGTACATCTTTAAAAAATAAAAACCAGGAACATTAATAATAGGATAATGGCTAGCAAGCACAACATACTTTGAGCGGACACTATTATTTTTAGTATAAGTGATGTAACCATCAGTAGAACTTTTTATATCATAAACTTTAGAATCTTCGTAAATTTCGCCCTTATTGTTTAATATACATTTACATAGACCATATACATATTTAAGAGAATTAAATTGTGCTTGGTTTTTAAATTTAATACCTGCCAAGGCATTGAATGGAACATTTAATTTATCAATATATTCAGCATCAAATCCTAGGGAATTTACAGCCGATACCTCATTCTTTATTTTAATAATTTCATCTTCTAAATCAGTATAGATATAATTATCTTTAAACTCAAAATCACAATCAATTTGTTCTTCATCAATAATATTTTTAATATTATAAATAGCTTGTTCATTAGCCTCCAAATAACCTTTAGCAAATTCTTTAGAAAAAGTATTAATAAGATAATTATAAAATAATCCATGTTGAGAAGTTATTTTTCCGAGTAGTATTACCGAGTTGTATGGTAACCTACTTTATCTTTTTCCAAAACACAAACCTTAAGACCAGCTTTAGCAAGCAGGTAAGCAGTAGAAATACCAGTAATACCAGCACCTACAATACAAACATCAACAGATATATCTTTATCAAGTGAACTAAAATTTTTCTTAATATCTTTAGTAGAATCAATCCATAATGAACTCATAAAAAAACCTCCTATATTTTAGTAGTATTACCAAAAAAGGAGATTTAATGTTAAATATAAAAAATTATTACAATACTTATTACCAATGATAAGTTTCATTTCTAGAAATTTTAAAAGCTCTAAATAATTGCTCAAGTAAAAATACACGTATAAGTTGGTGAGGAAAAGTCATTTTGGAAAAACATAAAAGCTCATTTGCCTCCATAAGAACAGTATCTGTAAGACCTAAAGTTCCCCCAATAATAAAAGTAATAGTACTGTTAAAATTTAAGCTTATATTTTCAAGCTTTTTAGAAAAGTCTTCTGAAGAGAGCTCTTTACCTTTTAAATCTAAGCAAATTACATAGGAATCTTTTTTTAGATTTTGTAATATCCTAGTGCATTCTTTTTGCTTAATCTCATTAATAATACTAGAATTTAATTTATTAGGTAATTTTTCGTCAGGTAACTCTATAAAACTTAAATTACAATACTTACTTAAACGTTTAGAATATTCAAATATAGCAGACTTTAAATAATCTTCTTTAATTTTACCAACACAAAGAATATTAATATTTAGCATAATACCTCCTAATTTTTACAACTTACAGGAGAACTAGAGATTTCAAAAATTTCACTTGGCTGGATTCTGTTTGCAACACTTAAACTAACAGAATCAGTTGAAAAATTATTTATAGCAAGTTCTTCATAGACAGTATGTAAAGCAAGTTCAGGAAAATTATTTTCCTTTGATAAATGTCCTAAGACTACTTTGTTAAGTCCTGAGTTAATTAAATGAGATATAGTTTGTCCAGCAAGTTTATTAGATAAATGACCATTTGGACCAGCAATTCTAGTTTTTAAAAGATATGGATATTTAGAACACTTTAAAACTTCAGGGTCATAATTAGCTTCTAAACATAAAAAAGAAGAACCTTCTAAGTTAGCTATAATATTATTAGTCATATGACCCAAATCTGTCGCAATACTAAACTTGTTTTTATCACATAAAAAACTAAACCCACAAGGATTTGCAGCATCATGAGGAATATTGAAAGGATGAATAACAAAATCACCAATTTCAAAATTTTCTTCATTGTTAAAAAAATTTATATTATTATTACTAATTTTATCTTTTTGTAAAGGCATAGCATCCCAAGTTTTAGAATTTGCAAAAACAGGGATATTAAATTTTTTAGAAATAGTGCCCAAAGATTGAACATGGTCTGAATGCTCATGTGTAACTAAAATGGCATCAATATCACTAATATTAACGCCAATAGAATTTAAACCATCTTCAACTTTTTTTGCACTTACACCGGTATCGACTAATAATTTAACATTGTCACTTTCTATAAATAAACTATTACCAGTACTTCCACTATATAAACTACAAAATTTTAACATAATTAATTATTTCGTCCTTTGCTATTAATCATCAACACTTATACGTTCGATATTTGCACCAATATTTTTGAATTTTTCTTCAATATTTTCGTAACCTCTATCAATATGTTCAAGATTATAAATTTCAGTAGCACCATTTGCAGAAATACCTGCTATAATAAGTGCTGCACCTGCTCTTAAATCAGTTGCATAAACAGGAGCACCATATAATTCTTCTACACCTTCAAAAACAGCACTTTTACCTTGTGCAGTAATTTTCGCTCCCATTTTATTTAATTCGTCTGTATATTGAAATCTAGATTCCCAAATACTTTCATTAATAATACTTGTACCATCAGATAAAGATAGAACTACACCCATTTGAGGTTGCAAATCAGTAGGAAAACCAGGATATGGTGATGTTTTAATATTAGTTTTATTAGTTCTTTCATCACACCATACATGAATAGTATCTCCATTTGTTTCCTCAGCATGAGCTCCCATTTCTATAATTTTAGCAGTAATACACTCTAAATGTTTAGTAATACAATTTTTAATAACTAAATCACCTCGAGATGCAACAGCAGCAAGCATAAAAGTACCTGCTTCAATTTGGTCTGGAACCACAGAATAAGTAACATCTCCGTGATAATTTTTCTACTCCATTAATTTTAATAACATCAGTACCTGCCCCACGAACATCGGCGCCCATAGAATTTAAGAAATTTGCAACATCAACAACATGGGGTTCTTTTGCGGCATTATCAATAATTGTAGTCCCTTCTGCTAAAACGCTTGCAAGCATAACGTTAATAGTAGCTCCAACAGAAACCATATCCATATAAATTGAAGTACCCACTAATTTATCAGCATGAGCTGTAATATTACCTTGACCAACTGTAACGGTTGCACCAAGAGCTTCAAAACCTTTAATATGTTGATCAATTGGTCTTGCACCAAGCTTACATCCGACCAGGCATACCAACTTGAACATTTTTACATCTGCCAAGTAAAGAGCCAATCAAATAATAAGAAGCCCTAAATTTTCTTGTGAGTTCTAAAGGAGCATTAGTGCAAGCAAGATTTCTAGAATCAATAGTAATAGAATTTTTAGAAATCCAAGTAATTTTAGCACCTAGAGCTTCAATAATTTCTAAAAGACATTTAACATCACTAATATTAGGTAAATTTTCAATAGTACAAATTCCATCATTAAGTAGACTTGCAGGAAGTATTGCAACAGCAGCATTTTTTGCACCACCTATTGAAACTTCACCTTTTAAACGTGTTTTACCTTTAATAACTAATTTATCCAAATTAAATTCCTCCTAGGAAAGTTTTATACATAACAAAAATAGAGTATTAATATACTCTACTAGTAAAAAATATACCATAAATAATTGTTATTTACAACAGTTTTTAGTAATTTGATAAATAAAGTATTCGATATTAAATATATATGTGTTTAGAAATTATAATAAATTAAGATAAAAAAAGCATCTCATAAAAGAGATACGTTCTTATTTTAATTTTTAGCAGTAGTAATCTTTGCATTTTGGAAGAATTCTATAAGCTTAAATTTAAAGCTAATGTTAGAATTCTCTTCATTAGAAATTAGGCTAAATTCTTCGTCTGACAAATCCTTTTTCATTGCTTCTTTAGATTCATCAGGGACAATACCAGAACTTACATCAACAAAGCATAATGGTGGAAACATTACACACCACCAGTTTTTTCCATCTGCATTACCGATTTTGATTCTTAGAGCATCATAATATCCACTAGGTAAACTTATATCACCGTATGTTTTAGTTGGAAATGAAAAGTTGCCTATTTCAACAGTTACATCATAATTAAAACCATTATCTTTTATAGTATTCATTGCAACTTGCTTAAATTCATCTAAATGGTCGTTAGCAATTCTAATTGCTTCTTCCTTAGATTTAGCATCTTTACATATGTCATTCATATATGCTAAAACATTATCACGAACAATGTATTTTAAATCCTGATCTTCCTTACTATCACTGTTGGCAATAACATGAAGTCTAAACACACTATTTGAAATATCTGCTGATACAGCTTCTACATATGAAAAAGCACAAATAGTTATATATAAGAATAGTAAAAATAAAACTAAAATGGAATATTTTACTTTTTTACTACATATAATATTTAATAGAGTATTCATAAAACCTCCTATTATTAAGTATAAATTAAAATAATGTAAATATAGTAATTAATAATAGTAAATCCTAAATAATTCAAAATAAGAAATTATTAAAAACAATTACTATAATTTTAAATATTTTAAAAAAATACTTAAATTGTAAAAATATCTCTTTAAAAAAAGTATTAACCAAAATAAAAAAAATATACATATAATTAAAAAGTATATTTGAATGTCGAAAAAATTTTTGTATTTATTGTGAAATATTATTGACATATATTTGTAACAATGGTAAAATTTACCAGTGGTCAAAAACAAAAGAAAAAAGGGGAAGTAAACATGAGAGAAAATGGAAATAATGTAACTAGAGTATGTAGTTTCTATGTGAATGATTGGCATTTAACTACAATGTTATTGCCTTATATTAATAAAACGATAAATGAAAACAAGAAAGTATTAACAATACTTGAAAGTGGAATAAAAGATAATATAGAAGAATTACTATCAAAAATGAATTTGAAATCAGAAACACAAAATAGAATATTAGAAATTAACTGGAACAGTAAACCTGTTTGTAAATTCAGTAAAATTAAAGACGAAATAAGAACACTACTAAAAGATGTACAAGCAATAAACATTATAGTAGATGGAAATAAAGAATATTTAGAAATAGCAAATAAAAATATAGATAAGGTAACCAAAGATATAAAAGACAAGGAAATAACAGTAATAAATTGTCATGAAATTTCTAAATATAAAGAGATAGATGCAATTTTAGATAAAAATGATTTTGTACTAAATACCTCTGGTATAAAAGAAATAAAAGAAGTTTTCACGGAATATAAAACAAGTAAAGATAATAAAAAAATAATATAAAACTATAAAATAGTGAATAGTTAAAAGTGCAAAATTTTAATTATTCATTATTGTTTTTTATTATCGTTATAAGGAAACTTTGACTATTGACTTATTATAAATTTTGGTATAATATATTAGCATTAATAAGCATACTATTTTATAGTATAACAAGCTGAAGGGAAGTAATCAGATGGATGAGAAATTAGAACAAGTTGAAAAAATATTAAAAAAATATAAACAAGAACAATTATTAAGATGTTATGATAAGTTAATTGAAGCTAAAAAAGAAGAATTATTAGATCAAATATTAAAAATAGATTTTGATCATATGAAAAAATTATATGAAGAAACCAAAACAAAAAAACATTTTGATAATTTTGAAATTAAACCATTAGCATACATTGACAAACAAAAGTTAGAAAAAGATGACAAAGAAAAATTAGAAAAAGATGGAATAGAAATAATTAAAAGTGGAAAATATGCAGTAGTAACTATGGCAGGAGGACAAGGAACAAGACTTGGACATGATGGACCAAAAGGAACCTTTGAATTAGATGTAAATCCTAAAAGGCCATTATTTACACTATTATCAGAAACTATTAGAGAAGCTATAGAAAAATATGATGCAGTTATTCCATGGTATATAATGACTAGTAAAGAAAATAATTCTCAAACACAAGAATTCTTTAAACGCCATAATTATTTTGAAATGGGAGAAGAAAATGTAAAATTCTTTATTCAAAATGAAATGCCAATGATAGATACTACTGGAAAAATATTAGTTGATGATAAAGGAATGGTAAAGCAAGCAGCAGATGGACATGGTGGAATTTTCGAAGCAATGAGAAAAGAAGGAATACTACAAGATATGCGTAGTAGAGGAATAGAATGGATTTTCATTGCAGGAGTAGATAATGTACTTGCAAAAATGGTAGATCCAATTCTTACTGGGCTTGCAATGAATTCAAAATGTTTAGCAGCAGGTAAATCAGTTGTAAAAAATAATCCTAAAGAAAAAGTAGGAGTATTTTGTAAAAAAGATGGTAGACCAAGTGTTATAGAATATACAGAGATTACAGATGAAATGGCAGAAGCAGTTGATGAAAATGGTGAATTACTATATGGAGAATCACATATACTATGTAATTTATTTAATATAAAAGCAATTGAGGAAATATCAATAAACAAATTACCATACCATAGTGCATTTAAAAAAGCAAAATATATAGATGAAAATGGAGTTATAGTAGTGCCTCAAGAACCAAATGCATACAAATTTGAAGCATTCATATTTGATGCTTTTGAAAGATTAAACAATATGTCTATTATGAGAGTAAAAAGAGAAGAAGAGTTTGCACCTGTAAAAAATGCAGAAGGTGTAGATAGCCCAGAAACTGCTAAAAATTTATATTTAGACTTTATAAAAAATAAGAACTAATTATTATAAAAAGTTAGATGAAAAAAATTGACATCTAACTTTTTTAGTTATAGAATACAGCTATAAAAAATGGTTCCATTAAACCAATGATTAATGGGGAAAGGAAAAAATGTATGGAAGAATATTTAAAAAAATATGAAGAATGGTGCAATAATCCAAATTTTGATGAAGAAACAAAAAAGGAATTAATAAGTATAAAGGGTAACGTTGAAGAAATAAAAGATAGGTTTTATAAGGACTTAGAATTTGGTACAGCAGGGCTTAGAGGAGTAATTGGAATAGGAACAAACAGAATGAACCGCTATACAGTTGGAAAAGCAACACAAGGTTTAGCAAATTATATTATAAAAAAAGGTGTTAGCGAAAAAGGAGTAGCAATTAGTTACGATTCAAGACATATGTCAAAAGAATTTAGTGAACAAACTGCATTAATATTAAATGCAAATGGAATAAAAACATATGTATTTGAAGAACTAAGACCAGTTCCAGAATTATCATTTGCAACAAGAGAACTTGGATGTACAGCTGGAATAATGATTACAGCAAGTCATAATCCACCAAAATATAATGGATACAAAGTATATTGGGAAGATGGAGCACAAATTGTATCACCAATAGATAAAGATATAATAAATGAAGTAAAACAAGTAGAAGATTATTCAAAAATAAAAACAATGTCAAAAGAAGAAGCAATTGAAAAAGGACTATATAATACAGTATTAGAAGAAATAGATTCAAAATATATAGAAGAACTAAAGGGATTATCATTAAATAAAGATATAATAAAAGAACAAGCAAAAAATCTAAAAATAGTATATACACCATTACATGGAACAGGTGCAAAACCAGTTAAAAGAATATTAGGGGAATTGGGATTTGAAGAAGTTTATGTGGTACCAGAACAAGAATTACCTGATGGAAATTTTCCAACAGTAGATTACCCAAATCCAGAAGATCCAAAAGCATTCAAACTTGCAATTGAACTTGCAAAAAAAGTAGATGCAGATATAATAACTGCGACAGATCCTGATGCAGATAGACTAGGGGTATTTGCAAAAGATTCAAAAACAGGAGAATATAAAACATTCACAGGAAATATGTCAGCAATGCTAATTGCAGAATATGTATTAAACCAAAGAAAAGAAAAAGGTATACTACAACCAAATGGTGTATTTATAAAAACAATAGTATCAACAAATTTAGCAGATGCTATTGCTAAAGGATATAATCTAGAATTAGTAGAAGTTCTAACAGGATTTAAATATATAGGACAAAAAATAAGAGAATTTGAACAAACAGGTGATAAAACATATGCATTTGGATTTGAGGAAAGTTATGGATGTCTAGTTGGAACACATGCAAGAGATAAAGACGGAATAACAGCAGTAATGATGCTATGTGAAGCAGCAGCATACTACAAATCTAAAGGATTAACACTTTGTGACCAAATGGATAATATATATAAGAAATATGGTTATTATAAAGAAGCTGCGGAATCAATAACAATAGAGGGAGCAGAAGGTGCAGAAAGAATAAAACAAATAATGGAAGATTTAAGAAAAAATGCACCAACACAAATTGGAGATTATAAAGTAAAAGCTATAAAAGATTATAGTATAAGTGAAGCTAAAGATTTAGAAACAGGAAAAGTCACAAAAATAGAATTACCAGTATCAAATGTATTATACTATGAATTAGAAGACGATGCGTGGTGCTGTGCTCGTCCATCAGGAACAGAACCAAAGATAAAATTCTATATGGGAATAAAAGAGACAAGTGACGAAAAGGCGAATGAAAAACTAGAAGAATTAAAACAAGCAGTATTAAATATGGTAAAATAAAAAGGAAAATCCACCAGTACAGAATTCGTATTGGTGGATTTTGGATATTTCAGATTCGTTCTTCAATCCAGTCTGCCAAATAATCAAACAGCGAAGTCAAAAAATTAATTAAATAGCTAGACATAAATGCTGTTATTATAACAATGATGAGAAGAACGGTTTTTGATACAAATGGCTCCAGTGCAAACATCATGATAAGAATAGCAATTATCAAAATAATAATCAACGAATCTCTTCCTACTTGGCATAACCGCCAAATACCATGTAGTATTTTTTTTCTCATAAGATGTCCTCCTTTAGATATATACTACTAAACAACTATATATATTATTATATAAGTATTTTAGGTAATTTACAAGTAATCCTAGATAAAATCAGGAATTGACTAATTATGTAAATGATATATAATATACATATCAACGAGTAAAGGAGGATGTTTTATGACCAAGATGGTGATAACAGAAAAAAGCTTCTCCAAACGGGAAGTATACCGTATTGTAAACAAATATTATCAAGGTGAATTCACAATGCGGTACAAGAGAGGACAGATTTATTTGTTCTTTCCAAACAAAGATCTGCGACATTCACATGTAGAGCAGATTGCCAAATCATTTGGTATGTCTATCATCTCTGAATCATTCGTGAGAGCTGTTATCGGATACTGATCTGAAGAGACATTCTAAAAAAGAGGGGGCTAATTACTTAGCCTCCTTTTCCCATCCTTTTATATTACTTCTCTTAATTGCACCATATAAATTAGCTCTAATGTGAGGAATATCTACTTTTAAATCCTTAATCATTTTTTTCATATCTTCTCTTTTAGAAACCCCATCCATAGGACAAGATTTTTTCATAATAGTTATATTATTTCTTTTAATAAAATTTCTAATTTCTTTTTCAGGAGCATAAATAAGTGGTCTAATAAGGGTTATTTTTGACCTATCCATATAACTTATAGGAGCAAAAGTTGAAATAGAGCCAGTATAAAACAAATTAAGTAAAAAAGTTTCAAGAACATCATCTTCATTATGCCCTAAAGCAATTTTATTACAACCTTCACGAATAGCCACACTATTTAAAATGCCACGACGTAAATTAGCACATAAAGAACAAGGATTTTTTTCATCTCTAATATCAAAAACAATTTCTTTAATATGGCTAATTTCTTCAAAAAAAGGTACTTCAAGATCTTCACAAGTTTTTCTTAATAAATCACTATCAAAATATTCAAAACCAGGGTTAACTGAAACAGCAATAATGTCGAATTTTTTAGGATAGAACCTTTGTAAAGCTTTAAAGCCCATAAGCATACTAATTGAATCTTTACCACCAGATAATCCAACAGCAATTTTATCGCCATCATCAATCATATTATAATCTTCAATCGCTTTTCTCATATAACCCAAAATCTTTTGCATAACAAACTCCTTATAAAGATAATTTATAAATAATTATACAGTCTTATTACACAATTTTCAACAAAAAAGAATTAAAAAAAATTAAATATATTGGAAAATTTAGTTAAAAAATACCGAAGAAGTATCACAAAAATAAAAATATAATCTTTATAATATAAAGAAAAGCTGGCACAAAATAGTGCCAGCACAAGGAGAATTATGGACTAGACTGGTAGAGTTGAAAGAGTTGATCAATAGCCTCAGAAAAGTTTGCCTTCAACATATTTGCATATGCATCAAGATACTCATCAGATATGTCTTCCCCCAATTCAAATGATGGTCTAAAATAAATACTGTTTCCATCACAAGAGATTAGAAGGTCAAGGTAAATTGTACCTAGTCTGACAACAGGAACTTTGTCTTCGTGCTCTTTTTTTAGAGCGGGGTTGAATTGTACAATCTTCTTATCCATAAGCAGCTCCTTTCTATCATATAGATAAGAATATTATAACATATTAACATAAAGTAATCAAATATAAAATTTTTGTTATATTTTTATGATGAAGAAAAAATATTAGTTAAAGTATTGATTAATATTTGTAAATATTATAAAATTTATGAGGGTAAAATGTTCTCATAGCTCAGCAGGATAGAGCAGTCGCCTCCTAAGCGACCGATGGTGGTTCGAGTCCGCCTGGGAACACCAAAATTGTTTTGTAAGAATTAGAAATAGTGAAAAAAGCTAAGTATGATATTAATTAAAGAAAGAGCAATAAATGGAAGAAAAATTTATGAAAGAAGCCTTAAAAGAGGCTAAAAAAGCATACGATAAATTAGAAGTACCAGTTGGAGTAGTAATAGTAAATAACGGAAAAATAATTGCAAGAGCACATAACGTAAAAGAAGAAAAACAAGATACTACAAGACATGCAGAAATAATCGCAATTCAAAAAGCTAGTAAAAAATTAAATAATTGGAGACTAACAAATTGTGAAATGTATGTTACATTAGAACCTTGTTCAATGTGTGCAGGTGCATTAATTCAGTCTAGAATAAAAAAAGTATATATAGGAACAATGGATCCAAAAACAGGAGCGTGTGGATCTGTTTTAAATCTATTAGAGGATTTTACATTTAATCATAAAGTAGAAATAGAAACAGGAATATTACAAAAAGAATGCGAAGAATTATTAAAAAATTTTTTTAAGGAATTAAGAAAAATAAAAAACAAATAAGCATATGGAGAGGTGTCTCGAGTGGTTTAAGGTGTATGTCTCGAAAACATATGTAGGGTAGTACTCTACCGTGGGTTCGAATCCCACCCTCTTCGCCAAAACTATATATATGAAGATTTAAAAGTACAGAATTTGTAAAACAAATTTTGAAAGGAGAAAGCTGTGGATAGAAAAAGCTTTATAAAAAAATATATTGCAATATTTGTTGTAGCAATTATTGCAGTTGTAATATTAAGTATAATGGTAAAATATAGTGTTGAGGGTGAAACTAATATCCCATTTAAAATATCTAAGATAATGATAATAAGTACGGCAGGAGGAACAGAAAAAGAAAAATCTAATACTAAATGGAATTTGAACCTTTTGCAAAGTAATGATATTTATATAGATATAATTAAAAATAAAAACTATTCGGAAGAAGAGATAATAGATAAAATTATAATAAATAATTTTAAAGTAGAAAGAAAACCAACAAAAGGAAATGTAAATATATATAGGCCAAATACTGGAATATTTAATAATAAAGAAGAATATAAAATAGATAAGGAATTAGTATATGTAGGAGATGAGGCTTCAAACCTTGAAAATTTAAAAATAGCAAATCAAGGTGGACTAATATTGTTAAGATGTATAAATGAAAATTTAGGAGATTATATATCAGATGTGGATGAAGAAATTAGACATGATGGAACGTTACTTGGAAAGATAGGCTTGTCAAATGAAGAAATAAAATTTAGTATATCATTTGATATTATAATAGAACTAAAATCAGGGAAAAAATATAAAACAGAAATAGAAGCTAAAATGCCTAGTGGAAATCTTATAGAAGAAGGAACAACAAATTATCAAATAAATGGAAATGATATAGTATTTAAGAGATAAAAAAACATACAAATATCTATTGCTAAAATTAATATTTTAGGCTATAATACATATGATACCTAAGTACTTACATCTGTATGGAGAGCAACGCCAATAAAAAGCTATGAACCTTGTCAGGTCGGGAACGAAGCAGCAATAAGTAGTGTATTTATGTGGAAGTTGTTTTCCATAGAGATGTAAGGACTTTTTATAAGGGGTGAATAATTTGGAATATACAGCGTTATATAGAAAATTTAGACCATTAACCTTTAACGAACTTGTAGGACAAGACCATATAACAAGGACATTAAAAAATCAAATTATCTCAAATAGAATAGGACATGCATATCTTTTTAATGGTGGTCGTGGAACAGGTAAAACTTCTAGCGCGAAAATATTTGCAAGAGCAATTAACTGTCTAAGTCCAAAAGATGGTGAACCTTGTAATGAATGTGAAATATGCAAAGCAATATTATCTGGCTCCTTAACAGATGTTGTAGAGATGGATGCTGCATCAAATAACAGTGTGGAAGATATACGTGCTATACGTGATGAAGTAAATTTTTTACCAACACTTGCTAAATATAGAGTATATATTATAGATGAGGTACATATGCTTTCAACAGGTGCTTTTAATGCTTTACTAAAGACTTTAGAAGAACCGCCAGCACATGTGAAATTTATACTTGCTACAACAGAACCTCAAAAACTACCAGCAACAATATTATCAAGATGTCAAAGATTTGATTTTAAAAGGATTTCAAATGAAGATATTGTAAAGAGATTAGAGGTGGTTTGTAAGGAAGCAGATATAGAAATAACGAAGGAAGCCTTAAAGACGATAGCAGTATTATCAGAAGGTGCTGCAAGAGACGCATTAAGTATATTAGAAAGATGTGTGCAAGAAGGAAATACAGGTATAGATGAAGATAAGGTAAAAGAATTAGTAGGAATACCAAAAACTACATTTGTAAGTAAGATTGTAGAAAATATAATAAATAACAATGCTGAAGGAGCCTTAAAAGCGTTAAATGAAATTTTAGAAGACGGAAAAGACATACAAAACTTATTATGGGAAATTATAAAATACATAAAAGATATTTTGATATATAAAACAAGTAAAGATTTATCTTTATATAATAATGAAGAATTAAAAAAGATAGAAGAACTTACTACTAAAATATCAAAAAATAGGCTTATTGGAATGATTTATTCTTTATCAGAAACAGAAAATAACATTAAATGGTCATCACAAAAAGAAATAATGTTACAAGCAGGAATTATAAGGTTATGTACAACTGCAGAGTTAGATGGAATAGATGACTTAAGAAAAAAAGTACAAGAGCTAGAACAAAAAATAAATTCAGGAAATATTAGAATAGAACAAACTAAAAAGAATGTAGAGAATGTAGAGAATGTAAAACCAAATATTGAACCAGTAGCAATAGAAAAGAAAAAACCAAATGTAAATGTACAAAACATACCAAGTGAAGAATACTGGAAAAATGTATTAGATACATTAAAAAACAGCGGAAGAATGGTGTTATATTCAAACTTAATAGGAACAAAAGCAAGCAAGAAGGATGATTTAACTTTAGAAGTTATATTTCCAAATGGCTTAACTACATTTGGAAAATCAATGTTAGAAAAACCAGAGAATATGAATGAAATAGCAAGATTAGTTGCATTAAACTGTGGAAAAGAAATGAGAATAAAATATATAGATGCAAAAGAATATGTACCAAAAGAAGAAAATAATATAGAAAATGTAATAAAAGGATTAGATATACCAGTAGATATAATTGATTAAAAAGGAGGAATTTAAAATGTCAAAAAGAGGAGGATTCCCAGGAATGGGTGGAGGATTCGGAGGAATGAATCTAAACAATTTAATGAAAGAAGCAAAAAAAATGCAAGCGGACTTAGAAAAGTCTCAAGAGGAGTTAGCAGTAAAAGAATTTGAAGCGACAGCAGGTGGAGGAGCAATAACTGTAAAAGTATCTGGAACAAAAGAGATAAAAGAGATAACAATAAAAAAAGAAGTAGTAGATCCAGAAGATGTAGAAATGTTACAAGATTTAATTTTAACTTGTACAAACGAAGCATTAAGAAAAGTAGACGCAGCACAAGCTGCTTCAATGGGAAAATACAACATTCCAGGATTAATGTAAAAGGAGAAAACAATGTCATATTATTCACCATCAATAGAAAAATTAGTAGAGAGTTTCGAAAAGTTGCCAAGTATAGGACATAAAACAGCAGTAAGGCTGGCATTTCATATGTTAGATGCAACTCAGGAAGAAACAAATGAATTCGTAAGATCAATATTAGATGCAAAACAAAATTTAAAATACTGTTCTAAATGTTATAACATATCAGATACGGATCCATGTATAATTTGTGCAAATCCTAAAAGAGATGAAAGTATAATATGTGTTGTAGAAGATGTTAAAGATATAATTGCAATGGAAAAAACACATGAATTTAAAGGTGTATACCATGTATTACATGGCTCAATTTCTCCAATGAATGGAATAGGTCCAGATGATATAAAATTAAAAGAGCTATTATCTAGATTGAATCCAGAGATTGTAAAAGAATTGATACTTGCAACAAATCCGAGAGTAGAAGGAGAAGCAACAGCAATGTATATTTCAAAACTTGTAAAACCACTTGGAATAAAAGTAACAAGAATAGCACATGGAATTCCTGTTGGGGGAGATTTAGAATATACAGATGAAGTAACTCTTACAAAAGCTTTAGAGGGAAGAAGAGAATTATAGAAATAATATAAAAGTAATACTATGAAGTTATGTAGTATTACTTTTTAATTTATTAAATTATTATTAGGAATAGGACTACTAGAAATTATACCTAGATTATCACCTATAGCAGAGAAAAAACTAGCAAGTCTAGCAATTTCGTCTTGGCTTAGTCCTTGGCTAATCATAACAGCAAAAAATCCAGCAAGTGCGATTAACTCAGCACTAGAAACATTATTTAATAAATCATTCAAAAAAGTTATCACCTCATATTACTAATATATGATATATAATACATTTTAGTTAAGACATTGACAATTATATAGATAGAATGTATAATATTTACATAAAGTGCGAAGGAGGGCATTGGATATGCAGAGAATCATTTTGGATTGCGCTAAATTAGCGAGATACAAAAAGAAAAAGGAACTGGAAGAAAATCCTCAGATTCCTGAAATTATAATGAGGATAGGTCAAAAAATCTGCTTACAGAAAAATGTCATCTATAACTGGCGGATAGTAGAAGAGTTGGAAGATATTTTTACTCTGACTTTTGACTTCAAGCCTGCTCAAAGATGGCATAATATGACCTGCAGATATTCCTGTTACCAGATTCAAAGAAATGCCGGCGGAAGAGCCATATTAGTACGGATTTCCGAGTAATAAAAAACAGCGGGATGCGAAAGCATCCCGCTGTTTTTACTTAAGTACAATTTCACAAATATCTTTACAAGAATTTTTCTTAGCTAGAAGTCTTGCGTTTACTTTCATTTCTTTCATTCTTTCTGGTGAACTAAATAATTCTTCTAAAATATCTTTTGCATTATCGTTTTTCTTAATCCAGATAGCGACACCTTTTTTTTCTAAAAATGTAGCATTTTCTTCCTCCTGGCCAGGAATTGGATTAATAACGATAATTGGTAAACCGTGAGGCTAAGCTTTCAGAAGTAGTAAGTCCGTCCTGGTTTTGTAATGACTAAATCTGAAACACTCATAAGTTCAGGAATTTTTGTAGTATAATCTAGTACTTTAATAGATTCTTCTTTATGTTCCTTTTCTACTAAATATTCAAAACTACGTTTCATTTTTTCATTTCTTCCGGAAATTGCTATAACTTGAATGCTATCAAAATCCTTTGCTAATGTACGTAATAAATCATAAGTTTTTGATTTACCAAGACCAAATTCTCCGTCCTGCAAAAAATAAAATAGTTTTCTTATTTTCTTGTAAGCCAAATTCTTTTAATATATCTGGTTTATTATAGTGCTTTAAAAACCTATTTGAAAGAGGAATACCAGTAGCAAAAAGTTTATTTTCTAAAATTCCTTTTTTTGCTAAGGCTTTTTTCATACCATCATGTGCAACAAAAAAATAATCTACCAGGTCAAAATTAACCAACCACTGATCATGTGGAGCGTAATCAGTCATTACAGTAGCAATCTTACAATCAATCTTACCAGCTTTTTTTAAAACAGTACACATTTGTGAGCCAAAAGGATGTGTAGAAATAACAATATCAGGTTTAAATTCTTGTAATAGTTTATTAAGTTTAAGTGCCATAACTTTATTAGAAGTATTACTAATATGTGCAATGGGACCACTTCCGAGCTTTAGCATAAATTTTTCCCCAAGCCCAAGGAATATTTTTTGCCATTTCATTATAAGCAGTAGTAGTAATTTTTTCTATAGTTTTATTAACATATTTCATACAATCAACTAAATTAACTTCGATATCTTTATAATTATCTTCTAAATATTCTTTAATAGAACGAGCTGCAGATAAATGTCCACCACCATAAGCAGCGTAAAAAATTAAAACTTTTTTCATAAAAACCTCCATTTAGAATTATAAATATAAAATTTAATTAAAATTGTTTAAATTTTAGTATATTAAAATTTTATCAAAAATTTTTAAAAAATAGAATATTTTATGAAAAAAAATACAAACTAATTGTAACTATAAAGATGAAAAGTAAAGAATGAAAAACACAAAATTTGCTGTTAGCAAATTTTAAAGGAGGTAAGTAATGAAAGAAATATTAAAAATTCTTACTATTATAATATTATTAATAGCCACAATAATAGGAATAATTATATTCATAGATATTAATAATGAGAATAAAGTTTATGCTGCAAGTAATGGTTCTACAAATGATTTACAACTTATGGCAAGAGCTATAAATGGGGAAGCCAGAGGAGAACCATATGAAGGACAAGTAGCTGTTCGGAGCAGTAATACTAAATCGTGTAAAGGATTCGAAATTTCCTAATACTATAGCAGGTGTAATATATGAAAAAGGGGCATTTACAGCAGTTGCAGATGGTCAAATAAATGTACCTATAAAAGAAGGATCAACAGTTTTAAAGGCAGCACAGGATGCAATGAATGGATGGGATCCAACCAATGGCTGTATTTATTATTTTAATCCTGATACTGCAACAAACAAATGGATATGGTCAAGACCGCTTGTAAAAAAAATAGGAAAACATAGATTTTGTAAATAAAGATGAAAGGAAGAAAGAATATGAATTTAAGAGAAAAAGTGACAGATTGGAAAAACAGATTAAAAGATAGGCATATGCTTAGTATAATAGTAGTATTAGGAGCAATTGTTGTGGGATTTGGAGTGTTTACTTATAAAAGGGAACAAGATATTAAACAATTATCAGAAAACTCATACAATATGGCGTTTTTTGAACTAGTAGACTATGTGCAAAATGTAGAAGCATATCTTGCAAAATCATTAATATCTACAACACCAGAACATGGAGCTCAAACTTTGACACATCTTTGGAGAGAAGCGGGTCTTGCCCAAAGTTATTTATCAGCACTTCCAATAGAAAGTGTGGAATTAGAAAATACTTCTAAATTTTTAAATCAAGTGAGTGATTATAGTTATAGCTTATCAAGAAAAAATATATATAATGAAGCGTTAACAGAAGAAGATTTAAACAATTTAGCAAATTTACACAATTATAGTGTAGAATTAAAAAACACATTAATTCAATTATCAAGTGATATGAATGAAGGAAGAATATCTTGGGGTGAATTAACTAAAAAAGGAAATGTAGCATTTGCACAGCAAGTAAGCAATATATCAAAAGATAGTTTTTCAAACCTTGAGGAGAATTTCCATGAATATTCAGGATTAATATATGATGGAGCATTTTCAGAACATATGACAAATCCAGAAAGACTTGGATTAACTGGTGAAGATATAGATGAAGAAAGAGCAAAACAAATTGCTAAAGAATATTTTGGAGTTGATAGGATAGAAGAAATAACATCAAATGGATTTTCAGAAAATGGAAATATACCTTCATATGATTTATATGTAAAATTAAAAAATGAAGAAAATAATGCTACAATATCAATTTCAAAAAAAGGTGGACATATAGTATTTGCAAACTATAATAGAGATGTAGGAGCAGAAAATTTATCTACTGAAGAAGCAGATGAAATAGGAAAGAATTTCTTGAGTCAAAAAGGCTTTCCAAATATGAAAGAAACGTATTATTTAAAACAACAAGGAATTGTAACAATAAACTATGCTTATAATCAAAATGATGTAACAGTATATTCAGATTTAATAAAACTAAAAGTTGCATTAGACAATGGAGAAGTATTAGGAATAGAAACTACAGGATATTTAAACTCACATAAAGAAAGAGACATTCAAGGAGCAAAAATAACTAAAGAAGAAGCAAAGAAAACATTAAATAAAAATTTAGAAATAAAAAGTGAAAGTTTAGCAATAATACCTACAGAATTTAAAACAGAATTATTATGTTGGGAATTTAAAGGAACAGTAAATGAATCGGATTTTTTAGTGTATATAAATGCTAAAAATGGAAGAGAAGAAGATATATTACTAATTCAAAATACGCCAGAGGGAACTTTAACAATGTAATATATAAAAAGTTTTATAATTTCAAATTTATGTTAAAAAACCAAAAATTATCACGTGTAAAAACTAGAATTCGACATATAATACTTTTATGAAAATATTTAATAATTAAAAAACATCAATTACTTTGATATTAATTAAAGAATTAAAAAATATTTTCTATGAATCAAGGGAGGTATTTATTATGTCCAGAAATTCAAAATTAATCTCTAATAACTTAAGAGAAGAAATAGCAAAAGAACTAGGTGTATATGAACAAGTAAAAAAAGATGGAGGAAGTTGGGCAAACGTTTCTTCAAAGGACTGTGGTAATATAGTAACAAAAGCAATAGAAATAGCAAATAGAAGTGTAGAGAAATAGTAATTAAAATAACAGAAGAGAAATTAATTTCTTTTCTGTTATTTACAATATATAAATAAATGATATAATAGCTATATCTTAGTTAAATCAAAACATAATAAAACCAAAAAATTATTTCAAAAAGTAAACAAAATAATACATCTTTAGTAATACAAAAAGTTTCAATATTATTTTTATTTAAAGAAATTTAAAAAATTTATTCAAAAAATATAATTTCCAAAATAAAAACCCAGTAAAAAGAAAAAGGATATCTTAAATAAGAAATATAAGAAAGGAGGTAAAAATATCTACTTTTATTGTGTTTTAGATTTAGTAAAGAAATACAAAAAATATTGTCATTTATGTTGAGCTTTAAAAAAATAAATGATACAATAAGAAAGGAAAAAACAAATGGAACTAAATTTAAAAAACGATGTAATATTCAAAGCCTTTTTCACCAAAAAAGGAAATGAAAAATACTTAAAAAGCTTTTTAGAGTCAATAATAAAAGAACAAATAGATGAAATAGAAATAATACGGAGAAGCAAGTTTAAAGCAATTAAGAACAGCGGACAAATTAGGAAGATTAGATATAAAAGCAACAATAAACAATAAAAAAGTAGTAAATATAGAAATACAAGTAAGAGACAACAAAGACATAAAACAAAGAAGTGAATTTTACGGATCAAAACTAGTAACAGAACAAATAGGAAAAGGAGACGAATATCAAGAAATAAAACCAGTAATACTAATAAACATATTAGACTACAAAATATTAGAAGTACCAGAATACTGTACGAAAACAGTAACAGTAGCAGAAAAACATAGAGAATATGAAGTAATAAAAGACATAACATATTACTTCATAGAACTACCAAAATTCAGGAAAAGCAAACCAAAACTAGCAAGTGAACTAGAAGGATGGCTAGCAATAATAGACGATAAAGATAGGGGGTTAATAGAAATGGCAGAAGAAAAACACAAAATAATAAAAGCAGCAAAAGAAGAGGTAGAAGAAATATTATCAGATGCAGTAATAAGAGAAATAAATGAATTTAAACAAACAGCAATATGGGAAGAAAATTCTGCAAAGCGTTATGCGAGAGAACAAGGGTTAAAAGAAGGAAGAAGATTAGGTAAAAAAATAGGAATAAGAGAGGGAATAAGAGAAGGAATAAAAGAAGGAATAAAACAAGGCATACAACAAGGCATACAACAAGGGATAAACAAAGGTGCGAAGGAAAAACAAATAGAAATTGCAAAAAAGATGTTAAAAAATGGGATGAAACTAGAACAGATACAGGAAATGACAGAGTTAACCAAAGAAGAAATAGAAAACTTAATCTAAAAAGCAGGTATTAAACCTGCTTTTATTTAGTATCTTAGTAAATAAGCAATCAAAATACTTTTTAATATCACTTTACGAATAAAAGAAATAAGTATATAATGGTAAAAAATATTTGGAAGGAAGAACTATGAATTACGAACAAGTAGAAAAATATGTAAAAGAAAGATTATCTGAAAAAAGATTTATTCATTCTGTAGGTGTTGCTAAACGTGCAGTAGAACTTGCAAAGATATATGGGCTAGATGAAGAAAAAGCAAAACTAATTGGAATTGCACATGATATTGCAAAAGAAATACCAAAAGAAGAAGCTTTAAAATATGCTATAGAAAATGAAATTGAATTCGATGAAATAGAAAAAAACGAGCCAGGATTATGGCATTCTAAAATAGGAGCAGATATTGTAGAAAAAAAATTTAGATTTAGTCAAGATATGAAACAGGCAGTACTATATCATACAACTGGAAATGTTAATATGAATACAATGGATAAAATAATATATATAGCAGACAAGACAGAAGAAAATAGAACAAATTCAGATTTAGTAGTTGCAAGAGAAGTAAGCAATCAAAATTTAAACCAAGGACTTCTATTAGTAGCCAAAAGAACCATTGAATATAGTCTTGCAAAAAATAGTTTAATACATCCAGACACAATAGATTTAATGAATCATATAATAATAAATAGGAAAAATAGTAATGAATGTAATTTGATATAAACAATAAGTTGCATTTTGAATAGAAATATTATAAAATACAAAAAAGAAAAAAGGTGAAAAAATGCAAACAGAAATAAATGGATACAATATTAATTATGAAGTAGAAGGAAATGGAAAAAATATTATATTATTACATGGGTGGCTTGCAAGTTTACAAACAATGAAACCACTAGCAAATCATCTAAAAAAACACTTTAAAGTATATAATGTTGATATAATAGGTTTTGGTAAAAGTGACCTACCAAAAGAACCAATGAACACAAATGATTTTGGAGATTTTTTAAATGCATTTATAGAAAAATTACAAATAGAAGAACCAATATTAATAGGTCATTCAAATGGTGGTAGAACTATTTTAAACTTTACAGGCAGGAAGTTAAAACCAATCAAGAAGATTGTTTTAATAGATTCAGCAGGAATAAAGCCAAAAAGAAATTTTAAATATTATATAAAAGTTTATACATATAAGGCTATAAAAGCGATATTAAGATTATTACCAGATAAGGAAAAATACAATAAAATAAGAGAAAAGAGTTTAAGTAAATTTGGATCACAAGATTATAAGGATTCACCAGAAGTACTAAGAAAAACAATGTCTAATATAATTAATGAAGATATGACACCATTACTTAATAATATAGAAGCATCAGCATTACTAATATGGGGAGAAGAAGATACAGCAACTCCTATTAGAGATGCTAAAATAATTGAAAAATATATTCCAGATGCAGGATTAGTAACTTATAAAGGAGCGGGACATTTTTCATATATAGACAGATTAACAAATGTTTTGGCGGTATTAGATGAATTTTTAAAAAATGATAAACTATAAGGGGGAAAAATGTTAGAACAAATATTAGTAATATGCTTATTTTTTATTTTATTTATATATTTGAATAAAAAAATGAGAAATAGTTTTCATATATTACAATTAGAACATTATCAATTAGAATCATATAATAAATGGATAAAAAATCACATTAATATAGTATTTTCAATAAAAGAAATATTATTATTTACAATAATAATATCAATAAGTTTTATTAATCTAAAAGTAGCAACAGCATTAGGAATATTATTGATTATGATTTTATATATAATCTTTCCAAAACAAAAAGAAAAAAAACCACTTGTTATAACAAACAGAATAAAGAGAATGTATATAACAAATACCATAATCTTTTCATTAATTGCAATATTAACAACTATTTTTGATTTTAAGATAGGAATTATAGTAACAATAATATATACTTGTTTAGCATACATAATAGTAGAATTGATAAATATCATAAATCAACCCATAGAAAAATCAATTCAAAACAGATTTTATAATAGTGCAAAAAGAAGATTAAAACAAAATGAAAATTTAAAAGTAATAGGAATTACTGGAAGTTATGGAAAGACTAGTACTAAATACATTGTTTCAACTATATTAGAACAAAAATATAATGTATTAATGACGCCAGAAAGCTATAATACAACAATGGGAGTAGTAAGAACAATAAATGAGCATATGAAACCAGAACATCAAATATTTGTATGTGAAATGGGAGCAAGACATATAGGAGATATTAAAGAAATATGTGACTTGGTAGAACCAAATTATGCAATATTAACATCAATTGGTCCACAACACCTAGACACATTTAAAACATTAGAAAATGTAAAGAAAACAAAAATGGAATTAGTAGATGCAATAAAAGAAGATGGAATTGCATTTGTAAATGAAGAAGATGAAAACATTAAAACCATATCAATTACAAAGAAAAATATTAAATACGGACTAACAAAAGAAAAATGTGAATATTATGCAGATAATATACAAATCACAGAAAAAGGTTCAAATTTTAATATTCATACCAAAGATGGAATAATATCGGTAAAAACAAAATTATTAGGAAGTAATAACATTATAAATATTGTGGCAGCAGTATCAATTGCAAAAGAATTAGGACTAAGTGATGAGGAAATTAAATTAGGAATTAGAATGTTAAAGCCAGTTCCTCATAGATTAGAATTAATTCGGGGGAGGCAATGGGAGTATTGTTATTGACGATGCGTTTAATTCTAATGTTAAAGGTGCAGCTGCAGCACTAGAAGTATTAAAGAGCTTTAAGGAAAGAAAGAAAATATTAGTGACACCTGGAATGGTAGAATTAGGAGATAAACAATACGAATATAATAAAAATTTTGGAAAACAAGCCTCAGAAAGTGCAGACTATATTATATTAGTAGGTAAAAAACAAGCAATACCAATAGAAGCGGGATTACAAGAAAGCAATTATCCAAAGGAACAAATATATATAGCCAATAATTTAGAAGAAGCTATTAAGCAAATGAATAAAGTAATCACAAAAGATAGTGTTGTACTATTAGAAAACGATTTGCCAGATAATTATTTATAGGAGGATGATAATAATGAAAACAAAATTAGGTCTTATATTTGGAGGAAGAAGTGTAGAACACGAGGTTTCTATTATAACGGCAATAGAAACAATGAATCATATGAACAAAGATAAATATGAAATCATACCAATTTATATTAGTAAGCAAGGGCTACTATATACAGGGGATATTCTATTTGATTTAGAAGCTTATAAAGATATGGAAGAACTTATGAAGAAGGTAACTCAAATAACAATAGTAAATGATGGAGAAAAGGTAAATTTAGTTCGTTACCCAATAAAGAAATTTGGAGAAAATGTAATTAATACAATAGATGTTGCCTTCCCTGTTATGCATGGTACAAATGGAGAAGATGGAACAATACAAGGTTATTTAGAATTAATCAATGTGCCATATATTGGATGTGATATTTTATCTTCAAGTATTGGAATGGATAAAATAATAATGAGAAAAGTACTAAAAGAATCAGGATTACCAGTATTAGACTATGTAACGTTCTATTCTATGGATTATATGAAAGATGAGGAAAAATATTTAAAAGAAATAAACCAAAAATTAAAATTCCCAGTCATAGTAAAAGCTGGAAATCTAGGATCAAGTGTTGGAATAAAAAAAGCAAAAGACTCAAAAGAGCTAGAAGAAGCAATTGAATTTTCAATGAAATTTTCGGATAGAATTATCATAGAAAATGCAGTAGTAAATTTAAAAGAAATAAATTGTTCAGTAATGGGAGATATGGTAGATGCGGAACCTTCAGAATGTGAAGAACCTGTTTCAACAGATGAAATATTAAGTTATACAGATAAATATTTAGGAGGGTCTAAAACAGAAGGAATGGCAGCATCAGATAAAAAACTTCCAGCTGATATTTCAGATGAAATAAGAGACAAAATAAGAAAACTTGCTGTAGAAACTTTTAAAGTTTTAGGTTGCAGTGGAGTATCAAGAGTTGACTTTTTACTAGATAAAGATACAGATGAAATATATATTAATGAAATTAATACAATACCAGGAGCATTATCTTATTACCTATGGGAAGCAACCAATAAAACATTTGAACAAGAAATAGATGAATTGGTAGAACTAGCATATAAAAGACAAAGACAAAGAGAAAAAAGAGTGTACTCTTATGACCAAAATATTTTGGCTTTAGTATCTAATGGCAAATTTAAAGGAAGTAAAGGAATGAAAAAATAAAGGAAGACGTATAGTCTTCCTATTTATTAAAATAAGGAGAGCAAAATGCAAGTAAATGTAGAAATAACTTCTAGTCAAATTTTTAAGGACCACGAAGCAGGAGAATCACATAAATGCTTAGGAGAAATAACCTATCATAATAATGGTACAGTTCTAGAATTTACAGAAAAATATGAAGAGCAAGAATTAAAATTTAAGATGACCATATTAGAAGAAAAAATTATTACTAAAAGAAATGGACAAGATATGATATTTGATTTAAAAAATAAAAATAAATCTAAATTAGTTACTCCATATGGAGACATAAATTTAGAAGTAACCACTAAGAAAATTCAAATATCGAAGCAGGCGAGTCAAATAAAACAAATATATTTAGAATATGAAATAGAATTAGAAAATGGTGAAAGATACGATAATATTGTAAAAATAGGTATTAATTAAATAAAACAATGGTAAACTTTTTTAATTATAAGGAGGTATAATTGAAAAAAAAGAAAATTCTAATAATAAGTATTTCTTTAATCAGTATGTATATGATAATTTTAACAATTGTGTTATTAAGTAAGATTAATACATATACTGCTACAATTACTGAAATTTATAATAATGAAATTTTTGTTCAAGATGATTCTAGACTTATCCCATATGATTTATGCGATCATACAAAACCAGAAAGTTATGGTCATATAGTTAATGAGAATAATATGGTTTATGTTACAACTAAGGAATCAATATATTTAAAAGATGTATTAATTTTAAATACTAAATGGAAAAAAATTAATAAAAGTGATTTAAATATTGGAGATAGCATATATATTGTTACTTTAGATATTGGACATACAGATGTTGCATCTATTCCTCCAACTTTATTTAACGTTAAATTAATAAAAGTATTAGAAAAAGGAAAATTTAATAATTAATTTTATATTAAAAAAATAAATAAAAAGTTTTTAAAATAGCATATTAGGTATTTCGATGTTAGTATTCTCAATTAAAAGTGACATATGTTTGACAAACCTAGAATTCTTTTTTGATTTTTTACATAAATTCTTGAAATAAAGCTATAATCTTGGTATAATAAATGCACCATGAATATGGGAGGATGTTAAATGATTTTTAAAGACTACTATAAGATATTAGGATTAGATAATAATAAAGTAACAATGGAAGATATAAAACAAGCATATCGTGAGCAGGCAAAAAAATATCATCCAGATGTAAACGTAGGAAACGTAGCCTCTGAAGAGAGGTTTAAAGATATAAATGAAGCATATCAAGTATTATCAAATGGAACCACAAAGAGAAAATATGATAGAATGTGGAATACGCATATAGGAAATAGAAGAAAAAAGCAACAATATCAAGAGAGCAAACGTGGAAGAGATGCGGTATTTAGCGATTTCTTTAATATGTTTTTTGGAAATATAAAAGAAGAGCAACAAGAAGAAAAGAAAGATAAGAAAAAACCACAAATAAAAGGTGAAAACATAGAAACAGAAGTACCAATTTCTATTATGGAAGCCTTCTATGGAATGAATAAAAAAGTATCGTTAAGAACTGTAGATGCAAAAATGAAAACCTTTGATATTAAAGTACCAGCAGGAATTAGAAATGGTGAAAAAATTAGATTAATAGGGCAAGGAAAAACAGGACAAAATGGTGGAAAAAATGGAGATTTATTTATAAAAATTAAAATTGAAAAAGACAATAAATTTGAATTAATAGGATATGATTTATATACAACTTTAAGTTTAACACCATGGGAAGCGGCATTAGGAACAAGAGTAAATCTTGAAGGAATAGATGATACAGTTTCAGTATATGTACCAGCAGGAATAGAAAGTGGAGAAAAATTACGTATAGTAGGAAAAGGGTATAAAGATGGAAAAGGTGGAAGAGGAGACCTTACTGCAATAGTAAAAATAGTAGTACCTAAAAAATTAACACAAGAAGAAAAAGACTTATATGAAAAATTGAAAGAAATATCAAATTTTAATCCAAGAGCAAACTAGTATATAATTTAATAGTGAACAATAAGGAATGTTAACATAAATAAAAACAGTAAAAAGCATTGACATAATAAGGAAAAAGGTATATAATTGTGTATAGTGGTAAAAAAAGAACAACTATACATATGATAAAAAATAGATTGGGGTGTAATAATATATGGAAACTTGGGAGGGAAAGCATTTTAGCATAACTGATCCAAAAGATGTAAACACAGTAATTTATCAAATAAACAAAACAGAAAAAGAATTTTTAAGAGATTCACCTAAATATACAGTTCAAAGGTTAGACTATACAGAGGAACTAAGAGGAGAGTTTAAACAAAAAACTTTTTTTGTTGATAATCCAGCCGAAGATTATGATCAATTGGTTATACTTTCATTTGGTAAAGAAAAGGTAGTAGTCAATATGGCATTGTTAGAAGGAACTAAAATAACAATATCTAAAAAACCTATGCCACTTAAATTTGATACTATATATTCTGAAAATGAATCAGTTTACAAAGAATTTAGTTATACACCAAACCTACAAAGACCAATATCAATTATAGACCCAGAAACCACAGAAGAAGTAAAGCCAATAGTATATATTGACAAAGAAACCAATGAAGTAAAAGGAAAATGTAAATTGAAGGCAAATAAGCCATATTTTGCATTTGAAATTAGGGATAAAAAGGAAAATTAGAAAAAGGGAGAGGTAATAAATGAAAACTACAAAGATAGAAGAAAATGTAGGTCCAGCATCAATTATTATTGTCAATGGAGAAAAAGATATACAAGTTGCATGTGGAACAATTATAGGAGGAAAAGACATATTAGAAAATCCTCTTGGATTTCCAACAAAAGCACAAGTACATACTTGTGAATATGATGGAAAAAAAGGAATATCAAGAAGAAGATATGATGGAAAGATAGAAAGTGCAAATTTTGAAATAATGACTGAAGTAAGAAATAAAAGAGAAGAACAAGGAAGAGCAATAAATGAAGTACCAAAAATGCCAGAGATAACTGGAGATTTTGAAGGCGAAATAAGTGAAAATGGTGAAATAGTAAGAGAAACAGCTGGTAGCGAAAGATAAACTTACACAAAAGATAGAGGTGAATTTCTATGGGATATAAAATAGAAGGAACTATGAGAAGAAATAAAAAGAATTTTATAATATTTGCAATACTATGGGTAATTTTATCCATAGTATTTGTCATGCCAATAGCATATAGCATTACAAATGCTTCGGTTAGTGGCGAATTTGATATCGCAAAATTCTTTAATGGAATATATGAAGGAATTACAAATTTAGGAACAGTTATAGGAAAAACATTTACTCCTGATTATATGGAGACATTTTTCTCTACATTACTAAAATTTAGTGTTTTATATGCAATATTCGTATTAATAGGATTAATAAAAACAGCTCCCAAAAATGAATATTCAGATATAGAACATGGATCAAGTGATTGGTCAAAAAATGGAGAACAATACAGAATTTTAAGTAATAAAAAAGGAATAATTTTAGCAAAAGACAATTATTTGCCAGTAGACAAACGAGGAAACGTAAACGTATTAGTAGTTGGACGGATCAGGTTCTGGTAAATCTGCATCATATTCGATACCAAATGCATATCAAATGCTTGGTTCATACGTATTTACAGATCCAAAAGGAGAATTATACGATAAAACAGCAGGATACTTAAAACAACATGGATATGATATAAAAGTACTAAATTTGGTACGTCCTAGCAATAGTGATGGATATAACCCATTAATGCATATATCAAGTGAACTAGATGTAGACGTTATAGCAAACACAGTAGTAAAAGGACAAAAAACAGAGTCAGGTCAAGATCCATATTGGGATGATATGGCAGAAATGCTATTAAAGGCTCTAATTTATTACTTAATTGCAACAAGACCACCAGAAGAACAAAACTTAGCTAGCTGTGCAGAATTAGTTAGAGCGGCAAACAAAAATGGTGGAAGTAACTTGCTTACTGAATTAATGAATCAATTGCCATATGACCATCCAGCCAGAATGAACTATAAATCAATTGAAATTGCTCCAGAAAAAACATATGGTTCAATACTATCTAGCTTACAATCAAAACTAGGAAAATTTGATTCAAAAGAAATAGCAGAACTAACATCAACAAATACAATAGATTTTGAACAAATAGGAAGTAAAAAAACAGCGGTATATGTTATATCATCAGATACACATACAGCATATGATTTCTTACTTACAATATTCTTCTCACAAATGATACAACAATTATATGATTTTGCAGATAGAAATGGTGGAAAGCTACCAGAACCAACTTACTTTATATTAGATGAGTTTGCAAACATTGGTAAAGTACCAGACTTTGATAAAAAAATATCAACATCCAGAAGTAGGAAAATATCCTTTAGTGTTATATTACAAAACTTAGACCAATTAGAAGCGGTATATGAAAAATCATATGAAACAATAATTGGTAACTGTGATACACACGTATTCTTAGGAAGTAACTCACAAAAAACAGTAGAATACTTCTCTAAAGCATTAGGAGAAAAAACAATAGAAAGAGAAAGTGTATCAGTAAACAAAGACAAGCATAATTGGAGACAGGGTGTAAATGTATCAGATCAAGTAATGGCAAGAGCACTTATGACACCAGATGAATTAAGAAGAATGGATAATGACCTTTGTATCATTTATGAAAAAGGAATAAAACCAATAAAAGCAGAGAAATTTTATTATTTCCAAACAGGAATGGCAAAAAAATTAGATGCATATACAATGAGTCACAATGATGTAGAACAAGTAGATAGGGGAGAATGGAGAAAATATAATCCATATAACCCATATGTACCAGAAGAGGAAAAACAAAAGCAAGTAGATAATTTAAAGGTAGATTCATTAGATGATTTATTTGATGAACCAGAAGAAAAGCCACAAAATAGTAAAGAAACTAAATTAGATGAGATAAAAGTAGAACCAATAAATCAAGCTGAAGCACCAATATTACCTCAAGGCGATAAAACATTAGATGATGAATTAGATATGGATTTACAAAAAGAATTAGAAGCAAAATTTGATGAACTATTTGGACCACTAGATGATAATGATTAAACCAAAACCCAGTAACTAATGTTACTGGGTTTTTGAAATAATACACAGCCAATAAAAACAAATGTTTTAAAACATATTGACTTTTTAACATTTATTATATATAATTCGAATTGAAAATAAGGAAAAGCAGAATGTGATTACCATCTCACTATACATAAGAATAGGAGGTGGTGCGAATGATAGAAAGAGCATTAATACAATTTGTAATATTACTTTTTATTGGTCTATGTGCTATGACTATTATAGCAGTTGCCTTAATTATAGCTTTAGTTGTAATTATTAGCAAATAAAACGATACACATCTCTGCGCCATAGAGATGTGTATCAAAAAACATATCATAATGGTAACCACGTTTTGTGGACCTTATTTTCTATAAATATTATATTATAGAAAATAATATTTGTCAATAAAAACTATTTGATAGAGGAGATAAAATCATGAAATTTGTACATATAGCAGATATGCACTTTGATGTACCATTTACAACACTTTCAAGAAATGATTTAGGAAATAAAAGAAGATTAGAACAAAGAAAAGTATTTAAGCAAATAATAGATTACATAGCACAAAACGAGATAGATCACTTATTTATTGCAGGTGATTTATATGAACATGAATATGTAAAATCTAGTACAATTGAATATATAAATAATATGTTTAAAGAAATACCAAATACTAGAATATACATAGTACCAGGAAATCATGATCCTAAGATAAAAGATTCATATTATAATAACTTTAACTGGAATTCAAATGTACATATTTTTGACGAAAAACTTCGGAAAAGTATTTGGTGCTGAAGCGGATATATATGGATTTGGGTTTGATAATTTCTACAAACAAAATTCTAATATAAATGAAACAAAAATAGAAAATCCAAGTAAAATAAATATACTAATAACACATGGAACATTGGATGGAGAAAATAAAGAAGATATGCAATATAATCCTCTTTCAAAAAGAGAATTGAAAGCATTAGGATTTGATTATATAGCACTAGGTCACATACATAAACCATACTATAAGGAAGAACGAGATCAAAGAATAGTATACTCAGGATCTACTATAAGCTTAGGATTTGATGAGCTAGGTAGTCATGGAATGATTGTAGGAAATATAGAAAAAGACAAAAAACTGGAAATAGCGTTTGTGCCTATTGATAAAACTGAATTTGTAGAAACTATATTAGATATTACTGAAATTATATCTAAAGAAGAATTAATAGAAAAATTGAATGATGTAGGAATAGAAGAGAATAAATATTACAAAATTATTCTAACAGGAGCAAGAAATTTTGAAATAAACACATATGAAATACTAAGATTAATCGAAAATAAAAATATAATCAAACTTAAAGATAACACTAAATTAAAAGTAAATCTTGAGGAATTAGCAAAAGAAAAAAGTTTAAAAGGAATATTTGTAAAAAATATGTTAGAAAAAATTACTATAGATAATGAAGAAGAAATTATTAAAGCAATAGAAATAGGACTAGAAGCAATGTAAGAAAGGATTAATCTATGAAAATACTAAATTTAAAAATAAACAACTTTGGTAAACTTATTAATAAAGAGATAAAACTAAAAGATGGGATAAACATCATTTATGGAGAAAATGAAAGCGGAAAATCGACACTACTAAAATTTATAATGGGAATGTTCTATGGTTTATCAAAAAATAAGAATGGAAAATTCATATCAGACTATGAAAGATATACACCATGGGGTGGGGGAGAATTCTCAGGTAAAATTTCATATGAGCTAGATAGCGGAGAAAAATATGAAGTGTTTAGAGATTTTAAAAAGAAAAATCCTAGCATCTATAATAAAGATTTAGAGGACATTTCAAAAAGCTTTAACATAGATAAAACTATTGGAAATAAATTCTTCTATGATCAAACCAAAGTAGATGAAGAACTATTTTTATCTACTATTTGTTCAGTGCAAGAAGAAACTAAGTTAGAGGAAAAAGAGCAACTAGCATTAGTACAAAAAATGTCTAACCTAGTAAGTACAGGTGAAGATAATACATCCTTTAGTAAAATTATAACCAAACTAAACAAAAGACAAATAGAGGAAATAGGAAGTAATAGAACAACGGATAGACCCATAAACATAATTACAAAAAGATTAGAAGAAATAAACAATGAAAAAGAAGCTTTAGCAGACTTTAAAAATAAACAATATGATATAGAATTAGAGAAACAAACTTTAGAAGAAGAAATAAAAAAACAAGAAAATGAATTAAATTTATTAAAAGAATTTAAAATTATACAAGAAAATAACAAGTTAGAAAAAGAAAAGATAAAAATAAATGAAGACACTATAAAAGAATACCATAAAAAAATAAAAACTTTAAATAATGAAAAAGATCAATATATTGAAGAAAAGGATACCAAAAAAGAAAGCAAAATAAACAAAGAAAAAATACTAATGTTAGTAGCCATAATATTTATACTAACAAGTATAATATCAATAACTGTAATAAAAAATGATATCCTAATTGCGAGTAGTATAGTATTATCGATAATAACATTAATAACATTAGGTTATACACAATATAGTAAAAAATTAGGAATCATTAAGACCGAAAAACTTCAAAATGTGAATAATACACATATAAAAAATCAAATAGAAATACTTAATAATTCATGTAAAAAATTAGAAAAAGAGACGAATATAGTAAGTGAAAAATTAAAAAGACAATATAAAGAAGAAACAGAAAAGTTAAGAAACAAATATATAGGAATAATTCCAATAAAAACCATTGATGATATACTTTTAAAAGAATCTTTAATATATGATATAAATATTTTACAAAATAAGATAAGCGATAATAAAATAAAATTACATAGTACAAAACTAGATAAAGATAATATAGTACCAAAACTAGAAAATTTAGCAAGTCTTGAAGAAGAATATAGTGAATTAGAAGAACAATATATGCAGTTATACAACAAAAATGAGCAAATAAATCTAGTAAAACAGGAAATAGAAAAAGCTTATGAAATAATGAAAAGAGATATTACTCCTAAATTTACAAGCAATTTATCAAAAATAATAGAAAAAATATCTATGGGCAAATATAAAAATGTACAATTTGATGAAATACAAGGGATGATTGTAGAAGTTGAAAATGGAAACTATATGGTAGCAAAAAATTTAAGCGTGGGAACAATAGACCAATTATATTTATCATTAAGACTTAGTGCAGGTAGTGACTTGTCATTTGAAAAATTACCGATAATATTAGATGAAACCTTTGCTTATTGGGATAGTAAAAGATTAGAAAATATACTAAAATATCTAAATGAAGAATATAAAAATAGACAGATAATACTATTTACTTGTACGGATAGAGAAGAAAAGATATTAGATAAATTAGGAATCAATTTTAATACAGTAAATTTATAGACTATTGATAATTTAAAAAAAAGCGTGTATAATACTATAGTATTAAAAAATAAGAGGAGAGACAAAGATGTTTCAAAAATTAGATGATGTAGAAAAAAGATATGATGAACTAACAGGGAAGATTAGTGACCCAGAAGTTATTGCAAGAACTAATGAATGGCAAAAACTTATGAAAGAACACTCTGATATGACACCAATAGTTGAAAAATATAGAGAATACAAAAAAGTAAAAGCAAATTATGAAGAAGCACTAGAAATGATGAAGGAAGAAGACAAAGAAATAAAAGACTTAGCAGAAGCAGAAATGTTAGAATCTAAAGAAAAACTAAGAGTGATTGAGGAAGAATTAAAAATATTATTAATTCCAAAAGATCCAGATGATGATAAAAACGCTATATGCGAAATAAGAGGAGGAGCAGGAGGAGAAGAAGCAGCTTTATTTGCAGGAACATTATTTAGAATGTATTCTATGTATGCAGAAAGAAAACATTGGAAAATAGAGATATTAAATGAAAATGAAACTGGACTTGGAGGATATAAAGAAATTTCATTTATGGTTACAGGAAAAGGTGTATATTCAAGATTAAAATTTGAAAGTGGAGTACACCGTGTACAAAGAGTCCCAGATACAGAGTCAAGTGGAAGAATACATACATCAACAGCGACAGTTGCAGTTTTACCAGTAGTAGAAGATGTAGAAATAGATATAAACCCAGCAGATATAAAAATGGATGTGTTTAGGGCATCTGGTGCTGGAGGACAACACGTAAATAAAACTTCTTCAGCTGTAAGATTAACTCACATTCCAACAGGACTTGTTGCAGAATGTCAAACAGAGCGTTCACAAGTACAAAATAGAGAATATGCAATGAGATTATTAAGTTCAAGACTATACGAAATAGAAAAGAACAAAAGAGATTCAGAACTTGCAAATGAAAGAAAAAGCCAAGTAGGAAGCGGAGACAGATCAGAAAAAATTAGAACCTACAACTATCCACAAGGACGTATAACAGACCATAGAATAGGACTTAGTATATTCCAGATGGAAGACTTTTTAAATGGAAACTTAGATGAAATGTTAGACTCATTAATTGCGGCAGATAGAGCAGAAAGATTAAAAGGTGAAGAAGAATAGCTTTAAAAATGCATAAAAAAACTCCTTAATAAATAAACTAATATTAAAGTTTATTTGATTTAAGGAGATTTTTATTTTGGAATATTTAATAAAGACAACACTAATTGGTTTATTCTTTGGAACATTTGGAACAACCTTAGGAGGAATAATAGGAGTAACTTTTAAAAATACCAGTAATAAATTTTTAAGCTTCATACTGTCAATGGCATCTGGATTAATGGTTTCAATTGTATGTTTTGATTTGGTACCAGAAGCTTTAGAAATATCAAATATAGCACAAGTAATATTAGGAGTAATATTTGGTGTGATATGTATGATAATTTGCGATATATTAGTACAAAAAAAATTTAATACCAATATAAAAGATGCGAAAAATCAAAATACATTGTTAAAAACAGGTATAGTTGTGAGTATAGGACTTGCACTTCATAATTTTCCAGAGGGTCTTAGTATTGGTGCTGGATTTGGGGCATCAATAACTTTAGGATATTCATTAGCGCTAGCGATCCTTTTACACGATATACCAGAAGGTGTTTCTATGGCAGTACCTATGAAAAATGGAGGAATGAAAGTATCAAAAGTAATATTCTATGTTATATTATCTGGTGTTACAACAGGAGTAGGAGCCTTTTTTGGAGCAAGCTTACGGAACTATATCACAAAATGTAATATCGATATGTCTTGCATTCGCAGCAGGAGCAATGCTATATATAGTTTCTGGAGAATTATTACCAGAGTCTAACAAGTTATATAAGGGAAGGATGTCAAGTATAGGTAATATATTAGGCTTTATATTAGGGATTTTAGCAACTACTATATAAATTTAAAAAGTTAAACCTATTGCAATAATTTTTTTATATGATATAATTTATATGTTACTATAGGCAAGACCGTTTTGCAAAAGGAGGAAAGGTGTAATGGATAATTATTATGCGCCTACAAGAGTAGAATCTTTTTTGGTTACTACAGATATTAAGCCGAGAGATTCAAGAATATTCGGGCATACGGATGCCCAAATACGAGAAGAGAAAGAGAAGTTGCTTGAAGCGGTTAGAAAAAAAGAAAAACTTAATATTTACTGAAAAGAAAAACAAGGACTGAATTCTGTTCAGTCCTTGGATTTTCTATGTTGTACTCATATAGGCTATTCTCATAAAAAAGAGATATCGCAGGAAAGGAAAGATAAAATAATATGAAGATAATGTTTGTATGTACAGGAAATATATGTAGAAGTGCAATGGCACATTGGTTGATGGAAAAAAAGCTAGAAGATAATAATATAAAAAATGTAGAAATATATTCTTGCCGGTATTTATGCTGTAGATGGAGATGGTGCAACATATAATGCAGTAGAGGCAATGGAAGAATATGAAGTAGATTTAACAAAGCATAGAGCAACAAATATAAGAAAATCTAATATAGAAGAAATGGATTTAATTTTATGTGCTACAACATCACATAAAAATACAATACTATATGAATATCCAAATTTAAAAAATAAAGTATTTACAATGAAAGAATATGTACAAGCAAGTCAAGAAAAAGAAAGTTTAGATATTAAAGACCCTTGGGGATATGATATAGAAACATATAGATTTTGTGCAAGCGAAATAGAAATATGTTTAGATAAATTAGTAAAATTGATTTTATAAATAAAATGTGCTAAAATATTAATATACAAAAGTATAAGAGGTGAAACGTATGAAAAAAATAAAAAATATAAGAGAAAAAATAATAGATAGTGATGTAAAAAAAGCATATGATAAATATCAAATATATTTAGCAGAATTAGGTGTGTATGAGAGTTATATTAAAGAAAATAGACTAGATAAAATAAATATGTTTAGATTATTAGGTCTATATAAAAAAAGTGGAATAGAAGTAAAAGATAAAAAGAATATAGAAGAGAGATTCAAAAAATTTAGTGATATAGTAATAGCAATAAAACAAAAAAATCCAGATATAGATTTAAGAGATATAAGCACTCAAAAAAATAGAGAAATGGTAAGTGATATAATATATGAAACACAAAACGATGAAAATTTTAAAACAGCGGATTTAAATGCAGTAGCAGTAATAGAAAATTTTTCTTTATATATTGCAATTGGACAAGTAAACAATAAGCTTATGGATATTCGGAAGTGTTCTTGGTGAATATGAACTTAGTAAAGAACAATTTGAAAGAGCAAATGCGTCTTATAAAAAATATGAAAACAGCAGAATAATAGATATATATAATAGACTATGTATAAAGAGAGATAAAAAACTTCCAAATAAAACTGTCCATTATGCAGCAGGAGTTTTAGAACTTACACCATCAGAAGCTAAAGACGGTCTAATAGTAATGCAAGTTTTAAAGGGTAATTATACTAGAAATAATAATATGGAAAAAAGATATACAGTATATAATGTTAGCCAGCTAGTAATTGATAATATTAGGAGAGATCCTAAATTAACAGAAGAAGAAAAGACAGAAAAAATATGCGAATTACAACTTTTAGAGTATGAAAGAGTAGCAAGAAATGTAGAAGAAGCAAATAAAATACAAAAAACAGATAAATATAGAATATCAAGAGAAGATGAAGATAATAGAGGTATTGGCTAAATACTATATTTATAAAAGATTAATTATTTAAATAAGTGAAATATTATAAAGTAGAGGTTTGCAAACAAAGTTTGCAAACCTTTAGTGTTACTTTTGCATAATGCAAATGTTATTTTGGAGAATGTAAGACATATCCTCCAGTGGACGAGATAAGAACTCGCTATGGCTAATTTCACCATTTTCCTGTAAGTATGACTTGATAAACGAGTAATTCTCTAACAATTTATCAGGATCATACTTAATGAACTCTGCAGATGATACTAATACCAAATACAAAGTCAGGAACTCCAAGGCAGAATCAGGGTCATCGAGTTCCAAGCGACCATTATGTGCAAAATTCAAAGCTTTTGGCACGAAGGATACATTATCGGATATCTTTTTATGAATATCCCGACCTGTCATAATTTTTACCTCCTAGTATATATTTAGTACATATAAAATAATATCACATAGCACACATTATGTCAAGCGGACTAGAATAAAAAACAGTTGAAAAATAAATATTGACTTTTTAATTGTTTTATAATAGAATACAAACATAAATTCGCAAGATAAGGAGCAAGAAAATGCAAGATTTATTAGAAGGATTAAATGATAAACAATATGAAGCAGTAATAAATTATGAAGGCCCAAGCCTAGTAATAGCAGGAGCAGGAAGTGGAAAAACAAAAGTATTAACACATAAAATAGCATATTTAATACAAGAAAAAGAAATAAAGCCTTGGAATATACTAGCAATAACATTTACAAATAAAGCAGCAAATGAAATGAAAGAAAGAGTAGGAAGCTTAATAGGTGAAGTAGCACGTGATATGTGGATAGGAACGTTCCACTCAATATGTGTAAGAATTTTAAGAAGATATATAGATAGAATAGGATATGAATCTTCATTTGTAATATTTGATACAAGTGACGGGAGGGCAATGATAAAAAGCTGTTTAAAAGACTTAAATATAGATGATAAAATGTTTACAGATAGAATTGTACAATGCGAAATAAGCAATGCAAAAAACGAAATGTTAGAGCCAAGTACTTATTTAGCACGTGCACAAGGAGATTTTAGAAAAGAAAAAATAGCAAACATATATGAATTATATCAAAAAAGATTAAAAGAAAACAATGCCTTAGATTTTGACGATATAATTAACTTTGCAATAAAAATATTAACTGAAAATCCAGATGTACTAGAATACTATTCTGAAAAATTTAAATATATATTAGTAGACGAATATCAAGATACAAATAAAGCACAATTTATGCTAATATCATTACTTGCAGGAAGATATGGAAATATAACAGTAGTGGGAGATAATGACCAAGGTATTTATTCATTTAGAGGAGCAGATATATCAAACATACTAAACTTTGAAAAAGATTTTCCTGGAACAAAAATAATAAAATTAGAGCAAAATTATAGATGTACAGGAAGTATATTAAATGTTGCAAATTCAGTAATAAAAAACAATGAAACAAAATACGAAAAGAAACTATGGACAAAAAATGAGAAAGGAAATATGCCTACAGTACATAAAGCAGAAGATGAATATGATGAAGCTCGTTATATCGTAGAGCAAATAAATAGTTTAAGAAGAGAAGAATATTACAAATTTAAAGATTTTGCAGTACTATATAGAATGAATACACAATCACGTGCAATAGAAGAAATACTTGTCCGTGAAGATATACCATATAAAATAATAGGTGGTTTAAAATTCTATGAAAGAAAAGAAATAAAAGACATAATTGCATATTTAAGATTAATACATAATACAAATGATAATTTAAGCTTAATTAGAATTATAAACGAGCCTAAAAGGGGAATAGGAAAAACAAGCTTGGATAATGTCCAAAAACTTGCGGAAGAAACTCGGAACATCAATGTATGAAATAATAAAAAATGCGGAACAATATGGATTAAATAGAGTATTTGCTAATTCTAGAGAATTTGTTCAAGTCATAGAAGAACTAAGAGGAGTAGAAGGAAAAATTGAAATATCAGAGCTAATAAAAGAAACCTTAAATAAAACAGGTTATACTAAAGCCTTAGAACTAGAAAACACTGTTGAAGCAGAAAATAGAATAGAAAACTTAGAAGAATTTTTAACTGTAGCAATAGAATTTGAAGAGCAAGAAGCGGATGCAACTTTAGGAGATTTTTTAGAAGGCATAACCTTATCAAGTGACATTGATAATTTAGAAGAAGAACAAGATTCCATAACACTTATGACCTTACATAGTGCAAAAGGACTAGAATTTCCAGTAGTATTTTTAGTAGGAATGGAAGAAGGGATTTTTCCAGGATATAAATCGATAGGAGAGCCAAAAGAATTAGAAGAAGAAAGACGTCTTTGTTATGTAGGAATAACAAGAGCAAAAAGTGAATTGTTTTTAACCTGTGCAAAAAGAAGAACAATATTTGGCTCAACAAGTTGTAATGCGATATCAAGATTTATACAGGAAATTCCAGAAGAATGTGTAGAAGGCTTACAAGAAATAGAAAATAATGCAATAGGAACTTTTGAAGACTCAAAATTTAATTGGACTTATGGAGGAAAAGTAACGACTAGTAAAATAGAAAAAAATGAGATACCTGCAAAACAGAAAAATACAACTTTCAACTTTAGATCTGCAGAAACCTTCTTAAATAATCTAAACAAAAAGCAAGAAACAAATATGGATTTATCTATATATAAAGCAGGAAAAAGAGTATATCACAAAAAATTTGGAGAAGGAACAATAAATTATGTAGAACAAGAAGGTGAAGACTTAAAAGTAGATATTAACTTCGATAAAGTCGGACATAAACGCCTAATGGCAAAATTTGCGGGATTAGAAATAATTGATTAATTTATATTGATAAATAATATAGTATATGTTAAAATATTTATATTAAATAATTCTAACTATAAATGGAGGACACAAGATGGCAAAAAAAGAATCTTTACGGACAGTTTTAAGCAACATTGGAGTAGGATCTGTAGGAGTATATACTGTAAATGGGCAAACCGTTATGGCAATACACTGCGATTCTCCCACAGACAGAGAAAATGCCAAAGCTATTGTAATGTTATACGATAGCGAATTAAAGATCATCCTTTAAGAAATACGAATTGTAAAAAGTAAAAAAGGGACACAGAAAATTTATTTATATTCTGTGTCTTTTTGCATAAATAATGAAATTTTGAAAATAATAATTTAGAGATAAATTATGAAAGGAATGATTATAGTGGCAGATTTAAATCAATTAGAATTACAACACTTAAGACATCTAATAGGAGCACACGAAACAGCATATCAAAAACTAAATACATTTTCAGGACAAGCAGTAGACCCACAAATTAAACAAGTATTTACAAAGGCAGCACAAGATAGCCTAAATACAAAACAAAAATTGATGTCATTTTTAAATAATTAGTTTAGGGAGGAAAATAAAATGGATGAAAAGACAATGGTAAATGATATTTTATCAAGTGTAAAGGCAGATTTAACAGCATATCAAACAGCTATTACAGAAGCAGAAAATATGGGATTAAGACAAACATTACAACAAATTAGAAACAATGATGAAAGCTTTCAATATGAAATGTTTAAAATAGCTCAAAGTAAAGGATATTATCAACCAGCAGCAAAAGCAACTGTAACAGAAATATCTAATGTAAAAAATGAATTACAATCTTAAATCTTATTAAAGAGCCTAAGTTTTTGACAAGCTTAATAACTGTTAAAAACTTAGGCTCTTTTAAAGAATTTAATTCTTACTAATTAATTAAAAAAATTATTAATATTATATAAAAAAATTTTTTCTACAAAAAGCCCCATATTTAAACAAAATATTACAAATAGATTACAAACCATCAATATAAGAAGAAAACAAGAGAGAACAAGAGATATTACAAAAAAAACGAAAATAATTTTAAAATATAAACCTAGGCAATAATTGTGTAAAAAAAGTAGTTAATATACAATAGCAACAGATAAAAAAGTGAGGAGTGTATTAAGATAATAAACGTTATGAAAAAGATATTAATACATATAAGAACTTGGGTAAAACTTATCTCCGTAGCAGTTTTGGCATCTTGTTTAATAGTTGGTATAATAGCATATATATATAAACCAACGTATAGTGTGTCTATAAATGGAGAAGTAATTGGATACACAAAAGATAAAAGCAAACTACAAGAAAGAATAACTGACATAGAAAACGGAGATGGACAAAATATTGCATTTGTAGAGATTGAGAATTTACCAGAATATAAGCTATGTTTATTAAAAAGAGATATAGAACCAAATGATGATGAAATATTTGATATGGTAAAACAATCTGGGAAAACATATTATAAGTATTATGCTATATTGCAAGCAGGAGAAGAAAAATTATATGTTGCAAGTTTTGGTGAAGCAGAACAAGCAATTAATGAATTAAAAAATAAAAACAGTAAAAATAGAAATGAACTTACAATTAAAGAAAAATATGTATCAGAAGCAAAAGATGTTGTTACAAAAGAAGAAGTAATTTCAAAATTATATGAGAAAGAAGTTGTAAAAAAATCAACAAATACTTCTTCTGGTAATGTAAAATATGCTTCAAGTGCAAATACTTCAAATAAAAAAGTAGCATTAGCAATAAACTTAATTAGACCAGTATCAGGAACAGTAACATCAAGATTTGGTTCTAGATGGGGATCAACTCATAAAGGAGTAGATATAGGTGCACCAAAAGGTACAGCTATAAAGGCAGCTGCCTCAGGTACAGTTATTTCATCAAGTATGGGATATAATGGTGGATATGGAAACTGTGTAGTAATATCACATGGAAATGGAATAGAAACAGCATATGGTCACTGTAGTGCATTATATGTAAAAGTAGGGCAAAAAGTGTCACAAGGAGATGTAATAGCAGCAGTTGGAAATACAGGACGTTCATATGGAAATCATTTGCATCTAGAAATAAGAATAAATGGGGTTGCGCAAAACCCACAAAACTATTTATATTAGAAAATGTAAAATGGATTGCATATAGCAATCCATTTTTTATATAACACATAAATACTATTTACAATATATAAATAAATGATATAATAGCTATATCTTAGTTAAATCAAAACATAATAAAACCAAAAAATTATTTCAAAAAGTAAACAAAATAATACATCTTTAGTAATACAAAAAGTTTCAATATTATTTTTATTTAAAGAAATTTAAAAAATTTATTCAAAAAATATAATTTCCAAAATAAAAACCCAGTAAAAAGAAAAAGGATATCTTAAATAAGAAATATAAGAAAGGAGGTAAAAATATCTACTTTTATTGTGTTTTAGATTTAGTAAAGAAATACAAAAAATATTGTCATTTATGTTGAGCTTTAAAAAAATAAATGATACAATAAGAAAGGAAAAAACAAATGGAACTAAATTTAAAAAACGATGTAATATTCAAAGCCTTTTTCACCAAAAAAGGAAATGAAAAATACTTAAAAAGCTTTTTAGAGTCAATAATAAAAGAACAAATAGATGAAATAGAAATAATACGGAGAAGCAAGTTTAAAGCAATTAAGAACAGCGGACAAATTAGGAAGATTAGATATAAAAGCAACAATAAACAATAAAAAAGTAGTAAATATAGAAATACAAGTAAGAGACAACAAAGACATAAAACAAAGAAGTGAATTTTACGGATCAAAACTAGTAACAGAACAAATAGGAAAAGGAGACGAATATCAAGAAATAAAACCAGTAATACTAATAAACATATTAGACTACAAAATATTAGAAGTACCAGAATACTGTACGAAAACAGTAACAGTAGCAGAAAAACATAGAGAATATGAAGTAATAAAAGACATAACATATTACTTCATAGAACTACCAAAATTCAGGAAAAGCAAACCAAAACTAGCAAGTGAACTAGAAGGATGGCTAGCAATAATAGACGATAAAGATAGGGGGTTAATAGAAATGGCAGAAGAAAAACACAAAATAATAAAAGCAGCAAAAGAAGAGGTAGAAGAAATATTATCAGATGCAGTAATAAGAGAAATAAATGAATTTAAACAAACAGCAATATGGGAAGAAAATTCTGCAAAGCGTTATGCGAGAGAACAAGGGTTAAAAGAAGGAAGAAGATTAGGTAAAAAAATAGGAATAAGAGAGGGAATAAGAGAAGGAATAAAAGAAGGGAAAGAACAAGGAATACAACAAGGCATACAACAAGGTAGAGCAGAGGGAATAAAAGAAGTTGCCAAAGAAATGTTAAAAAATGGAATTAATATAGAACAGATTAGTAGAATAACTAAAATATCGATAGAAGAAATTGAGCGACTAAAAGTATAATAAAATAAAGAAATATAATAAAAGCATATGAAAACTGAATTCCTTCAAGCTTACATATGCTTTTTATCATATTTTGTTTAACTTTAACAAAAATGATTAATACAAGTATTAATAGCATTATCTTTCATAATTAAATTTCCGTATTCTAATAATTTATTTTCAAATAAGTTAGCATCTTCAATAAAACGAGCAAACTCCGTGATAGAAGAGCAAAATGTTTTTAATAAATTAGTATTAATATGTATATTTGAAATTACTAAATAGTATTTTGAATTATATTCAAATAAAGACATACTATCTGCAAAATCGTTCATATATTTTAAAATATTATTATTCAAAAAGTTACAAAAACTACAATATTCATCAAAAGTATTAAAACAATATATAGCCTTTTTGTTATCAATCTCATTAACCTTTCGCTTAATATTAACTTTTCTCTTTTTATATGTAGTGTTTGATTTTTCAGCTTCAAATCTTGTTACAGTAAGAACAAAATTACCATCAGACATAGCAAGTGCTTCAATCATAACTCTATAATCATCTGTAACAAAGCCAACTTCTCTTTCTGCTTTATCAAGCATATCTAAAAAAATCTTTTGAGATTCAATAGAATTAGACATAAATGTATGAAAATCAATATGATTTTCTTCTAAATCAGTCAAATTCAAAGTTATTCTAATTTTATTATCATTAAGCTTTTCAATTTTCATATATATAAGTACCTCCGAAACCTATTTGAATTTAAAGTTTACTATTATCATAATTTAATTATACTACTAAAATTAATATTTTTAAATGAACAATTTTTGGTAACTATTAATAGAAATTAAAAATTTTCCAGTAATATTATATTAACGAATTTAAAAAAGTGTACTAAAATAATAACATAAGCGAGAAAAAAATGAAAGAAAAAGACCATAAAAAAATAAAAAAATTACCAGTTTATCCTTGAAAAAAAAGATATATCCATATATAATACTAGTAATGTAAATAGGAAACCAAAAGAAAAAATAAATACAAATTTAGAATGTACAAAAAACGTAAAAATTAAGGAGGAAAAAATGGCTACAAGAGATAAAAATATATGGATTTTAATTGTATTCATATTATCAGGACTAGTAATAGGAGGATTGCTTGGAGAGTTAGCATCAAAGGTGGACTTTTTATGGTGGTTATCATATGGACAAGACTTTGGATTATCAAGTCCAGTAGTATTAGACCTAAATATAATAAAATTAACATTTGGATTACAACTAAAAATAAACATAGCAAGTATTATAGGAATGGCAATAGCAATTTTTATATATAGAAAAGTGTAATAATTATAATAAATATAAGGGAAGATAAATCTTGGGGGAAAAGAAAGGAATAAAAAATGTCAATAACAATGAAAGAACTCCCAGAGAGTGAAAGACCTTATGAAAAGCTAGAAATGTATGGAGCGAGTTTCCTCTCAAATGCAGAATTATTAGCAATAATAATAAAATGTGGAACAAAGGAAGATTCATCAGTTGCACTTGCGCAAAAAGTATTAAATATTAAAGGAATTAACAAAGAAAAGAATTTAAATTTTTTATATGAAATTTCAATAGAAGAACTAACAAAAATAAAAGGAATCGGAAAAGTAAAAGCAATACAAATCGTAGCTACTTGTGAACTAGCAAAAAGAATGTCTAAACCAGTTAATTCAATGAAAATAGTGCTTAAAAATACAAATGATGTTGCAAAATTATTAATGGAAGAATTAAAAAACGAAAAAAGAGAAATTGCAAAACTCCTAATGCTAAATTCAAAAAATACTTTAATTAGAATAGTAGATATAGCATTAGGAGGAGGAAATTTTGCAAACATAGAGCCTAAAATAATATTAAGAGAGCCAATACAGATAGGAGCACAAAAGATAATTCTTGTACATAATCACCCAAGTGGAGATTCAACTCCAAGTAAAGAAGATTACAGAATGACAGATAGAATATATGAAGCAGCAGATGTTTTGGGAATACAATTAGTAGATCATGTAATAATAGGAAATAATCAATATACAAGCATATATAAATATAAACGCGAAAAAGAATCAAAAACAGGTGATATAGTAAAACTTGGATTTAAGGGAATAAATTAGAACAATTAAGAAAAGATAATATAAATTATAAATAAATCTTTATATAAAGTGAAAGGATTGATAAAACTAAATGAAACTTTTTGGATTTGGTAATAAAGATATTGGAATAGATCTTGGAACTGCAAATATGTTAGTTACTTTAAAAGGAAAAGGAATAATATTAAAAGAGCCCTCTGTGGTAGCAACAGATAGAAGAAATGGAGAGATTGTAGCAACAGGAAATGAAGCAAAAGAAATGATAGGAAGAACTCCAGATAGAATAAAAGCCGTGAGACCATTAAAAGATGGAGTTATAGCAGACTTTACAGCAACAGGATTAATGTTAAAAAATACAATTTCAAAAGTATGTAAAAGATATAATATAGGAAGACCTAGAGTGGTAGTTGGAGTTCCATCAGGAATTACAGAAGTAGAAGAAAGAGCAGTAGAAGAAGCTGTTATTGGTGCAGGAGCAAAAGAAGTTTATTTGATAGAAGAACCAATGGCAGCAGCAATAGGAGCAAATTTAGACGTAGCAGAACCAAGTGGAAATATTGTTGTAGATATAGGTGGAGGAACAACAGAAGTAGCAGTTGTATCATTACGGTGGAATAGTAGTTAGTAATTCGTTAAGAATAGCAGGAGATGAATTAGACGAAGATATAATAAACTATATAAAAAGAGAAATGAATTTAAGCATAGGAGAAATCCAAGCAGAAGAAATTAAAAAAGAGATAGGTTGTGCATTACCACTTATGACTGAAATGAGTAAAGAAATAAGAGGAAGAGATCTTGCAACAGGCTTACCTAAAAATTTAGTTATAACATCAAATCAGGTGCAAATTGCAATGGAAGAATCAATAAATGAAATAGTAGAGATAGTAAAAGTAACTTTGGAAAAAACACCACCAGAACTTGCATCAGACATAATGGAAAAAGGAATAGTACTAGCAGGGGGAGGAGCTTTAATACAAAATTTAGACAAACTTTTAAGCCAAAAAACTGGAATGCCAGTATATGTAGCACAAGATCCATTAGACTGTGTAGTAAAGGGAACAGGAAAAACTTTAGAAGATTTAGATAGATTAAAATCAGTTTTAATAAATTCAAGAAAAAGAAGATAAGAATAGCACAAGGAGGTAAAAAATGTATAAGAAAAAAACAAGCATTGTAGGAATAATAATAACAATAGTAATATTAATTATTCTAGTATTCATATCAAATATGAATGTGGAAAACTTATCATATATAGAAAATGCAGTTTCAACAATAGTAATGCCAATACAAAATGGACTTACCTATTTGAAGAATAAAATAACAGGAAATGATACATTTTTTACTGACATAAGTAAATTACAAGAAGAGAATGAAGAATTAAAAAGAAAAAATAGTGAATTAGAAACGACACTAAGAGAATTAGAAATAATAAAAGCAGAAAATACAACACTAAAAGAATACTTGAATTTATCAGAAACATATGCAAATTATAAAACCAAACCAGCATATATCATAAGTAAAGATATTAGTAATTACAGTAAAGTATTTATAATAAATCTAGGTTCAAAAGATGGAATAGAAAAAGATATGACAGTAATATCTGAAAAAGGATTAGTAGGACATATAATTCAAACTACAGATCATACATCGAAAGTTCAAACAATAATAGATACTTCAAGTACAGTAAGTGCAACAATGACAAGTTCAAGAGATAATATAATATTAAAAGGTACTTTAGAAGAAGGAACCCTAAAAGCAAGCTATATTAAACCATCTGCTAATTTAATACAAGGTGACACAATTGAAACTTCACGGAATGGGTGGGATATATCCAAAAGGCATAAAGATAGGAACTATTAAAAAAATAGAAAATACGAATAACATAGTAGATAGAGTTGCTTATATAGAACCAGCAGTAAACTTTGATAAAGTAGAAACAGTACTTGTAATTACGAAATAATTAAGGAGTCAAAAGTATGAAAAACACGTTAATAATAATAACAACAATATTTATATTTCTAATATTATACTTTTTACAAGTGAACTTTTTTAACTGGTTTACAATAGCTGGAATATCACCAAACTTATTTGTAATATTAGTACTATTTTTGGGACTGTTTGCAGGTAAAAGAGTAGGTGTACCAATGGGAATATTTTTAGGAATATTATTAGACCTATTTGCAAGTAAAAAAATAGGAATATCAGCTATAATGCTTGGAATAGTAGGAATAATAGCAGGTGTATTAGATAAAAATTTTTCAAAAGATAGTAGGATGACAATAATTCTAATGACTATTCTATCAACAGCTATATATGAAGTAGGGGGATATATATTAAACTATATAATAGTATCAACCAATATAGAAATATTGTTATTTATAAAAATACTATTAATAGAATCAATATATAATGCAATATTAACAGTAATTTTGTATCCTCTACTACAAAAAGCAGGATATTATATAGAGGAGGCCTTTAGAGGAAAACAAATTTTAACTAGGTATTATTAATGAGAAATATAGAATTTTTTGAATTTTGAAAGGAGGGACAAGCTTGAAACATAAAAATAAACCTATAAACTTTAAAATTAGATATAACATAATTGCAGTATTAACATATTGTATAGGTATTATATTGCTTGTTCAACTATTCAACCTTCAAATAGTACATGGAAATGAATACTTAGAAACTTCAAATACAAGATTAACCCGTGAAAGCGTATTAAAAGCAGCTAGAGGAAATATTAAGGATAATAGTGGAACAATACTTGCAGGAACTGAAACTAGTAATAATTTAGAAATATATAAAAGTAAAATAGATACAGACACATTAAACGAAACAATATTAAGAGTTGCAAATGTATTAGAGAAAAATGGTAGTAAATATATAGATAATTTTCCAATAAAAATAAATCCTTTTGCATTTACATATAATAATGAAGAAAGGGAAAAAAGTTGGAAAAAGGCAAACAAGTTAGAGGAAAATTTAACAGCAGAAGAAGCCTTTTATAAATTTAAAGAAAAATATAAAATCAAAAATGATAATATAGAAGAAACGAGAAAAATAATAACTATACGTTATCAAATATCTCGGGGAAGGATATAGTTCAACAAAATCTGTAGTAATAGCACAAAATATATCGGTAGAAAGTGTGCATATAATAAGTGAGCAAAATGATTTATTCCCAGGAGTAAATATAACAGAAATACCAGTTAGAGCATACACAAAAGGAAATTTAGCTTCACATATTTTAGGGTATACTTCAAAAATATCTGAAGATGAGTATAAAAATGAAAAAGAAAATGGATATACCTTAACAGATTATTATGGAAAATCTGGAATAGAAAGAATAGCAGAAAAATACTTAAAAGGAACTGACCGGAGTAAAACAGATTGATATGGCTGTAGATGGAACAATAACAGACGAATATATACGGTGAACCTGCGATCCAGCGGAGCAGATGTAATATTAACAATAGATGCTTCACTTCAAGAAGTAACAGAAAGGACACTTGCAAATAGTATAGAGAATATACGAAATGGAAAATATGGAACAGCATATGAAGCAACAGGTGGAGCAATGGTAGTGATGAATGTAAAAACGGGGGAGATACTTGCACTTGCAAGTAATCCAGATTACGATCCATCAAAATTTACATTTGGAATAGATCCAGAAACTTGGGAGATATATAAAAATAGTAATATGAAAAATAGAGCTATAAGTGAAATATATCCACCAGGTTCAACATACAAAATGGTAACAGCAGTAGCGGGACTTGAAACGGGAGCAATAGGTAAAACCACAAAAATAAATGATACAGGACGTTATACTTATTATAAAGATTATCAGCCAAGATGTTGGAAATCAGGACGGGCATGGATATTTAAATGTAACCTCTGCAATAGAGCGTTCATGTAACTACTTTTTCTATGAAACAGGAAGAAGGATAGGAATAGACAACCTGGCAAAATATACTCGTCACTTTGGATTAGGTAAAAAAACAGGAATAGAACTACCAGGAGAGTCAATAGGAAGGTTAAACGAAAGAAAAGAAGGAGAAACTTGGAATCCGGGAGATACAATACAAGCAGCAATAGGACAATTAAATAATCAATATACACCTATACAAATGGCAAAATATACAAGTATGCTCGCAAATGGAGGAAAAAATGTAAAACCTACATTAATAAAATCAATACAAAAAGTAGACGGAGCAGAAATACCAAAAGAAGAGTATGAAAAATACTTTAATACAAAATTAGGAATTACTACAGAAGAAGAGGATGGAATAACCATAAACCCAGACAATCTAAAAACAGTACTAGAAGGAATGAAAGATGTTACAAGTGAAACAGGAGGAACAGCTTATAGATATTTCAAAGACTTTAATATAACAGTAGGTGGAAAAACAGGTACAGCACAGGTAGGAAGACAAGTAGGAGATAAATATGAAATACTATATTCACATGCCTGGTTTGTTGGCTTTGCACCATTTGATAATCCAGAAATAGCAGTAGTAATTTTAGTAGAACGAGGAGGAGCCGGAGGATATACTGTTGAAGCGGCAAGAGATGTAATGGCAGAATATTTTGGAATGAACTCAAATAATATACAAGAAAATACAAATGCAATACCATCTACAGAAGTACAAAACTAGAAAGAAAGAAGGAAATATAATGAGAAATTGTGTAAGTATCGTACTAGGAAAAGAGGAAATAACTTTAAAAATTAATCAAAAAGCAGAAGAAAAAGAGATAGAAGAATGTTTGAAAGCAAAAATAACAGAACTAAAAAAATTATATCAAAATGAGAAAACACCAATATTTGTTACTGGAAAAGTTCTAAAAAACAAGGAAATGGACAAAATAAAACAAATAGTAAAAAAAGATATAGAAGTTGAAGTAGAGTTTGATAGTCCAAAAGTATTGGGATTACACGGAATAAAGAAAGCATTTGTTGAAGAGATAAAATCTTCCGAAACTAAATTTCATAAAGGATCTTTACGTTCTGGAATGAAATTAGAATATGAAGGAAGTATAGTAGTACTAGGAGATGTAAATGCTGGTGCAGAAGTTATAGCAGGAGAGAATATAGTAGTTCTTGGAATTTTAAGAGGTATGGCACATGCGGGAGCAAAAGGAAATAAAAAAGCAATGATAGCGTCAGCAAAAATAGAATCACCACAAATAAGAATAGCGAATATAGTAAAAGAGCTAGAAAAAAGTGAGGAAGAAGCAAGAAAAAACTATGCATATGTACAAGAAAATAAGATTGTATTAGAATAGACAAAAGAAAAAGACTAGGAAAGCTTAGTGCTACTAGTCTTTTTATATTGTTTACTTGAATTGCTTATCGACGTATTTTTTATGTGACTAATTACCACCTAACTAAGTAACAACAAGATCAATGCAATAAATAATTCTTGATCTTTAACACCTTCATCATATAAAAACCAAATTAAACATATAAGTAAAATATCATCAAAATATAAATTGATTCCAAAAAGCTGAAACAATGGAGAATCTGAACTTGAATTAGAATTGTTTTCTTTTTCTAGATCTTTTGTAAAATTAGTACATTTACTAGCTTTATTATCAAAATTTTTATAATATGAATTGTTTTTGTTAGGTATAGAAGTAGCGTTATGGAATACAGAACTTGAGTCCATATTAGAGTTTGATTTTCTATAGGAATAATATGGATATCTATATCCATATCTAGAATATCTATTATAATAGGGCATACTAAAATAAGGAAGGTGAAACATCATTTTGAATTCTCACCACCATCTTGGTTAAAAGCATCAATTACTTTAGTCATATTAAATAATTGCACGTATTGTTCTACTTTACTTTTTCTACTTTCCTTTAAGTATGGCTTTAAAGAAAGTAACAAATTTGAACGAGGATCATTCTTATTGGAATTCATTTTATCCATTATAGATTTCATTTTAAGTAACATATTTATATCAAAATTCGGAATAGAATTAGTAGAACTATCAGTATTATTAAAATCATTAGAATTAGAGGAATTATTAGAAGTAGTATTATTAGAATTACTAAACATATTCATAATATTTTTTAATATATCTGGGTTAATAGAATTATTATTGAAATTATTAGAGGTATTATTGTTATCAAAATTGTTGTTAAAATCACTATTATTAAACGTGCCACCATTAGAATTATTATTTTTCATATTATTCATCATATTTTTAATATCGTCTGGTATATTACCATTTTTCATAGCATTTGCTAAATTATTCATAAAATCAGAATCCATTTAAACTACCCTCCTTATATTATAGGGGTAAAAGTATGTAAGTTTTTTCATATATATAGTATATGCTATAAAATTAAAAATGTTACTAAGTTTTATAAAGTACCCAAAAGGTTACTATCCTAAGGGAATTGACAAGAAAAGAGTCTTTTTGTAATAAAAACTTAATATAAAATTAATAGATTCAAAAAAAACCTTAAAAGACGGTTATTTCCGTAAATAATTATAAGTAATATATATAAAATAGTATAAAACATAATTCTTGAAAATTATTAAAAAAATAGTATTATAATATATAAATATATAAAAAAATAAAAATCACACAAAATTATGCAAAAGTACGACAAAATATTATATATTTAGACACTATATGACAGCATAAGATATTTTACATAAAACCTTGCTTTTTTATCAAAAATACTTGAAAAAAAGCTTAAAAAAGCGTATAATGAAAGGTAGCAGTGTAAAATAAATATAGGAGGAATTAAGAAGATGAATCAAAAATTATTAAGCAAGATACTTGCAACAATGTTAGCAGTAGTTTTAACATTTACAAACTTTGTATTATTGGGTGTATATGCAACAAATTCATATGCAACAGGAGACTCACTAGAAAATCAAAAAATAGTATCAAACAATGAAAATGTAAAGTTTGATGCTTATTTTAAGGATGAGAAAGGAAATAAAATACATACACAGACAAAGGATATAGATGAACATGTAAGATTATTTTTGGAAATACAAGTTGATAAAGGATACTTAAAAGATTCAAAAATAACAATGTTAGGTCAAGACGGTAAAGAAACAAACTTTAGAATAGCAAGTAAAGATCAAACACTTGATATGGTAGAAAGCATTGATGCTGATAACAATAAGATTTCATTAAAGCAAATAAATAGTGGAACAAATGTAATTTTACAAATACCAATTGCTAGTACATATTCTGAATTATTTGATTTATCTAACTTTAGTAAAATAAATAATATAACATTAACTGGTTCATATATAGATAATAGTGGAAAACAAACTGGGATAGAAAAAACAATAAGCATAAGAAATGAATGGGGAAAAGAAGCAAAAGCTATATTAGAACAAGAAACAAAAACATATATTCCATATGAAATTAGAGAGCAAACAGGTACAATTTTACAAACCATATTAAGAACAGGAATAGAGAAAAATAGCTTACCAGTTAAACAAACTAAAATAACAGTGAAAGTTCCAGAAATTAATGGAGTAAAACCAGAAGAGGTAATTGTAACTGCAAATAACACTTATGCAACTAATAATCAAGGAGCAGACAAATTTAGCAAAGACAATTGGTCATATGATAAAGAAACAGGAACAATAAGTATAGAAGTAAAAAATGAACCAACAGATAATAAAGTGGCTTGGAAGAAAAACGTTACAGATGAATATGTAATTACATACATATTTAAAGAAATGGTTGAAGAAATACAAGCAGAACAAAAAGCAGATGTAGAAATTGAAAGCTATAATAATGTAACAGAAAAAGTAACAGTTAATAATACCTTAGCTATAAAAGAAAATGAAAATAAAGGAAACATAGTAACAACAAAGATTACATCAAATGATAAATTAAGTAAAGGTTATTTATATTCAAATTCACAAAACAAAATAGAATATTTTGAAAACGTTAAATTAGATATTGGATATACAAAATTAATAGATAAAATAACAGTAAAAAATACTGCCGATAATTATATAAACTCTAAAGAAGAAGAAAATCCAACTACTGTTAATAATAAAAATTATGCTTATTATAAAACTACTACAATTAATAAAGAAAACTTTGAAAGAATATTAGGCAAAGATGGATATATAAAAATAATAGGAAAAGATGGAGAAAGGTTAGCAACATTTACAAAAGATACTAGGGTAGATGAAGCAGGAAACTATACATATAATTATGTAAGTGAAATAAATGAAATAGAAATTGAAACATCAAAACCAATTAATGAAGGAACCTTAGAAATAAATCATATAAAAAGCTTAAAAGGAATAACAGATTATTCTAAAAAGCAAATAGAAGATTTTCAAAAATTACAATTAAAAACTGTAACAATAGTAGAGTATACAGATATAATAATAGAAAGATATGGCAAAACAAGAAATATTGAACTTACTAAACCAGCAACAAAGATAGAGGCATCAGTTAATAAAACTGATTTATCTACAATAGTAAAAAATGAAAATGTAGAATTTAGAGTAGCACTAAAAACAAATGATATAAGTTGTGACTTATATAAAAATCCAAGTTTAGATATAGTACTACCAAGTTATATAACAAAAGTAGATATAAAAGATGTAGATTTATTGTTTGATAATGAACTAAAAATAAAAGAATATAGCCAATATGTAAATGGCAATGGAAATATTGTAATAAAAGTAACCTTACAAGGAGAACAAACATCATATAGTGAAAATGAAGTATCAAAAGGAGCAAATTTAGTAATAAATACAGATATTTTAGTAAAACAATTGTCACCAACAAAACAAGATGTAGTAAAAGTATATATTACAAACCAAAATGCAACATCTTATGAAAATACTGAAAATTCAAGAGGATATGTAGAAATGCCATTAAAAGCAGTTGCACCAACAGGTATAGTTACAACAAATACAATTAATAGTGGAAATGAAATTGTAACAGTTTCAAATGGAGGAGAAGCATTTGTAAAATTAGATGCAAAATCAGCCTCAAAGCAAGCAACAGTTTCAGCAAACATAATAAATAACTATGAAAATAAAATAAACAATATAAGAATTTTAGGAACTTTACCAAAAGCAGGAAACGTAGATCCAGCTACAAGAAAGGATTTAGAATCTAATTTTGATACTAGTATAGTAGAGCCAATTAAATTAAATAATTTAAAAGGTAAAATATATTATAGTGAAAATCCAAAAGCAACTCAAGATATTAATAATAAAGAAAATGGTTGGACTCAAAGTATAGAAAATATATCTAATGCAAAAGTATATTTAATAGATTTTGAAAATTATGAAATGCAAACAGGAGATATGGTATCTTTAGAATACAAAGTACAAATACCTGCAAATCTAGAGTATGATAAAACAGCTTGTACAAACTATGTAGTATATTTTGATAATGTGAAAGAAAAAGAAACAATAAAAGATAAAGCTATAGCAACAAAAATTGGACTTACAACAGGAGAAGGACCTCATTTAGAAGTTGCAATTAGAAATGATATAGGAGCAAACAAAGAAGTACAAGAGGGACAAGTTATTACATATACTATATCTGTAAAAAACACAGGAAATACTACAGTTAATAATGTAACAGTAACAGGAAATATTCCAGAAGGAACAATATATACATATTATGATGGAATACCAAATACAGAAGATATAGTAACTCGAGAATATGATAGCAAGAAAAAAGAATATACTAAAAACCTTGAAAGATTACAACCAGGTGAAGTAAAAACTGTTGTATATCAAGTGGAAGCAAGTTCATTAAAGAATGAAACAGAAAAGAAAGTAGAAGTAAAAGCAATTGCTAAGGTGAAAAATTATGATGCAGAATTTACATCACAAACTGTAAATAATACAATTATACAAGGTTACTTGAAAACAGAATTTAAAATGCAACCTTCATATATAGATAAAAAAGAAGGAGAAGAGTTCGATTATATACTAACAATAACAAATGTAAACGATACTGAGAAAAAAGATGTAGTAATTACAGATACTTTACCAGAAGGAATATCATTTATAAAAGCAACACAAAATGGAGTATATAACAAGGACACAAATACAGTGACATGGAATTTAGGAAATATGGCAGGGAAAGCAAGCCAAACTATTGTATTAAGAGTAAAAATAAATGAATTACAACAAGGACAAAGTTTAAGAGAAGTAACAAATTCTATGAATATAAAAACAAGTGAAAAAGAATTGAAAACAAGTGAAATAGCATTTAAGATATTAAAACCAATACTTACAATTAAACAAAGTACATCTACTAATCAAAAAGTTGTTATAGGAGATACAATAGAATATAATATTACCTTAAAAAATTTAGGGGAAATAGATGTACACAATGTAACAATAAAAGACTATTTACCAGATGGATTAAAATATAAAGGAGCAACATATATAGTAGACGGAAAAACATACGAATCATGGATTGGAAATATTGATGCAACAATTAATATTGATACAATAAAATCTAAAGAAACAGTAGATATAACTATAAGAGCTTTAGTAGATGATGTTGAAGAAAATAAAACAGAAAGAAAAATAACAAATACAGTAATATTAATGGCAGATGGTATGGCAGATACAGTATCAAATGAAGTATCACATATTATAGTAGAAAAAGCAGTTACAGATGATCCATCAGTAGAAGAGCCAGTAACAGGAACCTACAAGATATCTGGAAAAGTATGGCTAGATTCTAATAGAGATGGAAAAAGAGATGAGGATGAAACATCATTTGAAAATATTAAAGTAATGTTAGTTGATTCTAATACAGGAAAAATAGTAAAAGATTCAGTAACTGGACTAAACAAAGAACAAAATACAAATGGAGATGGAATTTACACTTTTTCTAACTTAAAACCAGGAAAATATTTAGTAGTATTTTTCTATGATACAGAAAACTATATAGTAACAAAATATAAAGCAGATGGAGTAATAGACAGTAAAAACTCAGATGCAATATCTATGAATGTCACTCTAAATGGAAAAACTAGTAAAGCAGCAGTAGCAAATAGTATAGAAATACAAAATAGTGATGTTACAAATATAGATATGGGACTAATCACACAAGCAAAATTTGACTTAAAATTAGATAAAACAGTATCTAAAATAATAGTAAACAATTCTAATGGAGCAAAAGAGTATAATTATAAAGATGCAAAATTTGCAAAAGTAGATATAAAAGATAAACTTGTTAATGAAACTACAATAATTGTAGAATACAAAATTAAAGTAACAAACGAAGGTGAAGTAGCAGGATATGCTAAAAAAATTGTAGATTATATACCAAATGATATGACATTTAAATCAGAGCTAAATGAAGAATGGTATATAGGAGAAAGTGGAAATGCTTATAATGCAAGCTTGGCAAATACATTAATAAATCCAGGAGAAACCAAAGAAGTTACCTTAGTATTAACTAAGAAAATGACAGATGACAATACAGGAACAATTAATAATGTAGCAGAAATATATGAAGCTTCAAACGATTATGGCTTAAAAGATGTAGATTCTATAGAAGCGAACAAAGTACAAGGAGAAGATGACTACTCACTTGCGGATGTTGTTATTGGTGTAAAAACTGGTGAAGTATATGCGTATGTTGTAATAACACTAATTTCAATAACAATTTTAGGAATTGGAATATATTTTATAAACAAAAAAGTTTTAAGGAAAATGTAAGGAAGGAGGTAGTGAAATGGAAAGTATAAAAAAATATAAAAAAATATTATTAGTATTGATATTTATATTATTGATATCAATATCAATGAAAGTTCAAGGATATGAATTTACAGCTAAAAATACTGCTAGAGGAACATTTAAGCCATATGCAGCAGATCCTGCTGGAAGTTGGACTTTTTATTGTGCGCAACATCATAACCCATATAGAGCAGATTTACCTGCTGGATATGATGAAGGTGCAACCTATGGTGAATGGTGTGAAATATGTGGAGAAGATACGGCTAGTAAACCAACAGGGTTTGATACTGAAAAATATTCTATGAAGTATAATTGGACCTCAACTATAGACGAAAGATATTATCAAGACGCTGCATATGTTATAGCAACTGCATATGAAGAAGGAAAGATAACAGATCAATCTACACAATATTCATTATGGAATACAGCTGTAAATACTGGTAAAGCTGATGATAATAAAGGGGTATATGGAAGAGAAGCAGTAGCATATAAAAATTTTTACAATGACATACATGTAGATAAAACTGATATATATAGTTCAAAAATTTATGATAAAACAACAATAAATGATGTTACTGTAGAGGTAGACCAAAACTCGAAAACATATATTGTAGGACCATTTACTATAGAATATCCAAATGGAGACTATGTTGAAGAAGGTACTTCTAGACAACAAAAATGGAGTTATATTACAAATATTGAATTATTAAATCAAGATGGTAATGCAATTGGAAATGTGTTAAATAATACAATAGATATAATAGATGATTCAGGAAATGAACTAAGAGATACACTACATAATAATAATTTCCCAAATAGTAATGTACCATTTTATGTTAGATTTTCTTCTACTTTAGGAGATATTAATCAGATGCGTTTAAGAGTTAATTTTCAATATTTAGAATCTTGCACAGCAACATTACAACAATATGATGGAGCAATGTATAGATGGGTTTGGAATGAAGTAGATAGTGGAAAAAGATGTGCATGGGGACATCCAACAAAAACATGGAAACTGTCTGTAACCAATGCTGGTACTCCACAAAGATTAGTTGCATGGCAGTATATTGAAAATAATATAAGAGCTAATGGAAGAGCTAGTAAAAATATTAAATATGCAAGCTTAATAGTAGCACCTCAAGGGATTGACTTAACAATGAAAATAAGTGGACAAGTATTTTTAGATAGAGATAATGGAAAAGTTAATACAGGAAACAACATAATGGATGGAAAAAATGAAGTATTACCAGGGGTTGAAGTTGTTCTATATGATGCTACTACAAATCAAGTAGTAACAAAAACAAATAGAACATCACAATATCATATACATAATAGTACATGTTATGAATTAAAACCATCAACTATTCTTGTTACAAATCCAGATCATCCATATCATATAGGAAATTGTGATGAAGGAGGACCTGGAACATGTTTTGAAACTCCAGCAAAACATGTGCATTCTGGAAGTCCAGAACCTGTAGCAATAGGAACGCATAGCCATACAGATGCATGCTATAGCGAAGGACATACACATAATGATTTATGTTATGAAAAAAGAACTTATGGACAAGCACAGGATGGCTGTACCAGTGGGGATTATGGTTGGCAAAACGGTGTAAAATGTCCACATGGATATACCTATGGTAAACATGAAACTAAAACATTGATATGTGGTAAAAATGAAACATCAAAAGAACTAACTTGTGGATATGAAGAAGGAGAAATGATGTATTCTGGTAGTGGTTGCTATACTAAACCAGTTTATCATACGCACAAAGATACATGTTATACTGGCGGAGGAGAATGCGGAGGTAAAATTAGTGAATCTGAACCTTATCACTCAGGTTGTTTTGATAATGATGGAGATGGATTGTGCGATAGAGGTGGGCAAGCATGTGCAAATGCAGGAAATCCAGGTCACTGGGATACAACAAAAACTTGTAGCAAGTGTAGTAATCCAGTCGGCAATGCAGGCGAATCATGCAGAAATACATCTGGAACACCTACTCTAACTTGTGGATTTAATGAAGGACAAGTTGAACGTTTTGACTTAAACTGTGGGTTTAGTGGTAGTGAAACATTTGGCTGGGAATTATCATGTACTATACCAACATTAATAGGAAAAACTACTAATCAAAAGGTATTAACATGTGGTCAATCAGGAACAATAACAGGAAATACTTCTAAAACATTAGTAAATCCAGTAATTACAAATGATAATGGATATTACGAATTTGCAGGATTAGATGCTATGAAGAAATACTATGTAAAATTTGTATACAATGGAATGCTTTATACAAATGTATTATACAATTCAAATAATGCAGATAACGTATCTAAAGCAGACGAAACTTCAAGATATGATTATAGAACACCTTTCAACAATAAATTTGCTGAAATAGGTTCATATCCATCAAATTATACAATAGTAAAAAAGATATTTGATAATGAACATTTTAAAGATGGTAAAAATAAAGTATATTTACAAGAAGATATTGCAGATATATTTAAAAGAATATCAGAAAAAATGGTAAATACACATACAGGTGATTGCACAGCTGCAGCTCAAGCAGTATATCACGATTTAGAAGGAAGCTATACTAGCCAAGAAGAAAAAGTAGAATTACAAAGAAAGATACAATTTGCAGTAGATTGTAGAATTGAATCTCAGACAGTACGAAACTATCCATTGATAGAGCAATTTACAATAAGTACAGTGGGCAAAAAAATAGGTAATGTATTTTACCCACCAATATACTCAGGAACATACAATCAGCTACATGTAAACTTAGGTACTAAGGCAAGAACAACCTTTGATATGACACTATATAAAGATGTATTAAAAGCAGAAGTAAGTATAAACGGAAAAACTGAAACTTATAATTATGATTCAAGAAAATCAAGTTCAACATTTAAGTTTGGTGTAAGCGAAGAAGATTATTTAAATGGATTAAGAGGAATGTACCAAAACGGAATTGATTATAAAAATCCTCTAGTAACAAGTGGAATAGAAACAGACAATTATGATTTGAATATGAGAACAGAAGAAGTCGCTAATGGTCAAAATACATCTTACAATTCAGGAGTAACAGGTAAAGTAGATGGAAATTATCAAGTAAATGACAACTATAATTTAGCTGAAGCAGATAGATTAAAAATAAAAGTAACATATAAAATTGCAATTAGAAATGAATCTTCTGTAACAGGAGCTATTACAGAACTTGTAGACTATTATGATACAAATTATAAATTTGTAGAGGCATATGTAGGAGATGTAAATGGAAATAAAACAGGTGATGTAACAAAATATGATAATTCAATGTATGCAAACTCAGAATATAAATCTACAAAAAATGCATATACTACAATTTATTTAAGACCAAATGTAGAACAAAGATTAGATAATGCACAAGAACAATATATATACGTTGTATTAGAATTAATTGGACCATCTGGAGATGCTGGAACATTATTAACAAATAAATTATTAAATGATAATTCAACATTAAATACAATGAACTTAGTAGAAATAAATGGATATAAAACCTACAATTCTAAAACAGACAGTACTACACCAGGATTAATAGATAAAGATTCAAATCCAGGAAACTTAAACATTAGTAATATAGATGCTCTAACACAAGACAATATTATAAAATATCCAAATATAAGAGCAATGTATGAAGATGATACAAACCGTGCACCAGTACTTATTTACAAAACTACAAACTCAAAAACAATTGAAGGAACAGTATTTGAAGACTCAACTGGAAAAACTAATGTAGTAACAGGCGCCGAAAGAAGCGGAAATGGAAAATTAGACTCAGGTGAAACTGGTATACGTGGTGTAATAGTAGAGTTGATTGAAATTAAAAATAACGAAATGATAGTAAGAGCTACAACAAAAACAAATCAAAATGGTTGGTATGGATTTACAGGATTTATTCCAGGAGACTATGTAATAAGATATACATATGGAGCAGATAATGATACAGCACTTTCAAATTCATCAGTATTTGAAAAAGGATTAAATGATAAATCATACAACGGTCAAGACTATCAAGCTACTACATACACTGTAAAAGGAGATACTGCTCAAGTTAACCCTAAAACAGATTCTAATTTAATTAAAAGATATACAGACAATCATAATGCAAAAAATAGTGAAGAATCAACAGTTCAAGTAACAAGTACTATGACAATTGATAAACACAATAATTACTGGTATACAGTAGCAGATGCTAAATCTGATGCAAAAGATTATGCATATAGAGTAAATCAAATAATTGATTATTCTAAGAAAGAATATGGAAGAGAAATTACAAACCATAAAGCAGAAGTATTTAATGCATATGTTAAACCACAACCAGATCATATTAATAATGCTGATGCAAATAAAAAACTTGTAAATGAGTTAGAAAGAAGAACATATCGTTATGCATATACACCTGTAATCGAAGTTGAAGTAGAGTATGCTAAAAAAGATACAACAGGCAACAAAGAGGAAAGTCACAAAATAATGGGAGTAGACTTTGGAATTGTTGAAAGACCAAAATCTGAATTAACGATAGACCAAGATGTAAAACACATTAAAGTAACATTAGCAGATGGAAGAGTTCTATTTGATACAGAAACAGGGACAGACAACTTACAATGGATTGCAAAAGGAGATATCAATAAATACGACAAAAATGAATTAGTTAATGTTATTATGGATGAAGAATTAATTAATGGTGCAACTATTGAAATAACATATAACATAACAGTAAGAAACAACAGTGAAGTAGGTACAGAAACAACACGTGCAAAAACTATTTTAAACTATGTAGCAAACAATTTAAATTATGACCAAGCAGATAATGGAAACTTATGGAAGGTTGTATCAAAAGATAGCGTACAAAATGATAAAAACTCAACACTTGTAAACAATACAATAGTAGACTTAAGTACACAAAGTGTAATATTACAAGCAACTGAGGAAAATCCACTTGCAAATACAAACTTAAAACCAGGACAACAAGTAACTACAGAACTTAAATTGAAGAAAGTATTATCAACGGAAAGTTCAACTGATGATTTAACTTATACAAACATGTCAGAAATAGTAGAAATAGATAATACAATTGGTAGATATGATCACCAAGCAACACCAGGAAATCAAAAACTAGAATTACAACCTAGAGAACACGATACATCTGGAGCAAGTAAATATACATCATTTGATAGTACAAACCAACCAGATACAAAATATCCACCAGATGGAGTAATTATAGTAACACCACCAACAGGATCAAACTACATCTATTATGTAATAGGAATAACTGGGGCATTAATATTAGCGGTAGGAATATTCTTAATCAAAAAGTTTGTAATAGACAAGAGAAAATAAAATAAAAAGGACGATTTTTAAAAATCGTCTTTTTTATTTTATTGCTATTATATTGTTATTCTTTAACTTTAATTTTTAGAATATAAGCAAAAAGCATTGAAAAAAAAGCCAAAATATTATAAAATACTTCATATAAATAAGTTACCTACAGAAGAAAAAGTCATAAAAGAAAGAGATATGTAAAAACAAGAAGAAAACTTTTTTAAATAAATTACTAAATATGACAAACAATTTAAAAACATAAGATTAGAATAAGATATATTTAAAAAAGTGAGAGGTGGTAACAATGTTTCAAAATCTTCGGAGGACAAGTTGAGGTCCAAGAGGAATTTAATGATAATTATGAAAAAAATTATAAAATAAAAATATTCTTAAAGGATTCATTTACAATTCAAAAAATAGTATTATACATACTTAGTTTTATGCTATCTACCATATCAGGTATAAGTGGTATTGCGCCATTTGGAATTTCAATATTTGCAGCAGTACTATCCAACAAAATACCAGCGTTAATTGTATATATATTAACAATAATAGGAACTTTTGTTGGATTAGGTAGCGCACAAGCTCTAACATATATATTAACATCCCTTGTTTTTGTTGTAATGACTCTAGTATTTAAACCAAGGGAAAGTGAAGAATACCAAAATGAAAAATTAAAACTTCGGTAAGTATGTATTTATATCTACACTTTTAGTACAAGCTTCAAGTTTTATATTTAAAGATTTTATGGTATATGACCTATTAGTATCAATAGGTGTTGCAATATCATCATACATATTTTATAAAATATTTGCAAATTCAGTAATAGTAATAAATGAATTTGGAATAAAAAAAGCTTTCGCAATTGAAGAAGTAATAGGTGCTAGTATTTTACTTGCTATATCTGCTTCAAGCTTTAGAGAATTAAGTATATTTGGGTTTGAAATAAGAACAATATTAAGTATTTTAATAGTTTTAGTATTAGGCTGGAAAAACGGAGTATTAGTTGGTGGAACAACTGGTATTACAATAGGAACAATTTTAGGTCTAACCAATATGGAAATGCGGAAGTTTAGAGATAGCATCATATGCACTTTCACGGAATGATTGCGGGAATTTTTTCAAAACTTGGAAAAGTTGGGGTAATAGTAGGATTTATATTAGGAAATGGAATTCTTGCATATGTTGCAACAGGAAATATGCGGGGGAACAGTAATATACTTTAAAGAAATACTAATTGCATCATTAGGTTTATTGTTAGTACCAAATAATATTAGTATAGATATAGAAGAAATACTTGGAAAATCAAAATTATTACCTTCAGGACCTGTAAGTAGACTCGAAAATAATAAAGAAACAATATATAGATTAAATAATGTATCTGAAACTATTTCTGAAATTGCTGATACATATAAAGAAGCTGCAGCAACAGTTGTTGAAGAAGATGAAATACAAGAAAACAAAAACTTAAAAATATTTATAGAAGAGCTACAAAACAATTTAGAGGGATTAGAAGAAAATATTTTATATGAAGATTTACAAAATGAGGAAAATGAAGAAATTTTAAAAGATATTTTTAACCTATTACTAGAATGTGGAAAAATTACAAGAAATGAATTATTAGAAATATTTGCAAATCATAATAACTATATAATAGGCTTTGATAATGTAGAAATTAGTATGAAACTAGAAGAAGATATAAAATGTATTATGGATATTATAAATGAAACCTATAAAAAGCTTAAATTAAATTTAATTTATAAGCAAAAGATAGATGAAAATAAACGTAATCTAGGAAATCAATTAGATGGTGTATCAAAAGTAATATCTTCACTTGCAGATAGTTTGGAAAAGAATATAGAAGATGAAACCAAAAAATTTATAGCCAAGAGAGAGGAAATAATACTACTGGCAAGAGAGAAAAATATAGATATACAAGATTTAAATATAAGACAAGAAAAAACAGGTAGATACATAGTAAATGTATATGTAGATTCATGTATTGGACCGGAAGATAAAAGAGGATGTTCTGTTCAAGTTATGGAAAAAATACTTTCTAAAGTATTAGGAGAAAAAATAGTATTACAAAAAAGTAATTGTGGCTTCAAAAATGAAACAAATCTATGTGTAAATACATATGCATCGCTAGATAAATATATATTACAGCTTGGATTATCTAAGAAAACAAAAGATGGTTCAAGTGTGTCAGGAGATTCCTGTTTAACATTAAAATTAGATGATGGAAAATATCTACTTGCAATAAGTGATGGAATGGGTACAGGACCAAAAGCAAGAGGGGCTAGCCAAATAGCAATAAAAATGTTACAAAGACTATTATCTAGCGGATTCGATAAGGATACATCAATAGAATTAATAAATTCTACATTATCTCAAACTACTGAAGAAGATACCTTTGCAACTTTAGATATTGCAATACTTGACCTTTATGCAGGAAATATAGAATTTATAAAAAATGGGGCATGTCCAACATATATAAAGGAAAATAATAAAAAAGTACAAATAATAAAAGCATTAACATTACCTGCAGGCATATTAGAAAACATTAATCTAGTAGTGTATGACAAAGATATAGAAGAAAATGATATATTATTAATGTGCTCAGATGGAATAATGGAATCAAATACAGAATATCAAAACAAAGAACTATGGCTAAGAGACATCTTAGAAAGTATAGAAACAGATAATGTTCAAAAGATTGCAGATATAATAACAAAAGAATCAATAGATAATGGCTACGGTATAGCAAAAGATGATATGACAATTATAGTAGCAAAATTTATAAAAAGATAATTTGACAAATTTGAATTATATGTGTATAATAAAATAGGAAATGAAAACCACAATTTGTGGTTGCCACATATATTGTAACAACACATCTGCTGGGCAAAGCAAGGATGTGTTGTTTTGTTTATTCCTTATTCAACAAAATTATGTATATAATCGCTAATAAGGCTACGTTTATAGTTAGGGAAATTCCCAATGCATATATTAAAAATAATATAAATTCCATAAACACCACCTCACTTTCTTATAGCTAACACTATAAAGTAAAGTGGCAACACTCTTGCTTATCTCATTTCCTATGATAAATACTATACTATATGTTTTACAAAAAAGCAAGTAAATAATTTTAATTTTATAAAAACTATTTTTCAGTCTCGTACTTTTCTTTTACTTTAAAGTATGATATAGTATAAAATGTAAAATAAACCTTGGAGGTATTAAAAATATGAGTAGAAGAGCAAAAGGAAAAAGATATGATACTAATGAGAAACTTAATATAAAAAAAGTAATAGCTGTTATCGTTGCGATTGCTGTAATGGTTATGTTTGTTGTAGGAATTAAAACTCTACTTACTGAAAATCCAATCAAGAATACTGAGCAGACAAGCTATTATCCTGTATATACAAACAACAAATGGGGTGTAATTAATCAAAAAGGAGAAATTGTAATTGTACCACAATATGATGAAATGATTACAATACCAAACTCTAAAATAGATTTATTTATATGTGTTTACGATGTGGATTATGAAAATAATACATACAAAACAAAAGTAATAAATTCAAAAAATGAAGAAAAATTTACAGAATACGAATTAGTTGAAAGTATAGAAAATATAGATAAAAACAACATTTTATGGTATGAAGAAAATGTTTTAAAAGTTAAAAAAGATGGCTTATATGGATTAATAGATTATTCTGGAAAACTAATATTACCTACAGAATATTCTAGTATCGAAACTTTAAAAGGAGTAAAAAATAGCATAATAATAAAGAAAAATGACAAAGTAGGCTTATGTGATAACAAAGGAAATATAATAGTTTCTCCTGAATATAAGGAAATAAAAGCTATAGAAGAAGATTACAAAAATGGATATATTGTTATAAATAATGATAATTTATATGGATTAATAGACTTTACAAAAACTATGATATTAGAGCCTATATATGAAGAAATAAAGCCAGTTTATTCAAGTAATATATTTATCGTAAAAGAAAATGGAAAACTAAAAGCTATAAATAAAGATAAGAAAACTTTAATAGAAAATAAATTTAATGATGTAAAAGAAATAAATTCAGACAATTTGATTTTTATAAAAAATGGAAAATATGGAATTATAAATATAAAACAAGAAGAAAAGATAAAAGCAGAATATGATGACTTAAAATATGCATTTGGAGATTATTATATAGCAAAAAAAGGAAATAAATATGGAATTATAAATCTGTCAAATGAGACATTGTTACCATTTGAATATTCTACAATAGTATACAGAAAAAATGCAGGTTTTATAGAAGCTGAAAAAGAAGGAAATATAAATACAGAGATTCTAAATAATAAATTAGAAAAAATGCTAGAAGGAATAATAACAGATATAGATGAAATAAAAGCATATATGAGAATTAGGATAAATGATGAATATAAATACTATAACTTTAAATTTGAAGAAATAAAAGCTAGTGATGTATTAACCAATACAATGTTTTTAAGCAAAAAAGATGGAAAATATGGTTTCGTAGATAGTATGGGAAAAGTAGTAATAGACTATATATATGAAGATGCCCAAGAACAAAATTCATATGGTTATGCAGCAGTAAAACAAGATGGAAAATGGACATATATAAATAGTAAAGGAGTACAAGGAACAGAAAAATATGAACTAAGAAATAATATAATAATAGACTTCATAGGAAAATGGCATTTAGCAGAGGACTTAAATTCATACTATTATACAGATGCAGAGTAGAAAAGGAGAAAAGAATGGAACTAAAGACAAAATACCAATATACCTACTTCATATATCCATACATAATTAATGAAAACAAATATGATAAATATATATTAAAACTATTAAACCGAAAAGATATAAAGGTAAGATTTTTCGAAAAAGAAAAAGATTTAGATATATATTCATATTTTTTACCAACAATAAAAGAATTTATGTTTCAGGGATTTGAGTTTAATAAGGAAAAAATAAACAAATTTGAAGAATTCAATAAAGAAATGCAAACTATGATACTATCTAAATATCCCTGTACAGTTTTTGAATATAGTATAACAACAGAGCTTCAAGGAAAAGCAGGAGAAGAAGAGGGGATTTTTTTCAAAATTCAAAAAATAGAATTAATCTGTTTTAATACAGGAATATGTTTTTTGGTAATAAAAACAAATATAGAAGATAGTAAAGAATTTATTGATGTACTAAACTTTAATTATAAGTTTAGAGACATATATTCAGAATTTAAAGAATTAAAAGAATATGAAAATATAAGACTTCAAACTACGACATTTGGGGATGTTAAGAAATTAAAAGATCTTATACATGAACTTACTGGAAATGTTCGGAGATGCAAAAATGTTAGATATAAACACAAATAGATTCTTAACATATGCCTATACATGTATAGACCAATTAGATTGGAATGAAAATAAATCATTCAAAAATATAGAGTTCGAATTTTTTAAATATGCAAACATATTTCCAAGTTCATATAAATCAAATTTTGATAAGAAACATATGGAAACACTTTCAAAGTGGCGTTTTATACATACAGGATTTACAAAAGAAGGAATGGCACTTTTAACATCAAGTATAGATGTTCATAATTACACGGTATTGCCACACGTATATGAAAATCAACATCTATATACTTATATATTAGTACAATATCAAAAATTGTATCTAAAAAAGATAGAGAATGAATTTAAAGATAAAGCTACAATGGAATCAGCAAGAGAAAACTTTATTAAATTTACAAAAAAATTATGGATACAAGAAATAACAAATGATGATGTAGGAACAAACATTTATAAAAAAGCACGCCATGTTTGTGAAATTGAAAAGATATATAACAATATAAAAAATAAATTTGATATAGCATATAAAGAATTAAATATTGAAAAAGAAAATAAAGTTAATAAAATTATTTTGGTTATACTTGGGATTTCTTTATTACTAAATGTAGTTAATTTTATTGCATTACTAAGATTAATGTAAGTTGTAGGTAAGGATTTTTGACAACTATTATGTAACACATTTTAAGGAGGAAAATGATGCAAGTTACTTGTGGAACTGATATTATAGAAATAGATAGAATAAAAGAATCAATAGAAAACTTACAAGATAGGTTCTTGTATAGAGTATATACTCAAAATGAAATAAACTACTGTGAAAGCAAAAAAAAGGTAAAGTATCAACACTATGCTGCAAGATTTGCAGCAAAAGAAGCGGTATTTAAGGCTATATCCTCGTATTTAGATAATAAATATAATATTGAATGGAAAGATATAGAATTAATTAATGACGAAACTGGAAGACCCAAAATTAATTTCGTAAATATGAAAATAGAAGAATTAAAACAATGTGATATAAGCATATCACATTGCAAAGAATATGCAGTAGCAAATGTAGTTTGTGTGTTTTAGTATGAACGCATTTAAATTTACCAAGTTTTAAATTAAATAAAGTAGAATGTAAATGTTGGACTTACTCTTATGGGGATAATGATAGCTATTTTAATATAAATAAAGTAGAATATAAACAAATAATCTGTTGCTAGTTTATCTCTGGACCATCTACAAGTTATAATATAAATAAAATAGAATATAAAGAGGTCATTATTTTTCAGCAAAAGGAATGAGAATGTAATATAAGTAGATTAGAATAAAATATGTTTAAGTAGTATATCAGATGTGTTAAAGAAAGTGAGATAGTATGAAATTGTTTGATTCACATTGTCACTTAGATGATGAAAAATTTAATATAGATAGAAAAATATTAATAGAAAAACTATTTAAAGAAGGAATAGAAAGATTAATCACAGCGGGATATAGCTTAGAAGGTTCTAAAGCAGCATTAGAGATAGCAAAGGGTTATCCACGGTATATATGCAACTTGTGGAATATCACCAAATGATATAAAAGAAAATGTGGAAGAAATAGACAAAGATATAAAAGAAATAGAAGAACTTGCAAATAATAAGAAAATAGTTGCTATAGGAGAAATAGGGTTAGATTATTATTGGAATACAGAAAATAAAGAATTACAACAATATGCGTTCATAGAGCAAATAAATCTAGCAAATAAATTAAATTTACCAATTGTAATACATACAAGAGAAGCGGTACAAGATACTTTAGAAATATTAAAGAAAAATCCTGTAAATAAAAAAGGAGTATTTCATTGTTGCCCGTTAAATAGAGAACTTGTAAAAGAAGCATTAAAATTAGACTTTTATATATCTTTTGCAGGACCGGTAACATTTAAAAATTCGAAAAATGCAAATGAAATAATAGGTATGGTACCACAAAATAGAATGCTAATAGAAACTGATAGCCCATACCTTGCACCTGAGCCACATAGAGGAACAAGAAATGACCCAAGAAATGTAAAATATATAGCTGAAAAGATAGCTGAAGTAAAAGAAATTCAAGTAGAAGAAGTAGAAAGAATTACTTATGAAAACACTTGTACATTATTTAATATATAGTAAGATAAGTACAAAGTTAATTTAATAAATCATATATTTAAATAAAAAATCCTCAATTTACTGAGGATTTTTTATTACTAATTATTAAAATCTACTTTTACATTTTGTCTTGCTTCACTTGAATCTACCTTAAAAAAGCTTTCTGGTTTAAAACCGAATATTGAAGCAACAATGTTAGAAGGTATTACTTCTAATTTCATATTATACATTGTAACTGTATCATTGTAAAATTGTCTAGCAAAGGCAAGCTTATCTTCTGTACTTTTTAACTCTTCTTGTAAATTAATAAAATTTGTATTTGCTTTTAAATCTGGATAACTTTCAGAAACAGCCATAATTGTTTTAAGTGCACCAGATAATTGATTATCAAGTTCTGCTTTCTCAGCTACTGTTGTAGAGTTTGCCCAAGAAGTTCTAAGCTCTGCAATTTTTGTTAAAGTTCCTTCTTCATGATTCATATAACCTTTAACAGTATTAACTAAATTAGGAATTAGGTCAAATCTTCTTTGTAAGTGTACATCAATTTGACTCCAAGCATTTCTTACTCTTTGTCTTAATTTAACTAAAGTGTTATAAATACTGATAACAAATAAGACAAGTAATAATGCAATTATAAGTATAATCCATCCCATATTAAATCCTCCTTTAAATATTTATATAAAGATAATTCAAATAATATCATAAAAACTTTATAAATACAACTAAAGCAAATAATTATTTGTATATATTAAGCAAAGATAGCACTGGCAGCACCAAACACTCCAGCTGAAGCAAGCCCCATAAGTATTCCTGCAAGAATAACTCCAGCCATTATAGCTATTACACTCTTTTTAAAGTCCATATCTAAAAAACTTGCAGCTAGAGTTCCTGTCCAAGCACCTGTACCAGGAAGTGGAATTCCAACAAAAAGGAATAGTGCAAAATATAAGCCACGTCCAGCAGTTTCTTGTAACTTTTTACCTCCTTTTTCTCCTTTTTCTAAACAGAAAGTAAAAAATTTACCAATGAACTTCTTATTAGCTCCCCATTCTAACACTTTTCTTGCGAAGAAAAATATAAATGGAACAGGAAGCATATTACCAATAATACATATTATATAAAGCTGAATTATTGGTAGAGCATCTCCTAAAAAAGTACTTAAACCAATAGGTACAGCACCTCTTAATTCTATAAGTGGTACCATTGATACTAAGAATACTAATAAATATTTTTTTAACATAATAATCTCCTTTTTATAATTACTTATAACTATTGTTATTAATTTTACTATATACAATTTCTAATGTCTATAATTCTTTAAAAGAATTTTTTATATTGCTAAATATAGTTTTGTATTTTTCTGCATTTTCATTTTTTACTTCAAAATTTAATATATAGATATTATTTGAAGTTTCAATCCATACAACATGGCAGTAAAAATCTTTTTTATAATTTGAATCATAATAAACTAAACTATATTCAAAAGCTTTATTACCATTTATTTTGGTTTCCAAAATACCGTGAATCATCACGTAAATTCTCTTTGTTTTTAAAATAAGAGGTTTTATCATCATTTGCAACATCATATAAATTAAGTTCACGTACTTTAGATATAGTTGTAGCATACATAAACATCTCATCATTTTCAGAATACAAATCAATTGTAAAATCATTATTAGGAACTGAGTTTTGTCTATATTTTATAGTACTGGGTAATTCAATACTAAATTTTTGATCAGACGATATTAAAGTAGTATAATTAGTTTCTTTGTTTCTATTAACAAAATAAAATATAGTAGTCAAAAGTATCATAATAACAGAAATAATTGCAATAATTATATATATTTTTTTATTATCAAGAGTTTTATTATTTATATTCCAGTAGTCTTGCACGTTATTCATTTCTCCTTTTAAATATTTGTAACTATTATATACCAAAATTAATTCATTTACAATAAAAAAATTTTGTGTTATATTATAACAAGAAATATTTTGCTTAATACAAATGAAATGTATAATTTAAAAGTAAATATAAATAGTACAAATTTATTAGAAATTTTAAAGGAGAAATTATAGTGCAAGAGTTATTACAAAAGCAAGAAAAAAACAAATTAAAAAACATATTTGTAGCAATAGATGTTGAAACAACAGGTTTATCGCCAATATCCAATGAATTAATTGAAGTAAGTGCAATTAAATATGAGGGACAAAAGAAAATAGATACATTTACTAGTTTAATAAAACCAAAAGTTAGAATACCATATTATATAACAAATATTACAGGAATAACAAATGAGATGGTAGAAAACTCTCCAGCTGTTGAAGAAATTATGCCAAATTTAATAAATTTTATAGGAGAAAATCCAATAGTAGCACATAATGCAAATTTTGATTATAAATTTATCCAAAATTATTCAAATAATGCCTTTTCAAATAACCTATTAATAGATACAGTGCAAATAGGAAGAAAGTTATATCCTAATCTACCAAATCACAAGTTAGGAACAATTGCAAAGCATATAGGGATAACAGAAGATGGTTTTCATAGAGCAGAGTTTGATTGTGAGTGTTGTGCTAAGATTTATATGGAGTATCAAAAATCTATATAAAACACTTTACAAATTATGTAAAGTGTGATAAAATATTAAGGAACGAAAACCCAAAGGGGAATTTTTATGAATTATTATCAGGAAGTAATTTATGACACATTAAAAGGAATGAGGATTCGGGCTATTACCACAAAAATAAGGGATGATCACCAATTAAAAGACTTGTGTGATTATTTAAAAGAGCACGACGTAGATATGTTTTATGAAGAACTGAATGATGGAACATTACCCCAAAACGTCATAGATCAGTATGGATTGTTCTGTGATATCATACAGGAAATTGTTCAATAAAAAAAGGCCACCGCGATTGTCGCGGTGGTCTCTATAATAAAATAAATTTAAAATTAAATAGGATTCTGTTATAAGAAATAATTGACTTTTGAAGATGTAATAAGATACAATATAATAAAAATTAGGAGGTATAATATGGAATATAGATATAAAACCAGTGGAGTATGTTCACAAGAGATAATAATAGAAATAGAAAAGGATATAATAAAAAAAGTAACTATAATAGGTGGCTGTGCAGGTAATACAAAAGGAGTAAGTAAATTAGTAGAAGGAATGAAAATTGATGATGTAATAAATAAATTAAAAGGAATTCCTTGTGGATTAAAAGGAACCTCCTGTCCAGACCAACTAGCAAGAGCATTAGAGGAATTAAAAAAAAGTCGTAATTAATATTATATTAGTAAATATTACTAATATAAATATATGTAAGGAGGAAGAAAGTGAAAGCATTAGTAACAGGAGCTTCTTCTGGGATAGGAAGAGACATAGCACGAGTTTTAAGCAATATGGGATATGACATTATTGCAGTAGCAAGAGATGGAGTAAAGTTAAATGAATTAAAAAATGAACTAAGTACAAAAGTAGAAATAATAGCAGTAGATTTAAGTGATGCAGAAACTTGTAAAGAATTATATAAAACCGTAAAAAATAAAGGCGTTGATGTGTTAGTAAATAATGCAGGATTTGGAGAATTTGGAGAATTTACTACCACCAATTTAGACAAAGAGCTAAGTATGATTAATACAAACATAACAGCAGTGCATATTTTAACTAAGCTATTTTTACAAGATATGGTGAAAAGGGATAAAGGATATATCTTAAATGTAGCATCAATTGCAGGATTTATGCCAGGGCCGTTAATGGCAACATACTATTCTACAAAATCATATATTGTTAGACTAACTCGGGAGTATATATACAGAGTTAAAAAAGAAAAAATCAAATGTTCATATAAGTGTATTGTGTCCAGGTCCAGTTGCAACAAATTTTAATAAAGTGGCAGGAGTAAAATTTAATTTAAGATCAATGAGTAGTCAATATGTTGCTTCATATGCTGTAAAAAAAATGTTTAAGAAAAAACTAATAATATTACCAGGAATTAAAATAAAAATTGCAAGAATTTTAGCAAAAATTTCACCAGAAAAATTAGTAGCAAGAGTTTGTTATCATATGCAAGAAAAAAAGAAATAATAAATATTACACAAATTTTAAATTATATAAACATTTACAGTATAAATAATATATGTTAAAATAAAATTATTAAGAAAGAAAGAGGTATAAAAATGAAATTATTTGATTGGATTAAAAAACTTTTAGGAAAAAATAATGATACACAATTACTTAATGCACCAGAACAAGAAAAGACTTTATCAGCAGAAGAAGAATTTAGAATGCAATGCGCAGAAAGTGCACAGCTATCAGAAGAAGAAAGACAAAAAGTATTAATGCAAAAGGAAAGAGATAGACAAATACGTGTTGCAGGTTATAATGTAATAAATAATATGAATAATTTAGATAATGGAGATATAACAAGAAAATTAGAAAATACATTATGGAATTTAAGAACAGAGCAATTAAGTCATTCTGGTAGATCAGATTTATCAACAGAAGTTGTTTTATCAGACTTAGATGTAGAAACATTAAAACATATACATTTTGCAATACAAAGAGATCCACAACTTAGTGACTATTTAAATAGTGTTAGTTCACTAACAGGAGATAACAATATAGTTGAAGTTGTAAATCGTATGGAGCAAATAGCAAGAGATGAAGCTAGAAATTGGGGACAAGTAGAAAGTGAAGCAGTTAATTATATGCCAAATGCAAGTAATATAATTAATCAGTTACAAAAAGAGCAACAAGAACAACAAATGGAGCAAGAATAAAACAATAAAAATAGGTTTAGAAATTAATGTTCTAAACCTATTTTTTTACTCTATTATTTCAAGATAACTTTGACAACAGTTCCTTGTTCTACAGAACTTCCAGCAGCAGGAACTTGTGTTTCGACTGTTCCAGTTCCTTCTACAGTTATATTTAAATTTTTAGATTTTAGTGAATTTGCAGCTCTTGCAGCACTCATACCATTTAAATTTGGAACAGTAGTTGAAGTTCTAACATTATTTTCAGCGGTGTATAACATTACAAGCGAATTTTTGGCAAGTCTAGTTCCTGCACTAGGTACTTGGTCTGTTACCAAAACCTCATTTTTATTTCCTGTTACATTAAATTCACATCTAAATCCTGCATTTGTTAATACCTTCCAGGCTTCAGCAACAGTTTTATTTTCTACATTTGGTATAGAGACTAAAGAAGTGCTAGAAGATGTACCTACATCTATTTTATCGTGAGATATTCCAAGGTATGGCAATACTTCTTCTAATATGCTAGAGGCAACAGGACCTGAAACAGTACCACCATGATAATTTTTAACTTGTGGATCATAAAGAGCTACAAGTACTACAACTTCTGGATTTTCAGCAGGAGATACAGCAATAAAAGAAGCCACATATCCAAAATCTTTATCTTCAACAGGAGGTTCACTAGTTCCTGTTTTTCCACCGACAGAATATCCCTTAACAGCACCAGTTTTTCCAGTACCATCTGTAACAACAGATTCCATCATATCAAGCATTTGAGTTGCTGTTTCAGATGAAATTACTTGTCTTACTTCTACAGGTTCAATTGTTGTAACTGCATTTGTATCTGTATTTATAATTTCCTTAACAATACGAGGTTGCATTAATACTCCATCATTTGCAATAGAAGAAATTGTAGTTATAAGTTGTAAAGGAGTTATTTTAATTCTTTGTCCAAATCCCATTGTAGCAAGTTCAGTTACACCAACATTATTTTCTTGGTGAAATATACTACTTATTTCTTCTGGTAATCCAACTCCAGTTTTTGAAAATAATCCAAAAGCTTGGTAATATTTATATAATGTTCTAGTACCAATTTTTTTTACTAGTTGCATCATTCCAGGGTTACAAGAATTTTCTAGTACTTTTCTTAGACTTTGTGGACCATGAGCACCACTTGTCCAACATTTTATTTTAGTCTTTCCAAACATTTCATATCCTAAACAATTAAATTCACCAGCAGTATCTGTTTCTACTAAATCTTCTTCAAGAGCAATTGCGGCATTTATAAGTTTAAAAGTAGAACCTGGTTCATATCTGCTAGATACCATTATATTACGATACATTTCAGTTTTCTCACTAGAACTTAAAGAATCCCATTTATTTATCCAGTAACTAGAAGTAGGGGTAAAAGGATTGTTTAAGTCATAGTCTGGATATTGAGCCATAGCCAAAATATCGCCGGTAGAAGGTTTCATTATAATAACATTACCATTACGAGCATTATTTTTTTCAACAGCTTCTTTTAAATACTTTTCAGCAATTGATTGAATATTTACATCTATAGTAAGTACAACATTATTACCATTTTCAGCTTCAATGTGTTGACCTTCTTCACCAGAAATCTCTTTACTATTTACATCTGTAGAAGTAACGATTTTACCAGGAGTACCAGTCAAATATGAATTATAACTTCTTTCTATACCATATATACCTTGGTTATCACTATTACAAAAGCCTATAACATAAGCGGCTAAATTATTATACGGATAATATCTTCTTGTATCTTCATCAATATTTATCCCAGTAGATATTTTATTTTCTTTCATCCACTCTTTTAATTTTTCTATTTTGTCTTGTTCTACTTTTCTTGCAATAGTTTGAATAGAAGAATTACTAGTAACTTTTTCTAAAGTTTCTTCATAATCTAATTCAAAAATTTCAGAAAAAGCTTTTGCAAGTTTTTCTTGTTTATCTTTTGTTTCTTTATCGTTTTTTCCCTTTATTTTTGTGGGATTTATAGAAACTGTATCAACTTGTGCACTAATAGCTAAACTCTTACCAGTTGTATCTAAAATGTTACCTCTTTTTGCACTTACTAATTTACTCATAGTTTGTTGTTTAACTGCCTTTTCTTTATAATCAGCTCCTTTAACTATTTGCAAAAATCCAAGTCTAAAGATAAGTGCTAAAAGTAATACAAATAAAACCAGCATAGCACATTGAAGCTTCTTAGATGTTACAGTATTTGCAGGTGTTTTTGTTTTCTTATTCTTAAAATTAAATTTATTTTCCATACTCTCACCATTTTCTTTTAAATAGTAGTTTAAAACATTGTATATTAAATGGAAAGAAAAATCAATAAAAGTAAAAAAATCTCGAAATATTTTTGTTGACAAAAGTCATACTTAAATATAAGATATATGTATAAAACAAAAAAGGAGGTCTATTATGGCAGGAGAGTTTGAAGAAGAGGAAGCAAGAATAAAAGAGATGATTGATAATCTTGTTAAAAGAGCAAAAGTTGCATCTAAAAAATATTTAGAACTTGATCAAGAAACAGTAAATAAAATTATTAAAAAAATGTCTATGGCAGGACTTGAAAATCATATGAAACTTGCAAAAATGGCAGTTGAAGAAACAGGAAGAGGAATATACGAAGACAAAATTACAAAGAATATGTTTGCGACAGAATATGTATATCATAGTATAAAATATGGTAAAACAGTTGGTGTGATTAATGAAAATGAAGAAGAGGGTTATGTAGAAATAGCAGAACCAGTTGGAATAATAGCAGGTGTAACACCAGTTACAAATCCAACATCAACAGCAATGTTTAAATCTCTAATAGCAGCAAAAACAAGAAATGTTATTATATTTGGATTTCATCCATCAGCACAAAAATGCAGTGTTGAAGCAGCACGTATTGTAAGAGATGCTGCAATAAGCGCAGGTGCACCAGAGGATTGTATATTATGGATAGAAGAGCCATCAATCACAGCAACAAATCTTTTAATGAATCATCCAGATGTGGATTTAATACTTGCAACAGGTGGAACTGGAATGGTAAGAGCAGCATACTCTTGTGGAAAACCAGCATTAGGAGTAGGGCCTGGAAATGTTCCTTGTTATATAGATTCTACAGCAAAATTGAAAACAAGTGTAAACGATTTAGTATTATCAAAATCATTTGATAACGGAATGATTTGTGCATCAGAGCAAGCGGCTATAGTAGATAGAGAAATTCACGAAGAATTTGAAGAATTAATGAAACAAGCAGGATGTTATTTTATAAACCCTGAAGAAAAGGAAAAACTAAAAAATAGTATGTTTGATGAGTCAAAAGGATATACTCTAAATTCTACTATTGTAGGGCATAGTCCATACGAAATAGCACATAATGCTGGAATAGAAGTTCCAAAAGATACAAAGGTATTAGTAGTGTATGAAGAGGGAGTAGGACCAGAGTACCCATTCTCAAGAGAAAAACTAAGTCCAGTACTTGCATATTATATAGTAGAAAATAAAGAAGAAGGAATATCTAAAGCTGAACAATTGCTTGAATTTGGTGGGCTTGGACATTCAGCAGTTATACATTCAGAAGATAAAGAAACAGTATTACAATTTTCTGAAAGAGTAAAAGTAGGAAGAATTATTGTAAATTCTCCATCAACTCATGGAGCAATTGGTGATATATATAACACTAATTTACCATCACTTACACTTGGATGTGGTACCTTTGGAGGAAACTCAACAACTTCAAATGTATCAAGTGTAAATTTAATAAATGTAAAAAGAGTTGCGAAGAGGAGGGTTAATATGCAATGGTTTAAAGTTCCAGAAAAAATATATTTTGAAGCAGGTTCAATTCAGTACCTAGAAAAAATGCCTAATATATCAAAAGCTTTTATAGTTACAGATGAATCAATGGTAAAATTAGGGTATGTAGATAAAATTTTATATCATTTAAGAAAAAGAGAACAATATGTTCACTCTGAAATATTTGCAGAAGTAGAGCCAGATCCATCATTTGATACAATAAAAAGAGGAGTAAAGGCTATTGAAGCTTTTAAACCAGACGTAATAATTGCAATAGGTGGAGGAAGTGCAATGGATGCAGCAAAAGGAATGTGGTTATTCTATGAGCACCCAGATGCAGATGTAGAAGGATTAAAACTAAAATTTATGGATATACGTAAGCGTACTTATAAATTTCCTAAATTAGGAGAAAAAGCCAAAATGGTAGCCATACCAACAACCTCAGGTACAGGTTCAGAAGTAACATCATTTGCAGTAATTACAGACAAAACACAAAACAAAAAATATCCACTTGCAGATTATGAATTAACACCAGATGTCGCAATAATAGATCCAGATCTTGTTATGACATTACCAAAAAGGATAACAGCAGATACTGGAATGGACGTTTTAACACATGCAATTGAAGCATATGTATCAAATATGGCATCAGATTATACTGATGGACTTGCAGAGAAAGCAACAGAACTTGTATTTAAAAATTTATTAAAAGCATATGAAAATGGTAATGATCAAAAAGCAAGAGAAAAAATGCATAACGCAAGTTGTATAGCAGGAATGGCATTTACAAATGCATTTTTAGGATTAAACCATTCAATAGCACATAAAATCGGAGGAGAATTCCATGTTCCACATGGAAGAGCAAATGCAGTTTTACTTCCATATGTAATAAGATATAATGCTACAAAGCCAACAAAATTTGTATCATTCCCAAAATATGAATACTTCATAGCAGATGAAAAATATGCTGAGATTGCAAGAAAAAACGGATTTAAAGCAGACACTACAGAAGAAGGAGTAACATCATTAATTGAAGCTATAAAAATACTAATGCAGAACTTAGAAATGCCAACAAGTTTCAAAGAATGTGGAATAGAAGAACAAGAATTTTTATCAAGAGTAGATGAACTTGCAGACCGTGCATTTGAAGATCAATGTACAACAGCAAACCCAAGACTACCACTTGTAAGTGAAATAAAACAAATATTATTAGATGCTTACTACGGAGCATAAAATAAATGGGAAAGAGGACTCATGTTTATGAGTCCTCTTTGATTAATGTGCCATACCCCAAAGCTTCATTGAATTTGATTTCATCGCCAATGTTAATATTGGACCAATCTTCAAAAGAAAAAGTATATGTTTTTTCTTTTTCTTTTATAAAACCGGTAACATAGTACTCTTCAGTTTTAGACCCAGTCCGTTCATCATCAGCAAGAGTAACTTTACCCCAATAGGGGGTATCGGTTGTACCAGAAGTTTTTACACTTCGTTCATAGATCCATTTATCGATTTCATAATAATACTTAGTATCATACACAGGAACACTGATATAAACTGGTTCTTCGTATTCTTCCTCATAATATTCAGTTCGATAAATTGGAATTTGTGAAGTGATTTCTTCTGCATACCCATTGCCCAAATCCCTATAACCTGTCACTACTTCCTCGTATCCATCTAAGACTTCTTCACTTACAGTACGAGTCTTGGTTTCATAGTGATCAACAACTTGGTCATACCCTGAAATTTCTTCTTGGGTATAATGCAAGCGAGCACCAGATGGTAACGACCAGCCGCTTTCGTCAACTGTTTGAAGTCGATCAATGTTGATAGACCGTTCCCAAGATAAAGCAGTAACTTGCATAGTTTTCTCTTTAGGGATAAGAGCATATACAAGTCCAGAAAATCCCAGAATAGATAATAAAACAATAATGATAATCTGGAAATTAAATCTTGAGGCTAAGGTACTATGGAGTTTTTTGGAAGCATTACTTTTGGGTGATGAAGAAGGGGCAGTGTTGGTATCAGAATAATGAGAGTCAGTATCATACACAGAAGTTTTTGTTTCTGCTACTTTCTCTTTTTGAATCTCAAAATAGTTCTTGCTCTCATTTGTTCTTGGAGCACCGCATGACACACAAACAGAATCGTTATCTGAGTTGTAAGAGTCGCAGAAATTACATCTCCAATGAGGATTTCTGTTTATGTGTACTGCTTCTTCATCTGATACATAGTTACTCTTTACGTCGCCAGGTAGATGATACTTCAAATCTTTACCCATAGGCTGTCCACAATTCGGACATTCCCGTAAAGGGCCACTAATGCCTTTAGTTCCGCAGAATGGACAATCCCATTCCATTTTAATTAATCTTCCCATACTCTTCCTCCTAAAATAATATAATCTTCTTGTAAATATTCATAAAAGCCAATACAGGAATAAATAAAAGAAGTTATATAAATTATAGCATGCTTTATGTAACTTTACAACATATAATTAGAATTTATATTATAGCAATACACAAAAATTGACAAAAAGAACAAAATGTATTGAAATTGATACGAACATATGTTACATTAGTAATGCCTTTCTATAAAAGGTAGAAGGGAGGTACATAAAAATGCGAAACTTACTAAAACTATTAGCACTCATTATAGTTTACTTAATTGTAAATGATAATAAAGACTAATAGTAAAAGACTAAGGACTGGCATCCTTAGTCTTTTTTATTGCGGTACATATTTGCGAAACTTACTGCAATATTACAATAATAGTATACTATATTTTCTACTATATGTCAAATTTTCTAAAAGTTTTATGGAATAATTTTCATATTTTTTATTTCTTATTAAAAGTCAATGTATCATTTGAATAGTCGACAATAACATTTTCGCCTTCTACTAATTCAGTACGTAAAATCATTTCACTTAAAACATCTTCTATATATCTTTGGATAGCACGTCTTAAAGGTCTTGCTCCATATTTATAATCTGTACCTTTACTTAATAAGTACTCTTTTGCAGAAATTGTTACTTCTAAAGAAATGTTTTTATTTTGTAGAGCCTTTTTAGTATCTTCAAGCATAATATCTACAATTTGTAGTAATTGTTCTTTATTTAAACTATCAAAGATAATAATTTCATCAATTCTATTTAAAAATTCTGGTCTAAAAGTTTCTTTTAAGCTATCCATAGTTTTATTTTTATCCATAGTTTGTTTTCCAAAACCAATAGAATTTCCATTTAAATTTGAACCAGCATTTGAAGTCATTATAATAATAGTATTTTCAAAACTTACAGTATTCCCTTGAGAATCAGTTAATTTTCCATCATCTAAAACTTGAAGAAGAATATTAAATACATCATGGTGGGCTTTTTCAATTTCATCAAACAATACAATTGAATATGGATTTCTCTTAACCTTTTCAGTTAACTGCCCTGCATCATCATAACCAACATATCCAGGAGGAGAACCAATAAGTTTAGAAGTAGAATGACTTTCCATATATTCAGACATATCTATTCTAATAATAGAATCTTCCTTACCAAACATTTCATATGCTAAAGATTTTGCAAGTTCAGTTTTACCAACACCAGTAGGTCCAACAAATATAAAAGAAGGTGGTCTTTTTGTACTCTTTAAACCAGCACGATTTCTTCTAATAGCACGTGATACAGCTGAAACTGCTTCATTTTGTCCAACAACTCGTTTATGAAGGTTATTTTCAAGACTAAGTAATTTTTCGGTTTCTTCTTGAGTAATTTTCTTAACAGGAATTTTAGTCCAATTTTCAATAACAAGAGCAATATCTTGAATAGTTAATTGTTTAGGCTTTAATTTATTACTTAAAGTATCAATTTCTTCTTGTAATCTACATTCTTTAGTTTTAAGGTCAGCAGCTTTTTGGTAATCCTCAGTAGAATCAGCATCAGCTGCTTCTTCTTTTTCTTCTTGAACTTTTTTAAGCTGATTTTTTAGTATTTCCAATTTATATAAATCCTTATTATCTAAATTAATTCTAGAGCAAGCTTCGTCTAAAATATCTATTGCTTTATCAGGCAAAAATCTATCATGAATATACTTTTCAGACATTATAACAGCATTTGAGATTACATCATTTGAAATCTTAACTTTATGATAATCTTCGTAATATTTTTTAATTCCTTCTAGTATTTTTATTGTATCTTCCACATTTGGTTCTTCAACAATAACAGGTTGAAATCTTCTTTCTAATGCAGTATCTTTTTCAATATATTTTCTATATTCTCTAAGAGTAGTAGTACCAATAAGTTGAATATCACCATTTGCTAAAGAAGGTTTCAAAATATTTGCAGCATTAGTTGCATTTTCAGCATCACCTGCACCCATAATATTATGAATTTCATCAATTACTAAAATAATATTACCACACGCTTTACATTCATCAATAATAGCCTTCATACGTGCTTCAAATTGGCCTCTAAACTGAGTTCCAGCAATAACTGCTGTCATATCTAGTAGATATACTTCTTTGTTTAAAAGTTTTGCAGGTACTTTTGAATTTGCAATTTTAATAGCAAGACCCTGTGCAATAGCAGTTTTACCAACACCAGGTTCACCAATTAAACAAGGGTTATTTTTAAGACGTCTATTTAAAACTTGTATAATTCTTTGGATTTCTCTATCCCTTCCAATAACAATATCAAGTTCGTTATTACGAGCTTTAGAGGTTAAATTTGTTCCGTAAGTATCTAAATATTTAGTCTTTTTTTGTTTATTAATTTTTTTATCTACTTTAACCTTTTTATTAGAATTACTAGAAGACTCTTGCTCTTTATTTTCTTGTTTAACTCCAAAAATAGCACCAAGAGGAATAGCAGTACCATTCATACCGTCAAGACTTAAGTCACTATTGGATAAAGTTTCAGTTATATCTTTAAAAATATCTTCAAATTGACTTGACATATCTTCTAAATTAACTTTATCCCCATCTAAAATATTAGACTGATTTGCAAGTACTTCTAAAGGATTGATCCCTTTTTCTTTTGCACAATTATAGCAAAAACCATCTAATTTATCTTCACCATTATCCTCTTTATTATTAACAAAAATGATAGCGGGATTTTTCTTACATATTGAACATAACATATAAATATTTCTCCAATCTAATTTAAGCATTTAATTTTCTACCAAAATATAATACATTAAATATAGCTAAAAGTCAAGGAAAATAAGGAATTCTTAATGTGTACGTTTTGTGAAAAATTTAGGTATAATTCCAAAAAAGGTAACAATACTATAAACAGGAGTTGATTATTTTGAAAGATATTAAAGAAAAAATACTTGAATTAATAGAAGAAATAGATGAAATGATAAGAAATAATGTAGATAAGAAAAAGATTGAAATTAAGAGAAAGGAATTAGATAAATTATTGCTTATATATATTAAAGACATCTAATGCAATAAAAACGAACAATATACGCAAATAATTCATTTATACTATTAGAAAAATTTGTTAGCATATTAATATATTAGTAGATAAAGGTGATAATAAATGAAGAAAAAAAGTATAATAACAATTGGAGAAAACTTACAAAAGATTAGAAAGAGTAACGGATATACGCAAGAAATGTTAGCAGAAAAATTGGAATGCTCTACAAGATACATAAGTGATGTAGAACAAAATAATTCTAAACCTTCTTATGAAATATTAATTAAGTTTTGTAATGTTTTTAATATTGGACTAGATGATATATTTAAAGATTATTTAAATATAGATAAAGGTAGAATTGTTAACTACGAGCTAAATGGATATGAGAATTTGAAAACAAAAGATAAAAGTACAATAGCACATTTAATCAGTTTCTTTAATAAAGAAATTAATAATAAGAAATAAATTCTTAAAAAAATATAAAAAGTGGTTGACAGCTTAGCATATATGAGATATAATAATTACATTCTTAAAAGAAGAAGTCATCCGCTTCTCACCTTATCTAATTTGGGAGAAAGGTTATAAACAATAGTTTATAGTGCTAATTGATTAGCATGGGTTTTAAAGTGGATTGACTAAAAAGTCAATCTTATTTTTTTGGAGGTGTTTTATATAAAACAAGAATTACCAATTAATGAACAAATACGTTTAAAACAAATACAACTAATTGATGACGAAGGTCAAAAAAGAGGAACAATGGATACGCATGAAGCTTTAGAAATTGCGTATGAGAAAAACTTAGATTTAGTATTAGTGGCACCAAATGGAAATCCACCTGTTTGTAAAATAATGAACTATGGTAAATACAAATTTGAACAAGCGAAAAAAGAAAAAGAAGCAAAGAAAAAGCAAAAAACCTTCGAACTAAAAGAACTTAGAATTACACCAAATACAGAGGAACATGATTTTAATTTCAAAGCAAAAAATGCTAGAAAATTCATTGAAGATGGATGTAAAGTGAAAATTACAGTTCGTTTTAGAGGAAGAGAATTAAACTATGTAAAACAAGGTGAAACTATATTAAATCAATTTATAGAAGAATTATCTGATATTGCTACACCTGAAAAAAAACCTGTATTAGAAGGTAAAAATATGTTTATTATATTAGCTAAAAAAGCTGAAAAATAATATAAAAGTAATGGAAGGGAGTTTTAGATTATGGCAAAATTAAAAACAAATAAAGCTGCAAGTAAAAGATATAAATATACAGCTACAGGAAAAGTAAAAAGAACAACAGCAAACGGAAGACATAGATTAGCAACAAAAACACCTAGACAAAAAATGTCTAGAAAGGCTAACACTTATGCTGATAAAACAGTAGAAGCAGGAATTAAAAAATTATTACCATACGGTAACTAGAATTCGGGTATAAAGGTAGAAAGGAGAAAATAAAAAATGGCAAGAGTAAAAAGTGCAATTATAACACGTAAAAAACATAAAAAAATATTAAAAAGAGCAAAAGGATATTATGGAGCAAAACATTACAGATTTAGAATGGCAAAACAAGCTGTTATGAAATCAGGAATGTATGCATATGTAGGAAGAAAAGATAAAAAGAGTAATTTTAGAAAATTATGGATAACAAGAATTAATGCAGCAGCAAGAATGAATGGTTTAACATATTCTAAATTAATCTCAGGATTAAAAAAAGCAAATGTTACAATTAATAGAAAAATGCTTGCAGAAATAGCTGTAACAGATATGGCTGCATTCGCAAAAATAGCTGAAATTGCAAAAAATGCGTAAGATTTTAAATAAAAGGTTACATTTAAAAAGTAGCCTTTTATTTTTATATTAAGCTATCTATAAAGGATGAGTTTATGTTATAATTATAAATAGGGAGTATTATGAAAAGAAAAATTAAATTAATTATATGTATAATAGTAATTACCTTTTTAGTAGTATCGATATCTTTATCAATAGGATATTTGATAGAAAAAAATAATAAGTTGGGTAATTATAAATTAGTTGGTGGAATAATAACAGAATTTGGACAAAATTATCTAGAAAATGTAACACATCATATAGATACTACAAATAATTTAAATACAGTAAGTAATACGGAAAATATGAGTGAAGAAGAATATCAGAAGGCTTTAAAACAAAAAAGTATTGATAATGTAAGTATAAAAATAAAAGAGGAAACAATTACAAAAAAAGGTGCAACATTTAGTATTACAGATAAAAACAAAATACATTATTTATTTGGAAAGTATTACAGAATTGACAAAAAGAATGGTGATAAATGGGAATATTTAAAACCAATATCTAATGAAATAATTTGGGAACTTACCGCATGGACGTCAATATATGATGAATATGATTATAGGGTAGACTGGTCAGAGATTTATGGAGAATTAGAGAGTGGAGAATATAGACTTATGAAAGAAATAGACGATATAGAGATATATGCTGAATTTACAATAAAATAATAGGATTGCAAATTGCAATCCTATTGTTTTTTCATTTTAGGTTTAGAAATAAGAGATGCAATATAGCCAAAGAATATTGCAGCAGCAATACCTCCTGCAGCAGCTTTGGTTCCACCAATAAATGCACCAACGAGTCCAGATTTTCCTACTTCTTCAATAGCACCTTTTGCAAGAGCATTACCGAAACCAGTTAATGGAACAGTTGCGCCACATCCTGCAAAATCAACTATATGTTGATAAATTCCAAGTCCCCCTAAGATAGCACCAGTCGTAACAAATATAACTAAAATTCTTGCAGGAGTTAATTTAGTTTTATCAATTAAAATTTGACCAATTATACAAATAAGTCCACCTACAACAAAACATCTTAGCATTTGCATCCAATCTATACTTCCGAAAAAATTCCATAATTGTAATCTCCTTTATTTTTATATTATATATTAAAGCTTATAATTCAATAGCTATTGCGTGAGCAATTCCAGGTATTGATTCACCTTGTTGGTTAGTTGTAGAATTTGTTAAAGCTCCAGTAGCCATTAAAAGTACTTTTTTATATTTTTTTTGTTGCATCATTTTATAAATATATCCAGAAAAGACTGTTCCGCAACAAGCACAACCACTACCGTCCTGAATGAGTATCTTGTTTTTCTTTGTCAAAAATTAAAACGCCACAATCATTATAATTTGATTTAATATTATATCCTTTAGTTTCAGCAAGTTCTATTAATATTTCTTTTCCAATGTGACCCAAATCACCAGTAAAAATAGCATCATAATAGCTTGGATTTCTACCAGTATCTTTAAAATGAGTAAGTAAAGTGTCAAGCGCTGCAGGTGCCATAGCTGCCCCCATATTATTTGCATCTTTTATACCCATATCAACAATTTTTCCTGGAGTAATACAAGTTATAAAAGGACCTTTACCATTTTTAGAAACAATAGCAGCCCCTGAACCAGTTACTGTCCATTGTGAACTAGGTGGACGTTGGTTTCCAAGTTCTAGTGGAAACCTAAATTGCTTTTCGGCACTACAAAAGTGGCTTGATGCTGCACAAAGTATATTTTCTCCAGCACCTGCTTCTGTGAATATTGCTCCTAACATAAGAGCTTCTACAAATGTAGAACAAGCACCAAATATACCAAAAAAGGGAATATTTAGCTCACGTAAACCGAAACTTGAAGAAATACATTGATTTAATAAATCTCCAGCGAAACAATAATCAATAGCATCACTAGCAAGTCCAGATTTTGATATAACCATATTTACAGTTTCTTTTATTATTTTACTTTCAGCTTTTTCCCAGCTTTTTTCACCCCAAAATTCATCTTCTAAACAATTATCAAAATAACTTGCAAGAGGACCGTTCTGCTTCTTTTGGACCAACTATTGAAGCTGTTTGTAGAAGCGTTGGCGGAGTATCGAATTTTATAGTTTGTTTTCCTATTTTTTGCATTAAAAATCACCTTTCCCTAAATCTTAAATTTATACAAGAGTTATAGCTTGTGTATTAAAAATTAAATACACGATACCTACTACAATTGAAGCTGATATACCAAATACTAAAACCGGACCTGCAACAGTAAACATTTTTCCACCAACTCCCATTACATATCCTTCAGATTTATATTCCATTGCAGGTGAAACTATGGAATTTGCAAAACCTGTGATAGGAACAAGTGAACCTGCACCTGCAAATTTGCCAATTTTATTAAATAAGTTTAATCCTGTTAAAAATGCACTAATTCCAATTAGTATAATAGAAACTATAGTATTAGAAAGTTGTACATCCATCCCACGGAATTTACAATAATTAAAAATAATTTGACCAATAGAACAAATTAGTCCGCCAACCCAAAATGCATTAAAGCAGTTTTTTATAATAGGAGAATTAGGCGACTTTTTATCTACATAGTCCTGATAATCTTTTTTTGTTTCAATAGGTTTCATAGTATCCTCCTTTACTAATCTCTATCTCTGTCAATTACAAAAGATAGATCTAAATCTACAGAATATTCTGTTATTTTTTTGCCATTTATTTTAGCCTTTTGTTCTAAAACGGTAACACTAGTTAAATAATCAATAGTTTTAGAAGCTTCATTCACAGTTTGAACAATAGCATCTTTCCAAGAAACACTAGATGTTCCAGTTACTTTTAAATGTTTTTCAACAGCCATGTATAATCACCCTCCGTTTTAATTAGATAAACATATATTTTCCAAAATTTTAAAGATTATACAAAATTTAAAAAAATAGTAAAAATCATAACTAATCATAAATTTACTTAAAATAATGAAAATTAAAATTAGTTGTGTTATAATAAAGCACGAAAAGGGGGAGATAAAAGTGGGACTAAAAGTAACAAATGTAACAAAAAGTTTTTTAGATAAAAAAGCAGTAGATAATATTTCATTTAGTATAGAATCACCAGGAGTTTTTGGACTACTTGGAACAAATGGAGCAGGAAAAACAACGACAATTAGAATGATGCTTGGAATAATAAAGAAAGATAGTGGAGAAATTACTTGGAAGGGAAAGGAAGTAACAAGAAAAAATGTTAATTTTGGATATTTGCCAGAAGAAAGGGGAATTTATCCAAAATCTAAAATAATGGATCAATTAGTTTATTTTGGAAAACTAAAAGGAATGAAAAAAGATGAAGCAATAGAAAAAGTAAAATATTGGGCAAAAAAACTAGAAGTAGAACAATATTTAGAAATGCCAGCAGAAAAATTATCAAAAGGAAATCAGCAAAAAGTTCAATTTATTATAGCAGTAATGCATAACCCTGAACTAATCATTTTAGATGAACCATTTAGCGGACTTGATCCAGTAAATGCTAAGATACTAAAAGATGTTATTCTAGAACTTGTGAAAATGGGTAAATATATAGTTATGTCATCACACCAAATGACACAAATAGAAGAATTCTGTACTGATGTAGTAATTTTAAACAAAGGTGTAACAGTACTTAAAGGAAATTTAAAAGAAATAAAAAATAGTTATCCTTGTAATAAACTAGAAATTAGTACAAAAGAAAACATAGAGGATTACATAGAAAATGTAGGTTTAACAGTTAACTTTAGTAAAAATAATGAATACATTATTGATATTAATGGAGAAGAAAAAGCAAATGAATTATTAAAAACACTTACTTTAAATAATATAAAAATTATGAAATATGAATTAAAAAGACCAAGTCTACAAGATATATTTATTGAAAAGGTAGGTGAATAAAATGAGAGATTTAATAACAGTAGCAAGCTATACAATAAAAGAAATGATAAAAAGAAAATCTTTTATAATTTCAAATATAATAATACTTTTAATAATTGTATTAGGATTTAATGTACCCAATATTTTAGATGCTTTAAAAGGCGATGATACAGAAAATTTAAGTAATAATAATGTATTAATAATAGATGAAGATAATATATTTGAAGGAAATTTGGAAGCATTAAACCAAATGGAATTAGGAAAAAACTTTAAAATACAAAATGAAAGTGTAACAAATGAAGAATTAAAACAAAAGATAGATGATGGAGAAATATTTGCTAGTCTTATATTAAAGAAAGAAAATGGTACTATAAATATACAATATGTAATAGATAGTATAACTATGAATGAATTACCACAATATGTAATAGAAGCATTATCTAAAATATACACCAATATGCAAATTGAAAAATTAGGTCTTACAACTGAACAATTAGCAAGTTTGGAGGTAGGATTTAATGTAGAAGTAACACAAACAAATGAAAATCCAGCCAGTGGAAATGTATTTGCAATAATGCTTTTATCAATTGTACTATTTTATGCAATATATTTTTGTGCATATCAAGTATCAAGTTCAATAACAACAGAAAAAACCTCAAAAATAATGGAAACATTAGTAACATCTACAACACCTAGAACAATAGTACTTGGAAAAACTATAGGAATAGGAATAGTGGGATTATTACAAGTTAGTTTAATAATATTAGTAAGTGTTATTTCTTGTAATTTATTCTTAGACCCTAACCTATTATCTTCTATAATAGATGTATCAAAAATAACACCAATGCTTGCTATATCAGTAATAGTATATTTTATTTTAGGGTATGCAATATATTCATTACTATATGCACTAACAGGTTCGACTGTAAGCAAGCCAGAAGACATAAATTCAGCTAATGGACCAGTTGCAATTTTAGCAGTAATAGGATTTTATTTATCATATTTTGCAATGATGAATCCTACCAGTGAAATAAATGTATTTGCATCAATATTTCCATTTTCGGCACCCTTTAGTATGCCCTTTAGAATAATGATGGGAACAGCAACACCTATTCAAATTTTAATATCATTAGGAATAATGGTATTAAGTATAATTGTAATAGCACATATATCAATAAAAATTTATTCTTCTGCAATATTTAATTATGGTACAAAAATGAGCATAAAAGATATTTTGAAAATGTATAAAGATAAAAATTAAAAAGTGAGGGAGCAACCTAAAGTACAGGTTGCTCCCTTTAGCCAACTTGAATATACAAGTTGAAGCTATTTGACCCCTAACATACCCTGCCTAAATTCGGCTGAGTTGTAGAAGTCAATACGATCTTCTTTTTCCGGAGTTTCCTCTACTACATTTTTGGTAACTGTTGTGTCTTTGTCCATAGTGCTCTTTCCTCCATTTTCTAAAAGATAGCTTTATTGATTGTTAACATAAATATTATACTGCAATAATTTGGAAAAATCAAGAAAAATTTATAAAATACTTGAAAATTAGTATAAAAAATTATAAATTATATATTATATATGAAATTTATAAAAATATATAGGAAAAATAAAGAAAGGTAAAAATAAAAATGGATTTTGCAAGGGAGACTGCTTTAAAAATATTGTATAAAATAGATGTAGAAAAAGCATATTCTAATATTGTTTTAGATGAATATTTGAATAATTATAGACAAAAATTGAGCCCAAAAGATATAAATTTAATTTCTGAAATAGTTTATGGTACAGTTACTTGGAAACTAACAATAGATACTATATTGCAAAAATATTCTAAAATAAAATTAAAGAAAATGTCTAATTGGGTATTAAATATTTTAAGAATAGGAGCATATCAAATTCTGTTTTTAGATAAAATACCTAAAAGTGCAGCAGTAAATGAAAGCGTTAATCTTACAAAAAAATACGCGTTTAAATCAACAAGTCTTGTTAATGCTATTTTAAGAAAAATTGAAAAGAAAGATTATAAAGATCTTTTTTTAATAGAAAATATAGAGGAAAAAATATCAAAAATTTATTCAATGCCTAAATGGTTAGTAGAAGAATTACTAAAAGAATATTCAGTTAAAGAAGTAGAAGATATATGTAAATTTTCAAACGAAAAACCTAAAACAACAATTAGGATTAACCTACTAAAAATAAGTAAAGAAAATTTTTTAAAGAAACTAAAAGAACTTAAGCTAGAATATGAAGAAACTGAGATTGAAAATTACCTACATATCAAAAATGTTAAAAACATAGGAGAATTAGACCTATTTAAAGAAGGGCTTTTTACAGTTCAGGATGTGGGAGCTGGAAAAATCGGACTAATGCTTGCGCCAAAAGCAGGTGAGAGGGTTTTAGATGCTTGTAGTGCGCCAGGAGGAAAAACTACTGAACTTGCAGAAATCATGAAAAATGACGGAAAAATTGTAGCAAGTGATGTTTATAAACATCGCATTAAACTTGTCGAAGAAAATGCAAAAAGACTTGGAATAAATATAATAGAGACCTATGAACAAGATGCTACAATTTTAAATGAAGATTTTATTCAAAAATTTGATAAAGTTTTAATTGATGTTCCATGTCTTGGCTTTGGAGTTATGAAAAGAAAACCAGATATAAAATGGCAAAGAAAAAAAGAAGATATTGAAGAAATTATAAAAATTCAATTCGAAATATTAAAAAACTCTGTTAAGTATTTGAAAGTAGGCGGAGAAATAGTTTATTCAACATGTAGCATTTTAAAAAATGAAAATGAAGCTATAATAGAAAAGTGGTTAAAATCAGCAAGAGAGGAAGAAATAAAAACACATATAAGATATGAAATAGAAAAGGTAGAAAAAATATTACCAGGGAAAAATACAGATGGATTTTTTATATGCAAAATTATACGTATAAGTTAGAAAAAATAAGTATTACAACAATATTACAATTAGGTGACAATTAAGTTAAAACTATTGACTTTAAGCATAAAAATAATAAAATAATGAATATAATAATAAAATGGAAAAATAACGAAAAAAAAGTCAAAATTTCTTAAAACAATTTGTATGAAATTTTGAAAAAATGTAAAACATAAGAATGAAAAAATAAAATATAGTAACAAAGGAGAAAAAATGTCAACTAGTTTAGGTTTGTATATAGAAGATAATGTAATTAAATATGCTAAAGTTTCAAAAGACAATGATGTTGTTAAAATTGACTCCTTTGGAATTAAGTTCTATGATAAAATTAGTGAAGCAATTTCTCAAGTAATAGAAGAAACATACAGTTATAAAGTACCAATAAGCATTAATTTATCAAATGAAAACTATAATTATTTTTATTTATTTAGTTTGCTAAATAAAAAGGATATGCAAAGTGTAATAAACACAGAATTTGAATCTTTATGTTATGATAGAGGACTAAACAAAGAAGCCTTTGATACAAGATATGTATTAGTAAATGATTTAGAAGATAAAGAAAAAGTAAAAGCAATACATGTTTCAGCAAGTAAAGCAGACTTAGCTAAAAAAGAACAACAATTAGAAGGATATAAATTAACCTATGCTTCACCAATGGGAACTACTATTGGAAATTTATTAGATTACAAAGATAAAGAAAATGTAATGATAGTAAATATTGAAGACAAAACAACCATAACCACAATAGTAGATAAAAAAATAATAGATATACAAACGATTGATGAAGGAACAAGCCAAATATTATCAAAAATTAATGCAAAAGAAAACTCATATTTAAAGGCATATGAAATATGTAAGAATACAACAATATACACTCAAGAAGGAAAAGATTTACAATATGAAGAAAATGATTACTTAGATGATATTATGCCTACATTATATAATATAGTTGGAGAAGTTAGAAAAATTACAAACAACAGCTTAAATAAAATAGATAAAATATATCTAACAGGAACTGCATCAGTTATAAATAATATCGATATTTATTTTCAAGATTATTTAAAAGACATAAAATGTGAAATATTAAAACCATATTTTATAAAAAATTCAGTAAGTAAAATAAATATAAAGGATTATATAGAAGTTAATTCTGCTATAGCTTTAGCTTTACAGGGACTAGGCGAAGGGCTAAAAGGTATGAACTTTAAAAAAGAAACTTTAAAAGATAAGATACCAGAATTTTTAACAATGGAAATAGGTGGCTCTAAAAAAGGGAAGGTTTCTAAAACTAATAAGAAAATAAATTTGAATATTGATATGGATTTAAAAGGAGAGCTAACAGCGTTAGAACAAACCTTAATAAGAATTGCATATGGAATATTAATGCTTATAATAGTTTATAGTGCAATATCAATATTTCTAAATAGTTCAATGAATAAAAAAGCAGAAGAAATTGAAGAAGCAACAAAACAAGTAAATGCTCAAATAGCTTCAATAAACAATGATACTTCAATAATAAAAGCAAATAGAAGTAAATATGAAACAATGACAAAAAGATTAACAGATTTAAATACATCCATAGAAGAAAAAAGAAAAGTGAAAAATGCAATACCTACATTATTAAATCAAATAATGTTTAGCATACCAAAGGGAGTACAAATAACTTCTATTGAGAATACAAGTGGTACAAAAATAATTATAAATGCTCAAGCTAATACTTATGATCAATTAGGCTATTTAAAAGCAAGCATTAAAAATTATAATATACTAATAAATGTAGTATCTGATAGTGGACAAAAAACTTCACAAGATGGACCAATAAAAACAACAATAGAGGGAGACCTACCAATAGGATAAAGGAGAAAATAGGTATATATGAGAAAAATTTTAATATCCATATTAATTGTTTTGCTACTAGCAGTTGGATATTTGGTAATATTCAAAGGAATAAATGTATTTGGACTTGATATTTTATCTATTACTCGGAATTAAGAAGAAAAATGAGGAGTTAGATAGTGCATTAGAAAAAGTAAGTACATTAACAAGCGTAGATGAGCCAAAAGCTGTACTGGAATTAAATGAAAATGCAAAACAATTAGTAACAGCAAAAGAAGAATATAATGATAAAGTTTTAAATAGTTCAAATGAAGATATTAAAGAAGCAAGAATAACAAGACCATATGAAACTGAATATCTACAAACAGTAATAGGAAATCATGCTAAAGATAAAGGAATTAATTTAAGATATGAATTAAGACAAGCAAATACTGGAGTAGCAGGTGAATATGATATATATTTTACCATTACAGGAAGTTATGTTTCAATATCTGAATTTGTGGCAGCAATAGAAAATAATTCTTCATTGAATTTTAGAATTGAAGCTTTTAAATTAGTACCTACAACAAACGATACAGAAAACTTACAAGCAACTTTTAATGTAAAAGGAATTAGCGTTAAAGTTGATAGAACAAGCAATTAGAATTTTAATTATTAAACAAAGGAGGACACTTTAGGGTGAAGTCGATTATAAAGGAAATAATAATTGTACTTTTATTATTGTTAGCAATTATTTTAGTACTAGGAGTATTTTTGTATGATTATATACCAACCAGTAAAATAGTACCTAAAATTGAACAATATCAAGTACCTAATAATATTAAAGAAGAATTAGAAAAGAATGTAAATGATACTGAAGAAAAACAACCACAAATAGTATATGAAGTAGATGGTAAAGATTTAAAAAATGCAGAAAAGTCAAAAGATTATCAAAAAGGAAAAGTAAATCCTTTTTCACAAAATACGGAAGGAAATACTGCTGTAAACAATACAAATAAAAATAATACAGCAGGTACAAATAATTCGAATTCAGTAGGTAATTACTTACCACAAACTGGAACAAAATAATATAGGTTATATTTATTTATATAGATATATCAAAAGAAAAAATATTTAAGGAGGAATTTTTTATGTTAAAAGGACAAAAAGGTATCACATTAGTAGCATTAGTAATTACAATCATAATATTATTAATATTAGCTGGTGTAACAATTTCATTAACTTTAGGAGATAATGGATTATTTAAAACAGCTGAGAATGCTGCAGGTAGTTATAAAAATGCAGCAAATGCAGAAATGAATCTTGTAAATGATTTAAACCAATATGTTAAAAACCATGCACAATAATTAATAAATCATCAACTAAATGGCATATGCAGATTATGTATATGCCATTTAGCTTAACAGTATGAATAAGAAAAGAGGAAAATATGCTACAAATCGTACTATTAATTATAATATTTATATTAGGAATATATTTTGGTAGCTTTTTTACACTTGCTACATATAGACTTCCTAAAAAAGAAGATATAACACATAAACATTCTTATTGTCCAAATTGTAATAATAAATTGGGTGCTTTAGATTTAGTACCTGTATTTAGTTATATATTTTTAAAAGGCAAATGTAGATATTGTAAAAAAAACATAGGTATACGTTATTTTTTGTTTGAAATATTAACAGGAGCAGTTTTTGTGTTATTTAGCCTTTCATTAAAAATAGATGTTTATAATTTAAAGGTTAGTACAATATTTTATTTTATAATAGCAATTTTATATTTTTCTAGCTTATTTATACTTGCAGGGATCGAAAAAGAAAAAGGTATAATCCAGAAATCTGTATTAATTTATGGTGTTTTTGTTGCATTGGTTTATATGATATATTCATATACACTAATTAAAACAAATGTATATGAATATGTTATATATTTAAGTTTTATGATTATTTTATTACTTGTAGATACTAAATTATTAAAGAAGAAGCTAAATTATAATTATTGGATACAAATATTAATTTTAATACTTTATATGTTAATATTTACAGGAGTGCATAATACTATAGGAACAATAATTTTAGCAATATTATCAATTGGAATTAGAAACATAATACAGTTTTTTAAAATAAAAAAATCTAAAATAGTTAAAGTAAACAAATTGTCACCAATAGCTTTTTATTTATGTGTATCAAATATTATAGTGCTTATATCTATGAATTTTATTGTTAATTATTTTATGAAATGATTAAAATCAAATATACAAATTTTACTATTTAGGAGAGTAAAATTTTACAGAAGTTTAGAGAAAGGGAAGAAAATATCTTGAAAATATTTAAATGTACAAGTAATAAAGGATTTACAACAGCTGAAATAATAATTTCTATAATAATTATAATAATATTCACTTCAATAATTACTAGTGCTTTTTACAATTATTATATAAGTATTAAATCAAAAAATAGAAAAACTATAGCTACGAATATAGTAATAGATATCATAGAAAATGTAGAGATGATGAAATATGAAGAAGTCACTCAAGACAAAGTAAATACATTAGTACAGACCTTGAAAGATAATGGAACTATTCAAAATCGGATATTCTGTTACAGTTACTCTAAACAGATATGATGAAATAGAAGGGAATCAAGATAAAAAAGATTTAATAAAGCTTTTAACAGTTAAAGTAGAATATACGGTAAATAACAAGCCAGAAAAAAATGAAGTTAGTAGATTAATAATAAAGAAATAATTATAAAACATTAAATTTAAAAATGAAAGTAAGGAGGTAGCAATGGGCTCATCAAGAGGTGTTACAACTGCAAATTTAATTATATATGTAATTGCAATGCTAATTGTAATAGGGATTATTGCAACTATTACTTCATTTTTTTATACCAACGTAAACAATTTAGAAGATAGTAGTAGTAATGTATCAGAAATTACAAAATTTAATATGTATTTTTTACAAGAAGTTAAAAATGTTAACAATGATATTATTATTCTAAATGAAAAATCCATTACATTTTTAACAGGAAATACTTTCACCTTTCAAGATAATAGCATTTATATGAATAGTAGTAGAATTAGTGAAAATATAAAAGATTTAAAATTTTCTTTAGAAGAGATAAATGAAAAAAAAGTTATAACTGTTTTAATAACCATAGGAGAAAATCTAGAATATACAAAAACAACAAAATATGTAATGAATTAGTAATTTATGTCAAAACACTAAAACATATATAAAAAAGGAAAAATATACGGTATAATAGAATTAGTACTTAAAAACAAAGGAGGAAATCTATATGGCAAGACAACCAATAGGAATCGAGTTAGTTAGAAAAGGAGTAATAAACGAAGGAGATATTGAAAAAGCATTAGAATATCAAAAATCACATCCAAATAGAAAAATGGGTGATATATTAAATATTTTACAAGTAGCTGATTCTTATACATTAATAAAGGCAATAGGAGAAGTTTTAGATGAAAAAGCAATGATTTTAACTAATAACGATATAAAAATCAATATACAAGATTATATAGGCATAGATGTTCTAAAACAAAATAAGGCGATACCTTTTGAAATAGATAATGGAAGAATAAAAGTATGTTTTTCAGATACAGCAAATAGAAGAACAGTAGATACAATTAGATTATTATTACTAAATAAGGGATTAGTAATGGATAAATATATTACCTTTGAAAGTAATATTGAAGAAGTTTTAAGATCATTAGAAGGAAATAGTAAAAATGATATAAAATCAACAAATGATATAACAGGAATGGTAGATACAGTAATAAAAAAAGCTATGGATAAAAGAGCAAGTGACATACATTTTGAACCAATGGAGGATTCGTTAAGAATTCGTTATAGAATAGATGGGGAATTATATACAGTTGCAAATTTAGAAAAAGAAAAACAGTCTCAAATTATAGGAAGATTAAAAGCAATTTCTAATATGCATCAAGAAAAACAAGAAGCACAAGATGGTAGAATTATTCTTTATCCAGATTATAATATACGTGTATCTTCACAACCAAATGTATATGGAGAAAAATTTGTATTAAGACTATTAAAGAAAAATTCAGATGTAAAGAGACTTTTTGATTTGGGATTTCCAAAGGAGGAAGAACTAGTAAATAAAAGTTTCAATAAGAAAAACAGTGTAACTATAATGGCTGCACCTACAGGAGAAGGAAAAACTACAACCCTATATAGTGTGGTAGATTATTTAAACAAACCTAGTATAAATGTAACCACCATAGAAGATCCTGTTGAAATTAGAATTCCGGGCTTAAACCAAGTAGAAATAGATGCAAAAACAACTTTTTCAGATTCATTAAGAACAGTATTAAGACAAGATCCTGATATAATTTTAGTTGGAGAAATAAGGGATGCAGAAACTGCAGAAATTGCAATGCAAGCAGGACAAACAGGTCATTATGTACTTTCAACAATACATACAATAGATAGTGTAGAGGTAATAACAAGACTAAGAAAAATGGGAATATCAAATTATGACATAGCAAGTACCCTTGCTACCAGTGTATCACAAAGATTAGTTAGAAAAATCTGTCCACATTGTGCAAAGAAAAGAGATTTTACAGAAGAAGAAATAGATATAATAACGAAATTAGGAAAAAAATATGGAGTAGAGTTTAATACTAATGGAAAAACTACATATGATGCTGTGGGCTGTGAATACTGTAACAATTCTGGATATTATGATAGAATAGGAATATTTGAAATATTAATAATTGATGATGATATAAGAGAATTAATAACAAATGATGCTTCAACCTTAAAAATAAAAGAAGAAGCATTAAAAGGAAAATATAAACCTTTAGTAATAGATGGTTTAAACAAAGTATTAAATGGAGTTACTACATTACAAGAATTAAATAAAAAACTAGTTATATTTTAATCCATAGGAGGAAAAATACTAATGATACAAATAGAAAAAATATTAGATTATGCAATCGAAAAAGATGCGTCAGATATACATTTTATCTGTGGCATAAAGCCAATGTTAAGAATTATAAGAGATTTAGTAGAAGTAGAAGCTTCAGATATTCTAACACCAGAAGATATGAATGAAATCTATGATTACTTAGTGAGAGGAAATATAGATAAAGATAATGTATTTCAAAAAACAAAAAAATTAGATACTTTTTTAGAATATACAGATAAACGTTTTAGAGTAAATATTTCATTATCAGAAGATATACCACTTTTTACATTAAGAATAATAAAAAATGAATTACCAAAATTTGAAGATTTGGGAGTGCCAGATATTGTAAGAAGAATGACATTCCAACCACAAGGACTAATGTTGGTTACAGGAAAAACAAACTCTGGTAAAACTACAACCTTGAATGCTCTAATAAATGAAATAAATGAAACACAAAATAAAAAAATCTTAACTTTAGAAAGCCCAGTAGAATATAAACATCATTCTAAAAAATCAGTAATAGTACAAAAAGAAGTAGGAATAGGTGGGGATTCATTAAGTTATAGTGATGGTGTTAAAAACTCATTAAGAGAAGATTGCGATATAGTAGTAGTAGGAGAAATTAGAGATAAAGAAACAATGGATGCAGCAATAGAAACTGCAGAATCTGGGCATTTAGTAATAGGAACTCTTCACACAAAATCTTGTGCAGAAACAATAGATAGAATGATAAATTTTTATGATATAAGTGATCAACCAACAGTAAAATATTTAATAGCATCATTGTTAAAACTAGTAATTTCACAAAGATTACTAAAAGGAACAGATGGAAAATTAGTATTAGTTCCAGAAGTAATGGTAGTAGATAATATTGTAGCTGGACTAATAAGAAAAGATAAAATAAGTGTATCAGAAATAGAAGATGCAATACAAAGTAACTTAGAAAAAGGAAGTATAGGCCTAATAAATTCAATTGCAGAACTATTTGTAGATGAGAAAATCACATTAGAACAAGCAAAAGCACAAATAGAAGAAAAAAATATAGAAACATTAAATAGAACTATTATGCAATTAAGGATAAAAAGAAATAAATAGATATAGGTTTTATAAGCAACTTTCATGGACCTAAATATAAGAAAGGAGAAGCAAGTAATGGCAGTATACAGGTATAGAGCATTAACTCCAAACGGTGTTATTGTTAGTAATAGAATAGAAGATAACAACAGAAGTTCTGTAATAAGAAAGCTAAAAAGAAATAACTTAATTCCAATTAGCATTACAGAACAAATTGCAATAACTAAAAAACCAGTAAAAACAAACAAAAGAAATATAAAAGACATTGAAGATATTATGAAAAATGTTAATACCTCTAACATTATAAAAAATAGAGAAAAAAACAGAGAAACTTATATACAAAAAATCAATAATGCTCTAGCAAAGACTGAAAAAATAACCAAAAGAGATTTAGTTATCTTTACTCAAAATTTTTATTTGCTAAAGAAGGCAAATTTTAATAATATTCACGCATTACAGACAATAATTGCCAGTACAGAAAATTATATATTTAAAGGGATACTAGAGGATATATTAGCTGGTGTAGAAGCCGGTGAAAATATGTATACTACAATGGAATATTATAGTGATGTATTTCCATATATATATATAAATATGATACGTGTAGGGGAATTATCAGGCTCACTTACCAAATCATTACAACAAGCAGTGAAATATTTAGACGATACAGCAGATTTAAATAAAAAGTTAAGAAATATTTTAATACCAAACATTATACAATTTGTATTATTAATTGTAATGTTAGTAGTTGGAACATTATTTGCAATTCCTGCAATTCAAAATGTTTTTGATGCGGTAGGAAGTACAGATAAATTACCAGGAGTAACTTTATGGTTTAAAAATTTCTTAGATACATTAATTCAATTCTGGTATATACCAACAATAATAATAGTTGGTATTGTAACTGGTATTTTGATGTATATTAGAACACCAAAAGGAAAATATAATTTTGACTATTTTAAATATACTATGCCTATATTTGGTGAATTAATATTTTCTTTAGATTTTTCAAGACTTGTAAAGGCAATGCTTTTAAACTTAAATAATGGTATGAGAATACAAGAAGCCCTAGAAGTAAGTAAAGGATTATCTAAAAATTATGTTATGCTATCAATAATTGAAACATCAATTAATAATATATTAATTGGAGAAAGTTGGATAGAACCCTTTGAAAAATCTGGACTAGCTTCATCAATGATTACAGAGATGTTAAAAATTGGTATGCAAACAGACTTATCTGAAATGATGGAAAAGCTAGTAGAATATATGGAAATAGATATTAACAATATAATGGATAAGATTATGCAAGTATTACCACAAGTTGTATATAGTATTGTTGGCGTAGTTTTAATATTCTTCGTATTAGTAGTACTTGTACCATGCTTACAAGTATATATGGGTACTTTCTTACTATCAGCAGCCGGATATTAATAAAAAATATAAATTAAAGCGAAAAGTGACAGTGAAGATAGAATTCATTTAAACTTTTCGTTTTTGTTCTATTAGGAGGAATGTATGAGAATAGGAATAGATATCGGTGGGAGTCATATTGGAGTTGGACTAGTAGATGAGAACGGAAATATTATAATAAAAAGAGAAAAAGACTTAGTAAAAAAAGAAAATCTAGATATAGAAACTATAATAATAGATACAGTAATACAATATATAGATAAAATTATGTTTGAGAAAAGTTTAAATATTAATAAAATTAAATTTATTGGTATTGCTTATCCAGCTTCTTTACGAAATGGTAAAATTGGAAAATCCACAAATTTGGGATTTGTAGAAGGAGAAAAGATAAAGGAAACTATAAAGCAACATTTTAATATACCAGTATATATTAAAAATGATGCAAAATGTGCAGCTATTTGTGAAAAAAAGTATGGGAGTTTAAAAGAATATTCAAATTGTGTATTCTTGACAATAGGAACAGGAATTGGTGGAGCAGCATTTATAAATGATACACTGCTAAGTACAACTCAAAATGACCTATTTAAAATAGGACATATAACTATAAAAAAAGATGGGATAGAATGTAAATGTGGTAAAAAAGGGTGTTTTGAACAGTATGCATCAATTACGTCATTAAAAAGAGAAGTAAAAGATAAATATAATATTAATGAGGAACTAACAGGAATAAAACTATATAAGCTTATTAATGACAATATACAAGACGAAAAGATGAAAAAAATAGAAAAAGAATATATTGAAAATATATGTATAGGACTATCAAATATAATCAAGCTATTTGAGCCAGAAGCAATATCAATAGGTGGAAGTTTCGCCTATTATGAAAATATATTTTTGGAAGCATTAGAGGAAAAATTGAAACAAAATCAAATGGTATCTGGAGATAATTGCCCTAAACTACTAATAGCTACATATAAAAATGATGCAGGTATTATAGGTGCAGCAAATATAGTATAAAAAAGATAAACACCAGTAATTTTTTATTGGTGCTTATCTTTTTTTGTAAAATAATTAGCTAATAAGAAGTTCGAGTTTTGATATTCTCTTATCAAAATCATTATGTTCATATTGATTATTATTAGCGATAGAAATTAAAGTGTTTAATCTTTCAGTATGGATATTTAATAAATCTGTATTTTTTAGTAAAATCTTATGGTCATCTTGTTGAAGAGTATAAACAGTGTCAACGTCATCTCTTAAGCCTTTAACATTCTTTTGTACAGTTTTAACATCATCTTGTACAGTTTTGACATGATCTTGTACAGTTTTAATATCATCTTTCATCTCATCAAGACGATTTAAAATAAGATTTAAAACATCATTTTCCATACATTTTCACCTCCTATGTTAAAAAATATATATCCCCAATAAACATTATTCTTAAATAGGTGCAACAAAGTTTTGCAAAAGCATGTTATCACAATAAGACAATAAAGTCAATAAAAAAGTAAAGATTTTTCTTGACTTTTAAAATACTTCGTGATAAAATATTAAACGTTATGGTAAAATGCTATAAATGGCATTTCCGTAAAGGTTTCATTTTGTAACATAATGAAACAATAAAATTATAGGAGGTGAAATTTAAGTGCCAACAATTAATCAATTAGTAAGAAAAGGAAGAAAAACAGCTAGTACAAAATCAACAGCACCAGCTTTACAACATGGATACAATTCAAGAAAAAAAGTTGTAACAGATGCTAGAGCACCACAAAAAAGAGGTGTATGTACAGTTGTAAAAACAGTTACTCCAAAGAAACCAAACTCAGCTTTAAGAAAAGTTGCCAGAGTTAGACTTTCTAATGGATATGAAGTAACATCTTATATTCCTGGTATAGGACACAACTTACAAGAACACAGTGTTGTTTTAATAAGAGGTGGAAGAGTAAAAGACTTACCTGGTGTTAGATACCATATTATAAGAGGAACATTAGATACAGCTGGAGTTAAGGACAGAATGCAAGCTCGTTCAAAATACGGAGCAAAAAGACCTAAAAAATAGAATGTTTTTTAGAAAATTAGTGCTCGTATAATACTTACTAAGTTTTAAGGTACTTAAATTTAGAAATATTATATAGCGCTATACGGAAAAATTTAAATTTTTCAGAGTACCTAGATACTTGGGATATAAGTATCAAAATAATAAGGAGGGAAGAATAGTGCCAAGAAAAGGATATATAGCAAAAAGAGATGTTTTACCAGATCCAATATACAATAGCAAAGTTGTTACAAAATTAGTAAACAACATAATGTTAGATGGTAAAAAATCAATTGCTCAAAACATAGTTTATGATGCATTTGATATCATAAAAGAAAAAGAAGGAAAAAATCCATTAGAAGTTTTTGAAGCTGCACTTGAAAATATTATGCCAGTTTTAGAAGTTAAAGCAAGAAGAGTTGGTGGTGCAACATACCAAGTACCATTAGAGATTAGACCAGAAAGAAGACAAACTTTAGGTTTAAGATGGCTTGTAACATATGCTAGAAAAAGACATGAAAAAACAATGGCTGAAAAATTAGCAGGAGAAATTACTGACGCAATCACTGGAAATGGTGGAGCATTCAAGAAGAAAGAAGAAACACATAGAATGGCAGAAGCAAATAAAGCCTTTGCTCATTACAAATGGTAAAAGATAGGTTAGAAGTTAGAATTTGAAAGTTTTGGATTAAAGAATTTTTAAAATCCAACTTCAAATTTTAAACCTAAGACCTCAAAGAAAAAGGAGGAAAATAAGTTGGGTAAAAGAGAAGTTTCATTAGAGATGACTAGAAATATAGGAATTATGGCTCATATTGATGCTGGTAAAACAACAACAACAGAGAGAATACTTTTCTATACAGGTCGTGTTCATAAAATTGGTGAAACCCATGAAGGTGCAGCAACAATGGACTGGATGGCTCAAGAACAAGAAAGAGGTATCACAATTACATCAGCTGCAACAACAACACATTGGTTAAATCACAGAATTAACATTATCGATACTCCAGGTCACGTTGACTTTACAGTTGAAGTACAAAGATCATTAAGAGTATTAGATGGTTCCGTAACAGTATTCTGTGCAAAAGGTGGAGTTCAACCACAATCAGAAACTGTTTGGAGACAAGCTGATAAATATCATGTTCCAAGAATGGCATATGTAAATAAAATGGATATTACAGGAGCTAACTTCTTAGGATGTGTTGCTCAAATGAAAGAAAGATTAAATGCAAATGCAGTTCCAGTGCAATTACCAATTGGTGCAGAAGATAACTTCCAAGGAATTGTAGATTTAATCAAAATGAGAGCATTCGTTCATAAAGACGATTTAGGTAAAGAAATTGAAGAACAAGATGTTCCAGCTGATATGTTAGAAGAAGCTAAAAAATATAGAGAGCAAATGGTAGAAGCAGCAGCTGAACAAGATGATGAATTAATGATGAAATACCTAGATGAAGGGGATTTATCAGAAGAAGAAATAAAAAAAGGACTACGTAAAGGAACAATTGCAAACAATATCGTTCCAGTATGTTGTGGTTCTTCATATAAAAACAAAGGTGTTCAAGAATTATTAAATGCAATAGTTGATTATATGCCATCTCCACTAGACATACCACATATTAAAGGTGTAGATTTAGATGGAAATGAAATAGAAGCAAAAACAGGTGATAACGAACCATTTGCATCACTTGCATTTAAAATTGCAACAGACCCATTTGTTGGAAAACTTTGTTTCTTTAGAGTTTATTCAGGAACATTACAAGCAGGAACTACTATATTAAACTCAACAAAGGACAAAAAAGAAAGAATAGGAAGAATATTACAAATGCATGCAAATCATAGAGAAGATATTGAAGAAGTATTTTCAGGTGATATTGCAGCAGCCGTAGGTTTAAAAGATACAGCAACAGGTGATACATTATGTGATCCTGCTCATCCAGTTATTCTAGAATCTATGGAATTCCCAGAACCAGTTATTGATATTGCTATCGAACCTAAAGATAAAGTAGCAAGTGAAAAAATGGGAATCGCTCTTGCAAAACTTGCAGAAGAAGATCCTACATTTAAAACATATACAAATCATGAAACAGGTCAAACAATTATCGCAGGAATGGGAGAATTACACTTAGACATTATCGTTGATAGATTAAAAAGAGAATTTAAAGTAGAAGCAAATGTTGGTAAACCACAAGTTGCATACAAAGAAACTATCCGTGAAGCTGTTAGAGTAGAAGGAAAATTCATTCGTCAATCAGGTGGTCGTGGACAATATGGTCATGTTTGGTTAGAAATGGAACCATTAGAGCCAGGATCAGGAATTCAATTTGAGAGCAAAATCGTTGGTGGTGTTGTTCCAAAAGAATATATTAAACCAATTGAAGAAGGAATTCGTGAAGCAGCAGATAGTGGTATACTTGCAGGATACCCAGTTATCGACTTTAAAGCTACACTTGTTGATGGTTCTTACCATGAAGTTGACTCTTCAGAAATGGCATTCAAGATTGCAGGATCTATGGCATTCAAAGAAGGATGTAAAAAAGGTAAAGCTGTAATATTAGAGCCAATTATGAAAGTTGAAGTAACAGTTCCAGAAGAATATATGGGAGATGTTATAGGAGATATAAACTCAAGACGTGGAAAAATGGAAGGAATGGAATCAAGAGCTGGTAACCAAATAATTCGTGGATTTATTCCATTATCAGAGATGTTTGGTTATGCAACAGACTTACGTTCAAAAACACAAGGTAGAGGAACATATGCAATGGAACCATCTCACTATGAAGAAGTTCCAAAATCAGTATTAGATGCAATAGTAGCATCACGTGCTAAAAAGGAAGAATAGAACTTAAAAAGTTAATAGTTAAGAGTGAAAAATATACTAAAACTATTGCAAAAATGGAAAAAGTATTATAAAATACTTATGCAAATTAATAAATTCGTTATTAAATTTTAAAAATAAAATAAAAATAAGGAGGAATTCAAAAATGGCAAAAGCTAAATTTGAAAGAACAAAACCACACGTTAATATCGGTACAATTGGTCACGTTGACCACGGAAAAACAACAACAACAGCAGCTATTACAAAATATTTAGGATTATTAGGAAAAGCTCAATACGCAGCTTATGATCAAATCGATGGAGCACCAGAAGAAAAAGCAAGAGGAATCACAATTAACACAGCTCACGTTGAATATGAAACAGACAACCGTCACTATGCACACGTTGACTGTCCAGGACACGCTGACTACGTTAAAAACATGATTACAGGTGCTGCACAAATGGATGGTGCAATATTAGTTGTATCAGCAGCTGATGGACCAATGCCTCAAACAAGAGAGCACATCCTACTTGCAAGACAAGTTGGAGTTAAATATATCGTTGTTTACTTAAATAAATGCGATATGGTTGACGATCCAGAATTATTAGAATTAGTTGAAATGGAAGTTAGAGACTTATTATCAAGCTATGATTTCCCAGGAGATGATATTCCAGTTATCAAAGGATCTTCATTAAAAGTACTAGAATCTACAGCAACAGATCCAAATGCACCAGAATATGCATGCATGAAAGAATTAATGGAAGCAGTTGATAGCTATATACCAACACCAGAAAGACCAGTTGATCAACCATTCTTAATGCCAGTTGAAGACGTATTCACAATTACAGGACGTGGAACAGTTGCAACAGGTAGAGTAGAAAGAGGAATTGTAAAAGTTTCTGATGAAGTTGAAATGGTTGGACTATCTGCAGAAAGAAGAAAAACAGTTGTTACAGGTGTAGAAATGTTTAGAAAACTATTAGACCAAGCTGAAGCTGGAGATAACATTGGTGTTCTATTAAGAGGTATTGATAGAAAAGATATCGAAAGAGGTCAAGTTCTAGCAAAACCAGGAACAATCAATCCACATACAAAATTCAAATCTGAAGTATACGTTCTAACAAAAGAAGAAGGTGGACGTCATACACCATTCTTCAACGGATATAGACCACAATTCTACTTCAGAACAACAGACGTTACAGGTGTTATCGAATTACCTGCAGGAACAGAAATGGTTATGCCAGGAGATAACATTGCAATGACAATCGAACTTATTACTCCAATCGCTATCGAAAAAGGATTAAGATTCGCTATTCGTGAAGGTGGAAGAACAGTAGGTTCAGGAATCGTTTCTGAAATTATTGCTTAATTGTAAGCTAAAATAGACTTATAGCAAGGGTTACAAAAAATTGTAATCTTTGCTATTTTTTTCTTTCTATACAAACTAGTCAGACATATTGACATTACTGTTACTTAATAATAAAATAAAAAGAGAAATAAAATTCATAACATATAAAATGGAGAAGAAATATGAATATAGAAAGAGAAGAAATAATAAAAAAAGCAGAACATTGTTTAGGATGTAAAGTAAAAATGTGCCAAAAGGGATGTCCATTAGGAAATGATATTACAGAATTTATTAGATTTGTAAAAGAAGAAAAATATAAAGAAGCATATGAAGTTTTATCTAATACTACTATATTACAACCTATTTGTGGAAGAATATGTCCACATAAAAGCCAATGTGAAGGAAGTTGTGTAAGAGGAATTAAAGGAGAATCAGTTAGCATAGGAGATTTAGAAGCATATATAGGAGATTTAGCAATAGAAAATAATTATGAAATTACCAAATTTACTAATGAATTAAAGAATAAAAAAGTTGCTGTTATTGGTGGAGGTCCAGCAGGACTTTCATGTGCAGCACATCTTGCAAGAAATGGATATAAGGTTACTATATATGAAAAATATGATAAACTTGGGGGAATATTAAGACACGGAATTCCTGATTTTAGATTAGATAAAAATATATTAGATAAACAAATTGAAAGAATATTAAAATTAGGGATAGAAGTAAAATATAACCAGACTCTTGGTAAAAATATTACTATTCAAGAATTAGAAGATGAATATGATGCAGTATTTCTAGCATTTGGTGCAAATATATCTTCTAAAATGGGAATAGAAGGAGAAGATTTAGAGGGTGTATATGGAGGGAATGAATTGCTAGAAAGTGGTAACCATCCAAATTATACTGGTAAAACAGTTTCAGTAATGGGTGGTGGAAATGTAGCAATGGATACAGCAAGAACAATAAAAAGGTTAGGCGCAAAAGCTGTCAAGGTAATTTATAGAAGATCAGAAGTATGGATGCCAGCAGAGAGAAAAGAAATTCAAGATGCAAAACTTGAAGGAATAGAATTTTTATTTCAAAATAATATAGTTAAAGTTATAGGTGATAAAAAAGTAGAAAAAATAGAATGTATAAAAACTGAACTTGTAAAAAAAGAAGGGGAAACAAGAGAAGTTCCTATCGATATAGAAGGAAGTAATTACGTAATGGATATGGATTATGTAGTAATGGCAGTAGGTTCAAAACCTGAAAAAGATATAGTAGAAAACTTAGGACTAGAACTTACTAAAAAAGGAAATATACAAATAGATGAAAATCATAGGACTTCTAAAGAAAAAATATTTGCAGGTGGAGATTTAAGTGGAGAAAAAGCAACTGTTGCATGGGCATCAAGAGCTGGAAGAGATGCAGCAAATGGAATTATGAGATTTCTAGAGAAATAAAAAAATGGCGTAAAGCCATTTTTTTATTCTTCTACATATATATTATTACCAATAAATAATCTTTTTATCTTACTAATAAGAATAGAAAACAAATTTCGCTTTATAGCGACCAAGGATAATTCTTGGCTATTTTCAAAAGCATAACATTTTCTTTCTAGTTCAGCCATTTTTTGAATGTAATAGTCATTAAAAAATGTATAATTTGCTGTTGTACCAATTAAATTCTTATAATTATATAATTGTCTTCTATATTTTTCTACTTGCTCTAAATTTACGATTGATTTTAAGTTACTATCAAAATAGCTAGTCAAAATTAAATTCTGTGTATTAATAAATAATTCACTAATTTTTAAACGTAAATTAGAGATTTCATTTTCTATTTTATTTATAACTTTAATTGAAAGATCACTATTACCAAGTTTTGTAACTTCAGCACTTAAAGTATCTTCTAATTCAATAAGTTTATCTAAATTACCTTGAATTTTATAAAATGCTTTTTCTGAAGTTAAAGAAATGAATTTTCTTTTAAAGCTATCATTACTATATAAAGTACTATTAAATAAAGCATATTCACCTGTAATATAAGCCATTTGATTAATTAGATTACATTCCAAGGCATAATAATATGGACTGTTTGTAGGAAATGTTATATCAAAATATTTAACAATATCAGTTTTTTCATTTAAAGCTTTAGAACTCATAAGTTGTACAGCAGCTTCATTTAGTGCCATACCAGGTAACCTAGAATCTGTGAAATCACAAAGTCCTAAGTGAATAAGATTATGCTTTGTATCACGAAGTTCTTGTAAATAATGGATACATTCATGTGTAGCATATGAATCTATATTAGAAAAATCTATATCATTACTAAAATAAATTGAAGAATTTCTATAATAATATTTAGCTTGGGCCATACTATGAGGCATTTTTGCAATATACATATTAAGTCTTGAAAGCCTAATAAACAATTCATTACAATTTAAATTCTGCTCAGGAAATGCCATTACAAGTTTTGTAGCGACATTTTTTGCAATAGTTATAACACTAAGAGTATCTAGTGGTTTTATTACTTCAATTCCTTCTTTTTTCAATTCTGTTTTTATACTCATTTAAATTTTCTCCTTAGTAAATTAACAACCAATATTATATAACAAAATCTAACTTAATGTGTTTCTAACGTATTAAACTTTTGTTACGTTTAAGTTACAAAATACAAATACTGGAAAAAAGTAAATTTATGTGTTATAATATAAGTATAGTAGTTTAAAGTTCATCGAGAAAACAGGAGGAAAAACAATGACTACATTTCAGTATCAAAATGGCGAGAAACTGGAGAGATTTGCAGACCAATTCTTCGGGGAAAAAGGGGACGTTGAAAAAATCTCAGGAATTGGTTCGGTAAAAGTCTACAAGTACTTGTTGGCTTACTGTATATCCTTCAGGAACAGTTTCAACCTTAAGACCTGTGAATGGTTGGAGGAAAAGGCAAATATTATCGACTGGGGGATTCAAAACCGGATATTCTTTGAGAAAGCCAAGATGAAAGTAACTGTAAAGGATACCATCTATTTCGAGAATTATATGAAAATGATGGAAAAAGATAAGGGCTTTCTCTCAGAATGGTATGCATATTTTGCAGAAGTGGCCTAAGATGAACAAGGGCGGAACCAGTATGGTTCCGCCCAAAAACTTATATTAATTTAAATTGGATAAAATTATTTTATAACAATATTATAAATTTTATTTTTTACATAAATTTCTTTTACAATTTCTTTTCCCTCTAAGTATGAACTAACTTGTTTGTGAGCAATTTCTTTTACTTCTTCTTGTGGCAAATTCATAGGAACATCAATATTAGCACGTAGTTTTCCATTAACTTGAATTGGAAGATTAAAAGTATCTTCTTTAGTCTTTTCTTCATCATAACTTGGCCATATAGAATAAGCAATAGAAGAGTTATTACCAAGTAATTGCCATAGTTCTTCTGTAATATGAGGTGCTACAGGATTTAGTAATTGTAAAAATCCGAGACGCATATTCTTTAGGAACTATATCATTTTTATAGCACTCATTAATGAAGATCATCATTTGGCTAATTGCAGTATTAAAGTCCATATTTTCATAATCTTTTGTCACTTTCTTAACAGTATAATGATAAATTCTTTCTAAAGCTTTATTTTCTTTTTCTTGTATTTTTTCAGATTCGGCATATAATCTCCATACACGATCAATAAATTTTTTAGAGCCTTCAATTCCATTTGGATCCCAAGGTTTTGCTGCATCAATTGGACCCATAAACATTTCATATAATCTTAAAGAATCTGCTCCATAATTTTTAACCATATCATCAGGATTAACTACATTTCCTTTAGATTTACTCATTTTTTCACCATTTGAACCTAATATCATACCTTGATGACGAAGTTTTTTAAATGGTTCTTTATGGCTAACAACACCTTTATTATATAAATATTGGTTCCAAAAACGAGAATATAGTAAATGTCCTACAGCATGTTCTGGTCCACCCATATATAAATCAACTGGCATCCAATGTTCCATTAATTTTTTATCTGCAATTTCGTGTTCATTTTTAGGGTCAATATAACGTAAGAAGTACCAACTTGAACCAGCTGAGCCTGGCATAGTAGAAGTTTCTCTTTTTCCTTCTTTATTAGCTATATTTACATTTACCCAAGCGGTAGCTTTATCAAGAGGTGAAGCACCAGTTTTTGAAGGACTATAATCTTCAAGTTCTGGTAAAATTAAAGGTAGTTCATTATCATCTAATACTTTCATACCATCTTCAAAATGGATAATTGGAATTGGTTCACCCCAATAACGTTGTCTTGCAAATATCCATTCACGTAATTTATAATTTACCTTCTTTTTACCAATATCGTTCTCTTCAAGCCAGGTAGTTATTTTATTTATTGCCTCATCTTTATCTAATCCATCTAAGAAACCAGAATTAATATGAATTCCATCTTCTGTGAAAGCTTCTTTAGAGATATCTCCACCATCTAAAACAGGAATAATTTTTAATCCAAATTTAGTAGCAAATTCATAATCTCTTTGGTCATGAGCAGGAACAGCCATTATTGCTCCTGTACCATAAGTATTAAGTACGTAATCAGAAATCCAAATTGGAATTTCTTCATTATTTACTGGATTAATTGCATAAGCACCTGTAAATACACCAGTTTTTTCTTTATTTAGTTCGGTTCTTTCAAGGTCAGATTTAGAAGCAGCAAGCTTTATATATTCTTCTACAAGAGTTTTTTGCTCATCAGTAACAATTTGTGAAACTAATTCCTGTTCTGGAGCAAGTACACAATAGGTTGCGCCAAATAGAGTATCAGGTCTTGTAGTAAATACTGTAAATGTAAGATTTTCAAAGCCTTTTATTTTAAACTTAACTTCTGCACCAACACTTTTTCCTATCCAATTCTTTTGTATTTCTTTTGTAGATTCTGGCCAATCAAGAGTTTCTAAACCTTCAAGTAAACTTTCTGCGTAACTTGGAATATCTAGCACCCATTGTTTCATATTTTTACGAACAACAGGATATCCACCACGTTCACTTTTTCCATTAATAACTTCGTCATTTGCAAGAACTGTTCCTAATTCTTCACACCAGTTAACAGGCATTTCGATTAATTTTGCATATCCATCTTCATATAATTTCTTAAAAATCCATTGAGTCCATTTATAATAATTTGGATCAGCTGTAGAAACTTCTCTATCCCAATCAAAAGAAAATCCAAGCATCTTTAATTGTCTTTTAAAAGTTTGAATATTAGCTTCAGTAAATCCTGAAGGGTGTTTTCCTGTTTTAATTGCATATTGTTCAGCAGGAAGCCCGGAAAGCATCCCAACCCATAGGATGAAGAACATTATATCCTTGCATTCTTTTCATTCTAGAAACAATATCTGTTGCGGTATATCCTTCAGGATGTCCAACGTGTAAGCCTTGTCCTGATGGATAAGGAAACATATCTAGAGCATAAAATTTAGGTTTTGAAAAATCCCAGACATCAGTTTTAAAAGTCTTATTCTCATCCCAATATTTTTGCCATTTTTCTTCTACTTCTTTAAAATTGTATGCCATAAAATCAATCCTTTTCTTTTAAAATAAATATTAGCATTATTATATAACAAAATAATAGAAAAATAAAGGGAAAAATAAAAAAATCACAGAACAAAAGTTGACTTTTTGTAAATGAGATATATAATAAAGAAGAGGTGATAATTATGGAAAAAGTTGAATTAACCATACAAATAAGTTTGGAATTATATGAGGAAATGTGTAAAATATGCCAAGAATTAAATATTTCAATAGATGAATTTGTAGAAATGGCACTAGAAAGTGAAATTGCAAAGCATAAAGATGAAATTGTAAGATATGAAAATTGTTGTATAAATTAAAATTATATAATATAATGTGTAAGGTGATAGATAAAATGATTAATATTGAAAAAGCAAGTAAGGCATTTAGCGAATATGTAAAACCATATGATATAAATAATACCAAAATTGAATTAAAAGTAAAACACACATTTAAAACTGTAGAAGCTGCAAAAAAGATTGCAGAAGATTTAAAATTAAACGAAGAACAGAAGTTACTTGCTGAGTTAATAAGTCTATTACACGATATTGGAAGATTTGAACAAGTAAAAATTTATAATACTTTTAAGGATAGAGATAGTATTGACCATGCAAACTTAGGAGTAAAAATTTTATTTGAAGATGGAATTATTAGAGATTTTATAAAAGATACAAAATATGATGCTATAATATATAAAGCTATAAACAACCATAATAAATTTAAAATAGAAAAAGGGTTAAATAGCGAAGAATTATTACAAGCACGAATTGTACGTGATGCAGATAAAACAGATATATTTAGAGTATTTGTAGAAGATATTGAGAAAAATAATAATGTGTTATATAATTACAAAGAAATTTCAAAACAAATAATTAGTCCTAAAGTTATGGAAAATTTTGAAAAATATGAGCAAGCAGACAGAAATGAATTCAATAAAGGAATTGACGATTATATAAATATTATTTCTTTTATATTCGATTATAATTATATAACAGGACTAAAAATTATAAAAGAAAAAAATTATATTGAAAGAATAATGCAACCTCTATGCATATATAAGGAAACAAAAGAACAAATGCAAGAAATTATAAAAATAGCAAATACATATATTAAAGAAAGAATAGAAAAAGGAAGTTAGAAATGCCAAAGAAATTACTAATAACTGAAAAGCCATCTGTAGCAATGGAATTTGCAAAAGCTCTAAAAGTAAATACCACCAGAAAAAACGGATATTTAGAATCAGAAGAATGGATTATTACCTGGTGTGTAGGACACTTAGTTACAATGAGCTATCCAGAAAAATATGATGAAAACCTAAAAAAATGGAGATTAGATACTTTACCATTTATACCAAGTGAGTGGAAATATGAAATAATACCAGCGGTACAAAATCAGTTTAATATAGTACAGGAGTTATTAAAAAGAGAAGATGTTGTAGAAATATATAATGCAGGAGACTCACGGACGTGAAGGAGAATATATACAAAGGCTTGTATTTATGATGGCAAAACCAAATCCAAAGGCTTCTATGAAAAGAGTATGGATTGATTCACAAACAGAAGAAGAAATATTAAGAGGTATAAGAGAAGCAAAAGATTTAAAAGAATATGATAGTTTATCAAATGCAGCATACTTGCGAGCAAAAGAAGACTATTTAATAGGGATTAACTTTTCTAGATTACTTTCTATAATTTATGGAAGAAGAGTTGCAAAAGAAGCAAATCTAGAAAAAGCATCTATATCAGTAGGAAGAGTTATGACTTGTGTACTTGGAATGATTGTATTAAGGGAAAGAGAAATTAGAAACTTTGTAAAAACAAAGTATTATAAAATAATAGGAGAGTTTGGAGACAAAGAAAGTTCATTTAAGGCAGAATGGAAAGTAACAGAAAATTCTAAAAGGTATAATTCAAATGAATTATATAATGAAACAGGATTTAAAAAAGAAAGTGATGCAAAAGAATTTATACTTAGCCTTATGGAAAAAGAAGGAATGGTTACAGAAGTTAAAAAATCAAAACAAAAAGAAAATGCACCATTACTTTTTAATCTTGCAGAAATTCAAAATGAATGTACAAAGCGTTTTAAGATAAAGCCAGATGAAACATTAGAGATTATTCAAAATTTATATGAGAAAAAACTAGTAACATACCCAAGAACAGATGCAAGAGTATTATCTACAGCTGTAGCAAAAGAAATTTCAAAGAATTTAAATGGAATTGCTAAAGGGTTTAAAGATGAAGAGGTTGGACGGAATAATAAAGAAGATGGTAGAAGAAAAATATTCTACAAACTTAGTAAAAACAAAATATGTGAATGATTCAAAAATAACAGACCACTATGCAATAATACCAACAGGGCAAGGATATGAAAATTTTGATGCATTACCTAATTTACAAAAGGATATCTATAAAGTAATTGTAAAACGTTTTTTGAGCATTTTTTATCCATCAGCAGAATTTAATAAAATATCTATAACAATAAATATTGAAAATGAAACATTTAATACAAGTGGGAAAGTATGTATTAAACAAGGATATCTTGAAGTACTAAAATCAAAAAAAGAAGATGAGGTAAATGAAAAAGAGACTGAAAATAATATAGATATACTAAATACATTAAAAAAAGGTGAAAAAATAAATATACTAAATCTTGAAACAAAAGATGCCGAAACAAGTCCACCTACAAGGTATAATTCAGGGTCAATTATTTTAGCAATGGAAAATGCAGGAAAGTTAATAGAAGATGAAGAATTAAGGGAACAAATAAAAGGAGCAGGTATAGGAACGAGTGCAACAAGAGCTGAAATAATGAAAAAGTTAGAAAAAATTAAATACATAGAAATAAATTCAAAAACTCAAATAATAACTCCAACAACATATGGAGAAATTATATATGATGTGGTTTTAAATGTAATGCCAGATATGCTAAATCCTAAATTAACTGCAAGTTGGGAAAAGGGACTTGATATGGTAGCAAAAAAGGAAATCGAACCAAATGAATTTATGCGGAAAGCTAGAAAACTATATAAAATCAAAATTTAATAAATTGGTTGTAAATATGTAGGAATTGTATAAAATGCAATTCCTATTTTTATATTTAGCCTATAAGAAAAATAGTTTGACAATTTTAAATAAATATAGTATAATAACAAAAGTTGTTACCTAAAAATGGTAAAGAAGAGATTTAAATTTATGTATAAAAACAATTAAATGAGATAAATAATATTAATGTATTGATTTAAGAGAAAATAGAATATAAAAATGAATGAGATAATTATAACTTTATAGTATGTGCGGAATTTAGACTATAAATTTATATTAAAAGTGTTATATATAAAATATTTTCTAAAATCAATCAGTTTATTACTAAACTGATTTTTTTGTGTATAGTTAAATCTAAGTATGATAAAGAGATAGGAGAGATTAAAAAATATGGAGGAGATTAGAACAGAAGAATATAAAGATAATGTTATAGAAAGGGAAAATCAAGTAAAAAAGAACACAAGAAGAAATTATGCAAATAGAAGAAATACTAAAAAAACAACTACAAAAGCAGATTCTAAAAAAGAAATTAAGTTAGAAGTGGAAAAAGAAGATACAGAAAAAAATGAGAAATTAGAAAAGGCAAAAAATACAGTAAATAGTAGAAATACAAAAGGTAGAACAAGCTCAAGAAGTAGAAAAGATAATAAAAAACAAGATAATGCTTTTACATTTAAGAAAAGTCCATTAAAAATAATTCCACTTGGAGGATTGCTAGAGGTAGGAAAAAATATAACAGTATTTGAATATGAAAATGAAATGATTGTAGTAGATTGTGGTTTGGCGTTTCCAGAAGATGATATGCTTGGAGTAGACTTAGTAATTCCAGATGTAACATATCTTGTAAGAAACAAAGATAAAATAAAAGGCTTAGTAATAACACATGGACACGAAGATCATATTGGTTCAATTCCATACTTGTTAAAACAAATAAATATACCAATATATGCTACAAGGTTAACAGTTGGATTAATTAATAATAAATTAGAAGAACATGGTTTATTAAGAAGTACAAAAATGCACATTGTAAATCAAGGAGAAACAATCAATTTTGGAAAAATGCAAGTAGAATTTATTAGAAGTTGCCACAGTATACCAGATGCAGTTGCTCTTGCAATTCATACACCAGTTGGAACTGTTGTACACACAGGAGATTTTAAAATAGACTATACACCAATAGATGATGAAAGAATGGACTTTGGAAGATTAGCAGAGCTTGGAAATAAAGGGGTACTTGCACTTATGAGTGATAGTACAAACGCAGAAAGAAAAGGCTATACAATGAGTGAAAGTACAGTTGGAGATGTTTTTGAAAAATTATTCTTAAATTGTACCAAAAGAATAGTAGTAGCTACATTCGCTTCAAATGTTCATAGAGTTCAACAAATTGTAAATTCTTCAGTAAAATATGGAAGAAAAATTGCAGTATGCGGTAGAAGTATGATAAATATGATACAAACTGCAATTGAACTTGGATATATACAAGTTCCAAACAATGTATTTATAGATATAGATATGATAAACAATTATCCAGATGATCAATTAGTGATAATTACCACCGGTTCACAAGGAGAAACTATGTCTGCATTAACTAGAATGGCAGCAGGGGAACACAGAAAAGTTACAATAACACCAAATGATTTAGTAATTATTTCTGCAAATCCAATACCTGGAAATGAAAAATTTGTATCAAAAGTAATAGACGATTTAATGAAAATTGGTGCAGAAGTTGTATATTCAGCATTAGAAGATGTACATGTATCAGGACATGCATGCCAAGAAGAACAAAAATTAATGTTTGCACTTACAAAACCAAAATACTTTATACCAGTTCATGGAGAATATAGACAACTAATTGCACACATTGAAACTGCTAAAAAAATGGGAGTAGATGTTAGTGATACATTTATAATGACTAATGGAAGAGTATTAGAGTTAAATGAAAAAGAAGCAAAACTAACAGGGACAGTACCTTCAGGAAAGATATTAGTAGATGGTTTAGGTGTAGGAGATGTAGGAAATATTGTTTTAAGAGATAGGCAACACCTATCACAAGATGGACTTATAGTAATAGTATTAACAATGGACCAATCAACAGGAGAAGTAGTAGCTGGACCAGATGTTATTTCAAGAGGATTTGTATATGTTCGTGAATCTGAGAATTTAATGGACGATGTTAAACAAGTAATAAGAGATGAAATTTCAAAATGTGAAGAAAAACATATAAGAGAATGGTCTATAATAAAATCAAATTTAAAAGATAATTTAAGAGATTATATTTATCAAAAAACCAAAAGAAACCCTATGATATTGCCGATTATAATGGAAATTTAGTAAGAAAGAAGGAAAAAGTATGGATTATAAAGATTTAGCCAATGTAATATTTCCAAATGTGAAAGATATTTCATATTATGAAGAAGAATATCCAAAAAGAAATTTACCTGAAGGAGCAGTAGTTACAAGATTTGCACCAAGCCCAACAGGATTTGTTCATATAGGTGGATTGTATCAATCAGTTATTGCAAGAAAGATGTCAAACCAGACAGGAGGAGTATTCTTTTTAAGAATTGAAGATACAGATCAAAAACGTGAAGTAGAAAATGGTGTTACAGGTATTATTGAAGCTTTAAAGGAATTTGGAATGTCACCAGACGAAGGAATGATAAATGAAAATGAATATGTTGGAAACTATGGTCCATACAAACAATCTTTAAGAAAAGAAATTTATCAAGCATATGCAAAATATTTAGTTGAAAAAGGTTATGCATACCCATGTTTTTGCAAGCAAGAAGAACTAGAGGAAATGAGAAAAAAACAAGAAGCTGCAAAAGAAAGAACAGGATATTATGGGGTGTGGAGTAAATGTAGACATATTCCTGTAAATGAACAAATAGAAAGAATTCAAAATGGTGAAGAATATATATTAAGATTTAAATCACCAGGAAATCCCGAAAAGAAAATAAAGCATCATGATGTTATAAAAGGAAATGTTGATTTTCCAGAAAATGACCAAGATATTGTTATCATTAAATCAGATGGACTTCCAACTTATCATTTTGCACATGCGGTTGATGATCATCTAATGGGAACAACACATGTAATACGTGGAGATGAATGGCTATCTTCTGTACCACTTCATTTACAACTATTTCAAAGTTTAGGCTTTAAAGCACCTAAATATGCACACATAGCACCAATAATGAAAGAGGAAAATGGAGCAAAAAGAAAATTAAGTAAAAGAAAAGATTCAGAAGCTGCTGTAAGTTATTATGCAGAAGTTGGAATACCAGAAGAAGCGGTAGATGAATATCTATTAAATATAGCTAATTCTAACTTTGAACAGTGGAGAAGACAAAATCCAGATGCCAAAATGGAAGAATTCGAATTACAATTAAATAAAATGAGTGTAAGTGGTGCATTATTCGATATTATAAAACTTTGCGACATTTCAAAACGTGTTATTTCAAAATATACTAAAGAAGAGGTTTATGAAAAAGCATTAAATTGGGCAAAAAAATATGATAAAGATTTAGAAGAGTTATTAGAGAAAAATAAAGAATACTCTTTACAAGTATTAGGAATTGAACGTGGAAATGTAAAACCAAGAAGAGATATTGGAAAATGGGAAGATGTAAAAGAAAATGTTCTATATATGTATGATGATGAGTATTTTAAAGAAAAGCCAAAATATGAATTTCAGAAAATTTTAGATAAGGAAGAAATTAAAAATATAATTACTACATATATAGAAGAATATTTTGATATAAATGACGATAAAGAAACTTGGTTTAACAAAATAAAAGACTTATCCGAAAAATTTGGATATGCAAGAGAAACAAAAGAATTCAAACAAAATCCAGATAACTTTAAAGGACATGTTGGAGATGTGAGCACAGTTATAAGAATATGTTTAACAGGTAGAGCAAATACACCAGATATGTATGAAATTATGAAAGTACTTGGAAAAGAATCAGTTATAAAAAGATTAAAAATGGCTATTAGCTAGAATATAAAGCAAGGTGATTTTTATGGAATATAATGTAGGAGATATTGTAAGAACTAAAAAAGTACATCCTTGTGGAAGTAAACTATGGGAGATTATACGAATAGGTGTGGACTTTAAATTAAAATGCCTTGGATGTGGACACATAATTTGTATAGAAAGACCTAAAGCGCTTAAAATGATAACTAAGAAGGTTTGACTTATTATGTAAATAATGTTAAAATATTAAAAGATAGAATTGGTAAAGAGGTTTTCCTTAAGTTAAGGAAAGTGAAATTAATAGGAGGGAAAGTATGGATAAAAAAGAAAACCGGCGCACGTATGTAAAAAGTATGGATTATGGTCCAAACTTTGTGGCAATTCAGATTAGTCCTGAGCCAAACCAAATCAGGCAAGCTATAGTCAAATCTGTAAGATATGTAAAAATAAGTGATAGTGAATATCAATTACATATGGAAACAGAAGATGGCTTGTCAACACCAAGTAAAGGTTGGTTTTGGAGAACTGACTGTCGTATCGAGCAAGGGGCATTTGTAAAGACTTATAAAGATATTCTTTCGGGGGAAATAGCTGAAGGAAGAACTGTTACAGTCGAATACAATGCCAATGGAATTATGAAGTTTTATCTATGAAGATCTATCTAAAGGGTGAGCAATGTAAATTATTGCGCACCCTTTTTTGTTTTCATTTTTAAATTGTAAATATATAATCCTAATCCTGATATTGAAAAAGTTACTATATAACTTACTATCGATAACCACCAATTACCATCTACAACATTGCTTCCTGCAAATGTAGAGGAAATAACAGAAGGAAAACGGCAAAATGTAGATATAAGAAAGAAACGGTAAGGTTTAATAGGCAAAAGCCCAGCAATATATACAAATAAATCTTTTGGAGTTCCAGGAATTAAAAAAGCAATAAATAAAATTAATTCAATCTTTTCAGGATTTGAGAACCATTTACTATTTTCTAATTTTTCAATTTTATCTTTACCAAAAAAAGTATGAATAAAATTCCTACCAAACTTGCGTACACAATAAAATATAATAAAGGAACTTAAAAATGCTCCTAAAAAAATTATAAACATTCCACCTATAGTCCCATAACACATTCCTGCTAAAAATTCTATAGGCTCTCCTGGTAGTACCGGAATAAGTATTTGTAATAACTGAAGACCAAGAAGCATAAATACACCATTAGGACCCGAATTTGCAATTTCTTCTTTGAATTTAAGCTGACCTTCACTTGTACCTAAATTAGTAAATAAAGGAAATAATTTAATTGTAATAGCTGTTATTAAAACAAGTGTTAAAATAAATAGTATAATTTTAATAATTTTAAATTTTTTTGTATTTTGTTCGTCCATAAAAACCTCCAGTATAATATATGCATATTTTAAATAAATTTCAATATTAAAATATATAATACCATACAATTCTTAATTAAAAAATAAGAAAATATAAAGATTTTATGAATTTTTATACTTTTATGATATAATGTAGAAAAAATAAGAGGTAGGTATATGAATGAAGAAATAGAAAAAAGAATATTTGAATTAGCTGATACAAAATATAAGGAATTTCATAGTGGACTTTGTCCAAATACAAATAATATAGTAGGAGTTAGAGTTCCAGTATTAAGAAATTATGCAAAAGAATTATCAAAAAGTGATTTTAGAAGTTATCTTGATAATGCAAAAAATGAATATTATGAAGAAATAATGTTACAAGGAATGGTAATAGGACTTTCTAAAATGAATCTAGAAGAAAGGTTAAGATATGTTAAGAAATTCGTGCCTAAAATAGATAATTGGGCTATTTGTGATGTGTTTTGCGCAGGGCTTAAATTTGCAAATAAAAACAAACAAGAAGTATGGAAGTTTTTACAACAATATAAGAACTCTATGGAAGAATTTGAACTTAGATTTTTTATTGTTATGTTATTAGATTTTTACATAACAGATGAGTATGTAAAAGAAGTTATTAATATATTAGAGAATATCAAACATGAAGGATACTATGTAAAAATGGCTATAGCATGGACAATATCAATAGCTTATATAAAATATCCTGAAATAACGATGAAATATCTTATTAATAATACATTGGATGACTTTACCTATAACAAAGCATTACAAAAGATAGTAGAGTCATATAGAGTAAGTAATCAAGATAAAGCTATTATTAGAAATATGAAAAGAAAAATATAAATATTAATATTGTAGATTAATAAAATACAAAAGACCAAAAATTACCAGGTAAAAAGACTTGATTTTTACCTGGTAAAT